>NZ_MUNF01000765.1 GCF_002154555.1 Streptomyces murinus
CGCTCCAGGTCGGCGGTGAGGGCGTCGAGGGCGTCGGGCCGCCCGCCGACGACGGTGGCGAGCGGGCCGTTGACCACCGAGATCTCGGCACCGGCGTACCGCTCGTCGCGCAGCAGCTCGGCCACCTGCACGGCGGGCAGGGCGAGGGAGGCCATCGCGCCCCGCCCCGCCAGACCACCCGCGATCACCCGACTGCGCAACGCCACCACCCGCGCCGCATCCTCGAGCGACAACGCACCCGCCACACACGCCGCCGCGATCTCACCCTGCGAATGACCCACCACAGCCGCAGGCTCCACACCCCACGACCGCCACACCGCCGCCAACGACACCATCACCGCGAACGACACCGGCTGCACCACATCCACCCGCTCCAACCCCGGAGCACCCGCAACCCCCCGCAACACATCCACCAACGACCAGTCCACAAACGGCGCCAACGCCGCCTCACACAAACCGATCCACTCACCGAACACCGGAACCGCATCCAACAGCTCCGCACCCATCCCCACCCACTGCGCCCCCTGACCCGGGAACACGAACACCACACCCTCACCCACACCGGAAACCACCCCACCACGCACCACCGCGGCCGACTCCTCACCCCCGGCCAACGCCCGCAAACCACACTCCAGCTCGGCACGCCCCTCACCCACCACCACCGCACGCCGCTCGAACACCGAACGCGTCGACACCAGACCACACGCCACATCCACCGCCGACACCTCCGGACACGCCCCCCACCACCGGAGCAACCGCGCGGCCTGCGCCCGCAACGCACCCTCCGAACGCCCCGACAACGGCAGCACGCGAACAGGGTGGGCGGGTTCCGGGCCGGTCGGGGGCGTCGCGGGTTCGGGACCCTGTTCCAGGACGACGTGCGCGTTGGTGCCGCTGATCCCGAACGAGGAGACCGCGGCCCGGCGCACCCGGCCGGTCTCCGGCCACGGCCGCGCCTCGGTGACCAGCTCCACCGTGCCCGCCGACCAGTCCACGTGCGGGGTCGGTTCGGCGGCGTGCAGGGTGGGCGGTACGACCGCTTCCCGGACGGCCATCACAGCCTTGATCACTCCGCCGATGCCGGCGGCGGCCTGGGTGTGGCCGATGTTGGACTTCAGCGAGCCGAGCAGCAGCGGGCGCCCGGCGGGCCGGTCGCTGCCGTAGGTCGACAGGAGCGCCTCCGCCTCGATGGGGTCGCCGAGGCGGGTGCCGGTGCCGTGCGCCTCGACCAGGTCGACATCGGCGGGGCCGAGGCCCGCGTCGGCGAGCGCCTGCCGGATGACCCGCTCCTGGGCGGGCCGGCTGGGGGCGCTGAGGCCGTTGCTCGCTCCGTCCTGGTTGACCGCGCTGCCCCGCACCACGGCCAGCACCCGGTGCCCGTTGCGCACCGCGTCCGACAGCCGCTCCAGCACCAGCACACCGACGCCCTCGCCCCAGCCGGTGCCGTCCGCGTCCGCGGAGAACGCCTTGCACCGCCCGTCGGGGGCCAGGCCGCGCTGCTGTGCGAACTCCACGAACATGCCGGGCGAGGCCATCACGGCCGCGCCGCCCGCCAGCGCGAGCGAGGACTCGCCGGAGCGCAGGGACCGTACCGCCAGGTGCAGGGCGACCAGCGAGGAGGAGCAGGCGGTGTCCACCGTGACCGCCGGGCCCTCCAGGCCCAGGACGTAGGAGATCCGGCCGGAGGCCACGCTGATGGTGCCACCGGTGAGCAGGTGACCCTCGGTGCCTTCCTGGGGCTCGTACAGCCGGGGGCCGTACTCCTGGGCCATGGCGCCGACGAACACGCCGGTGTCGGTGGAGCGCAGGGCGGTCGGGTCGATACCGGCCCGCTCCAGCGCCTCCCAGCCGGTCTCCAGCAGCAGCCGCTGCTGCGGGTCCATCGCCGTCGCCTCACGCGGCGAGATCCCGAAGAAACCCGCATCGAACTCGGCCGCCGAGCGCAGGAAAGCGCCCTCGCGGACATACGACTTCCCGGCCCGGCCCGGCTCCGGATCGTACAGGTCCTCCAGATCCCAGCCCCGGTCCTCGGGAAACCCGCCCACCGCGTCACCACCACTGACCACCAGGCGCCACAGATCCTCCGGGGAACGCACGTCACCCGGGAAACGGCACCCCATCCCGACGATCGCGACCGGCTCGTCGGCGGGGCGCTCGACGGCCGTGCCGGTGCCGGGTTCCGCCGCCGGTGCCGGCACGGGGGCCGCCGGGTCGCCGAGTGCGTCCGCCAGATGGCCGGCCAGGTCGCGGGGGGTGGGGCGTTCGTAGACGAGGGTGGTGGGCAGGGTCAGTCCGGTGGCGGCGCACAGCCGGTCCCGCAGCTCGACGGCGGTGACGGACTCCAGGCCCTGGCTCTTGAAGGGAAGGGCGGGCTCGACCGCGTCGGGACCGTCCAGACCCAGCACGGCGGCCGCGGCGGAACGCACGAGCCGCAGCAGGTGCCGCCGCCGCTCGGCGGGTGCGAGGCCGGCGAGCGCGGAGCGCGGGGAGGAGTCCTCGGCGGTCTCGTCCGGGAAGTCCGCCGGGGATCCGGTGGCGGCAAATCCGGTGCCGCCGTCCGCGGGCAGGGCCGTCTCCGGCTCCGGCAGGCCCGGCAGCCAGTGCCGGCGGCGCTGGAAGGGGTACGTCGGCAGGTCCACGATCCGCCCGCCCGCCAGGTACGGCGAGAGGTCCACGGGCAGGCCGAGGGTGTGGGCCTGGGCGAGGGTGCGCAGCAGCCGGTCCGGGCCGCCGTCGTCGCGGCGCAGGGTGCCGGTCACGGCGACGGGAAGGTCCCGCTCCCCGGCGATCTCCTGGACGGCGGCGACGAGGATCGGGTGGGCGCTGCACTCCACGAAGGCGGCACGGCCGTCGGTGAGCAGCGCCTCGACCGTGTCCTGGAAACGGACGGTGCCGCGCAGGTTGCGGTACCAGTAGTCGGCGTCCAGCGGCTCGCCGTCGAGGCGGCGGGCCGACAGGGTGGAGTAGAAGGGGATCTCGGGAGTCATGGGGGTGATGGGGGCGAGCGCCGTGCGCACCTCGTCCTCGATCTCCTCCACGTGCACGGAGTGCGAGGCGTAGTCGACGGGGAGGCGGCGCACCCGCACACCGTCGCGCTCCAGGTCGGCGGTGAGGGCGTCGAGGGCGTCGGGCCGCCCGCCGACGACGGTGGCGAGCGGGCCGTTGACCACCGAGATCTCGGCACCGGCGTACCGCTCGTCGCGCAGCAGCTCGGCCACCTGCACGGCGGGCAGGGCGAGGGAGGCCATCGCGCCCCGCCCCGCCAGACCACCCGCGATCACCCGACTGCGCAACGCCACC
>NZ_MUNF01000766.1 GCF_002154555.1 Streptomyces murinus
CTCGCGGTCGGCGGGCCGGCGCCCCGGGACGCCGGCCCGCCGACCGCGAGGACGGGCCCCGCCCGCTGTACGTGGGCACGTACACCTCCGTACCGGGCGGCGGCACCGGCATCGGGCTCGCCTCGTACGATCCGGAGTCGGGCCTGATCACCGGGTCCGGGACGCTCGCCGGGGTGCCCGACCCGTCGTATCTCGCCGTCCACCCGGACGGCCGGACCCTGTACGCCGTGGACGAGCGCCAGGACGGCGGGGTGACGGCCGTACGGCTCGCCGACCGGCAGGTCCTCGGCACGCGGAGCACCGGCGGCGCGGGCCCCTGTCATCTGTCGGTGCACCCGTCCGGGCGGTGGCTGCTCAGCGCCAACTACACCTCGGGCAGTGTCGCCGTGCATCCGATCGACGGCTCGGGCGCTCTCGGCGAGCGCACCGACCTGGTCACGCACACCTCGCCGAAGCCCGGCCCGGGCCAGGAGGGGCCGCACGCGCACCAGTTCCGCACCGGTCCCGACGGCCGCCATCTGCTCGCGGTGGACCTCGGCACCGACACCGTCTACACGTACCGCCTCGACAGCGCGAAGGGCACGCTCACCGAGGTGAGCCAGGCGCACACCCGGCCGGGCGCGGGGCCGCGTCATCTGACCTTCCATCCGGGCGGGCGGCACGCCTATCTGGCCAACGAGGTGGACGACACGGTCGTGGTCTGCGCGTACGACCCCGCCACCGGCCGGCTGGCCATCGGCGAGCCGCAGTCCACGGGCGCCACCGGGGATGTCACCAACTACCCGGCGCAGCTGCTGGTCACGGCGGACGGCCGGTACGCCTTCCTCGCCAATCGCGGTCACAACAGCCTGGCCAGGTTCGCCGTCGAGGCCGACGGGGCCCGGCTGCGGCTGCTCGGCACGGTGCCGGTGGGCGGTGACTTCCCCCGGCAGATCGCCCTCTCCCCGGACGGCCGGCTGCTGTTCGCGGCGAACCAGCGCTCCGGCACCGTCACCGTCTTCCATGTGGACGCCGACCGCGGTGAACTGCGGTCCGCGGGCGAGCCGTTCGCGTCACCCGTCGCCGTCTGCGCGCTGCCGCTGTAGCGTCCGGGGGCAGCCGGCGGCGCTCGCCTGCGCCAGCAGGGCGTGCACCCGCTCGGTGAGCTGGCCGAGGTCGTCGGCGGGGGTGTGGAAGGGCAGGCGTACGTCGCCGTGGGCGCGGGTGCGTTCGATGCGCAGGGTCAGTCCGTGCCGGTCGACGGCGAGCGGCAGTACCCGGATCGCGGCGTGCAGGCTCTCCGGCCGCACCAGCCGGGTGAGCCGCTCCACGGCGTCCGGGTGGGCCTCGGCGAGATGGGTGAGCAGCCCCGCCTCGGCGACGGCCAGCGGGTCGGGGCGGGCGGTGGCGAACTCGTCCGGGTCGACGAGTACGGCGCCGCAGGAGCGCCGCAGCACCACCCGGGCGGGGTGGAAGTTCAGGGCGCCGTCGGCCGGGGTGAGGCGGCCGGCCAGCCAGAGCCGGGCGCGGATCCGGTCGCGCACGGCCACGGGGGCCACGTCGGCGAACTCCAGTACCGCGCGGGAGTCCTGGCGCGGGAGGCACAGGGCCGCTCCGTGCAGGGCGCTGTCCTCGGGCACGGTCAGCAGCACCGCGCCCTCGTCGGTCACGGTGTGCGCGCCGACGTACTCCTCGCGGGCGCCGCCCGCGGTCACCGCGCACGACCACGCGGCGGCGAGCACCGAGCGCGCCTGTTCCGCCGCGCCGGGGGCGGCCGTCCATGCCTGGGTGTCACCCATCCCGAGACCTCCTTAGGTAAGCCTTGCCTAACCTAGCGGAGATCGCGGCGCGCGCCAACCAGGCACCCCGACTCTCACCCGACGTTCGGATCTCTGGCGGCGGCGAGAAAGGAGCAGGGAGAGCAGGCGCTGGAGGAGCAGGTCAGCCCCGAGGCCCGGCTCCAGGTCTTCCGTCATATGGGTGACAGGTGGCTCGATCGGAGTCAGGCCACTCGTCCGGGTCTCAGGCGATGGCGCCGAGCAGCGCGCGTGCGCACAGGTCGCGCACCTGGTCCCGGCTCAACTCGCCCTCGCGCAGCCACTCCAGACAGACGGCGGTGGTGAAGGCGAGCCAGCCGCGCACGGCGAGGCGCAGCTGCGGGGCACCCTCGAAGACCGGCCCGAACTCGGGGTCGGCCGCGAGGGCGGCGAGGATCTGCTTCTCCTGTGCGGCCAGGGCCCGTCGATAGACCCGGCGCACCGCCTGGTCGCCCGCGGCGTCGGCACGGTGGAAGGCGCGGAAGCCATGGGCGTGGGCCTCGACGTAGCCGAGGTAGGTGTCGAGCCCCGCGGTCAGCTGCTCGCGCGCCGGCACGCCCGGCTCGGCCGCCGTCATGCGCAGCATCCGCTCGCTCTCGCGCTCCACGACCGCCGCGAAGAAGTCCCGCTTGGTCGGGAAGTAGTGGTACAGCAGCCCCCGGGACACCCCGGCGAGATCGGCGACCTGCTCGATCCACACCTCGTCGTACGGGCTCTCCGAGAACAGTCGCGCGCCGACCGTCAGCAGCTGCTCACGGCGTTCGCCGGTGCTGAGGCGGCGCCGGGCGCGCTCCCCCTGGTTCGCGGGCATGGCGTCACTTTACTTGACGTCGGTTCAACAAGCGGACCAGACTGAAGCCGTTGTTGAATCCACGTACAACAGGCGTGCGCCGGGGGCTCGACGGCCCGCCGGGTCAAGGGAGATCGGCGTCATGGCGCAGACGACGGAGAGCGCGCGGACCACGGCTACGACCGGGGATCCACGGCTGCCGAAGGGCTTCCGTAGTGCCGAGCTGGGGTGGCCCGAACTGGACCGCGTCCCGCATCCGCCGCGCCGGCTGCCGCTGCTCGGCGATGTGGTGGGCGTCGACCGGCGCAAGCCCGTCCAGGACTCGATGCGCCTCGCGCGCGAGCTGGGACCCGTCTTCCGGCGCCGGATCTTCAACAAGGAGATCGTGCTGGTGTGGGGGGCGGGGCCGGCCGCCGATCTCGCCGACGAGTCCCGGTTCGCCAAGCATGTCGGGCTGGGCGTGGCCAACCTCCGGCCGATCGCCGGGGACGGGCTGTTCACCGCGTACAACCACGAGCCCAACTGGCAGCTGGCGCACGACGTCCTGGTGCCCGGGTTCAGCCGGGACGCGATGGAGGGCTACCACGGGATGATGCTGGCGGTCGCCGGGCGGCTGACCGACCGCTGGGACCGGGAACTGGCCGCGGGGCGCCCGGTGGACGTGCCCGGGGACATGACCAAGCTGACCCTGGAAACGATCGCGCGGACGGGGTTCGGGCACGACTTCGGCTCCTTCGAGCGGGACCGGCCGCATCCCTTCGTCTCGGCGATGATCGGCACGCTGACCTACGCCCAGCGGCTCAACGCCGTGCCCGGCCCGCTGGCCCCGCTGCTGCTGCGCGGCGCGGCCCGGCGCAACGCGGCCGACATGGCGTATCTGAACCGCACGGTCGACGCCCTGGTCGAGGAGCGGCGCGGGTCGGGCGGCGGTGACGGGGATCTGCTGGACCGGATGCTGGCCACGGAGCATCCCTCGACCGGCGAGAAGCTGTCCGCGCAGAACGTCCGGCGGCAGGTCATCACCTTCCTGATCGCCGGGCACGAGACCACCTCGGGCGCGCTCTCCTTCGCCCTGTACTACCTCGCCCGGCACCCGGACATCGCGGCGAGGGCGCGGGCCGAGGTGGACCGGGTCTGGGGTGACACCGGGCGTCCGGGCTATGAGCAGGTGGCGAAGCTGCGCCATGTGCGCCGGGTGCTCGACGAGTCGCTCCGCCTGTGGCCGACCGCGCCCGCGTTCGCCCGTGAGGCC
>NZ_MUNF01000767.1 GCF_002154555.1 Streptomyces murinus
ATCGGCGCGGGCGCGGCGCAGGGCGACCAGGAGTTCGTGCACGGCGGCGCCGGTCTCCACCTCCAGGAGGGGGTTGCCGCGGCGGGCGGCGCGGGCGATGCGGGCGACGACCGCGCGCGGTCCCGCGGCGTCGGAGAGGGCCACCACGGGCCGCTCGGGCTCGATGTAGCCCAGTTCCGTGTAGGTGGCGGTGGCGGGCCCGGCGAAGTCCACGAAGCCCTCGTCCCAGCCGGTGTCCGGATCGGGGGCGTAGTGGTGGGGCACGCCGGGGGTGAGCCAGAGCAGCGCGGGCGCGGTGACGGTCGTACGGCGGCCGTCCGCGCCCGCGTACCAGCCGCCGCCGGAGCTGATCACGACGGCCACATGGTGGTCCAGGGTGCGCGGGCCGACGGTGGGCAGCGCGCCGTGCTGGAGTCCGACCCCGAGGCAGACCAGGCCGAGGCGGTGGTGGGCGGGGCCGGGGCTGAAGAACCGCATCCAGGTCTGGTACATCGCTGCTCCTCGCGGCGTCGGCGGCGGCCGCTTTTTGTCCAAGTGGTGCCGATCTTCGTCCATGGCGCCGGGCACCGGAAGGGGTGAGCCTTGGCGGTATGAGCGAGTTCACCGTGGGCGAGAGGGACTTCCTGCTGGACGGGCGGCCGGTGCGGCTGCTGTCCGGCGCGCTGCACTACTTCCGGGTGCACGAGGAGCAGTGGGGGCACCGGCTGGCGATGCTGCGGGCGATGGGTCTCAACTGCGTGGAGACCTACGTGCCGTGGAATCTGCACCAGCCCGCCCCGGGGCGCCATCGGGACGTGGCGGCGGTCGGCCGGTTCCTGGACGCGGCGCGCGCGGCGGGCCTGTGGGCGATCGTGCGGCCCGGTCCCTACATCTGCGCCGAGTGGGAGAACGGCGGTCTGCCGGCCTGGCTGACGGCAGAACCGGGCGGGCGGGCGCGCACCCGGGACGAGCGGTACCTGCGCCATGTCCGCGCCTGGTTCGGCCGGCTGCTGCCCGAGATCGTGTCCCGGCAGGCCGACCGCGGCGGCCCGGTGGTCCTGGTCCAGGTGGAGAACGAGTACGGCAGCTACGGCTCCGACGCGGGCTATCTCGCCGAACTGGCCGCCCTGCTGCGCGCCGAGGGTGTCACGGTGCCGCTGTTCACCTCCGACGGCCCCGAGGACCACATGCTGACCGGCGGGTCGGTGCCCGGGGTGCTCGCCACGGCGAACTTCGGCTCCCGCGCGCGCGAGTCCTTCGCCGCGCTGCGCCGCCATCGTCCCGAGGGCCCGCTGATGTGCATGGAGTTCTGGTGCGGCTGGTTCGACCACTGGTCCGGCACGCCCGCCGTCCGTGATCCCGGGGAGGCCGCCGAGGCGCTGCGGGAGATCCTGGAGTGCGGCGCCTCGGTGAACCTCTACATGGCGCACGGCGGCACGAGCTTCGGCGGCTGGGCGGGCGCGAACCGGGGCGGCGAGCTGCACGAGGGCGAGCTCCAGCCGGATGTGACGTCGTACGACTACGACGCTCCGGTGGACGAATACGGCCGCCCCACGGAGAAGTTCTGGCGCTTTAGGGAGGTACTGGCGCGCTACCAGGAGGGCCCGTTGCCAAAACTCCCGCCGGAACCCGCCCGATTGGCCTCCCCGGCCGAGGTTTCGCTCGCCGAATGGGCGCCTATGGACGCCGTGCTGGCCGTCCTGGGCGGCGAGGAGACGACACGCCCCCAGGCACCCACCTTCGAGGAACTGGGCGTCACACGGGGCGTGGTGCGCTACGAGGTGGACGTGCCCGGACCGCGCGAGCCGTACCCGCTGTCCGTACGGGGGCTGCGGGATCTGGCCGTGGTGTACGTCGACGGGGTGCGGGCCGGGGTGCTCACCGAGGCGGAACCGCGGCTCAAGGAGCCCGTCGCGGGTCCGGCGCGGGTGGAGCTGTGGGTGGAGTCCCTCGGCCGGGTGAACTACGGGCCGCTCCTGGGCGAGGCGAAGGGGATCACCGGGGGTGTGCTGCACGAGCGGCAGTACCTGCACGGGGTGCGGGCCCGGGGACTGGACCTGGACGCGTTCGAGGACGGCGTGTCGGCGGTGCCGTTCACCGCGCCGCCCCCGGCGGGGATGCCCGGGCTGTACCGGGGCACGGCCACCGTCCTCGGGGCGGCCGGGGACGCACGCCTGGAACTGCCCGGCCTGACACGCGGATTCGTGTGGGTCAACGGCTTCTGCCTGGGCCGCTACTGGTCGGTGGGTCCCCAAAGGTCGCTGTACGTTCCCGGGCCGGTGCTGCGGGAGGGGGAGAACGAGGTGTGGGTGCTGGAGCTGGAGGG
>NZ_MUNF01000768.1:0-297 GCF_002154555.1 Streptomyces murinus
CGCCCACCCCGCCTACGTCATCTACACCTCCGGCTCCACCGGCACCCCCAAGGGCGTCGTAGCGTTCGGCGGCCGCGGCGGCGAAGGAGGCCAGGCCCCGGTGGGTGACGACGACGCCCTTGGGGGTGCCGGTGGAGCCGGAGGTGTAGATGACGTAGGCGGGGTGGGCGGGGGTCAGCGGGCGGGCGCGGTCGGTGTCCGTGGGTGCCGACTCCGGTCCTTGGGCCGCCCATATCTCGGCGGGGTCGTCGAGGACCAGGTGGGCGCCCGCGTCCCGGATCATGAACTCCCGTCGCC
>NZ_MUNF01000768.1:344-6405 GCF_002154555.1 Streptomyces murinus
GACCGCGTCCGGGGTGCGGGCCGCCTGCTGTTCGAACAGGTCCGCCAGGGTGCGCTCGGGTACCGGCGGGAAGTCGCCCCGGCCCTGGTCGAGCAGCGCCTTCAGCTCACCGTCCGAGGACAGCGGCAGGGCGCCCAGCGGGCGGTCCGGGTCGGTGGCGACGGCGTGCAGCAGGGTGCCGAGCTGACCGGCCATCCGCTCGGCCGTGGCCGGGTCGAACAGGTCGGTGTTGTAGGTGAGCAGGCCGTGCAGCTCCCCGGAGCCGGTCTCGGCGAACTCCAGGGTGAGGTCGAACGCGGCCTGGTCCGAGTCGGGTTCGACGTCGGTCACGTCCAGTCCCGGCAGGTCGAGGCCGGCGGCCGGGGTGTTCTGGAGGACGACCATGACCTGGAAGAGCGGGCTGCGGCTGGTGTCCCGGACCGGCTGGACCTCGTCGACGACCCGTTCGAAGGGCACGTCCTGGTGGGCGAAGGCGTCCAGGACGGTCCCCTGTACGGCGGTGAGGAACCCGGAGAACGGCGCTCCCGCCTCGGCCCGGGAGCGCAGCACCAGGGTGTTCACGAAGAAGCCGACGAGGGCCTGGGTCTCGGGCCGGTCGCGGCCGGAGGTGACGGTGCCGACGGTGATGTCCTCGCCGCCGGAGAGCCGGGCCAGATAGGCCTGGGCGGCGGCGACGAGCGTGGTGAACAGGGTCGTCCCGTGGTCGCGGGCGAGCCGGGTCAGTCCGCGTACGGTCCGGGCGGGCACCACCAGCCGGGCGGTCGCGCCCGCGCTGGTACGGACCGGCGGCCGGGGCCGGTCGGTGGGCAGGTCCAGGGGGGCGGTGTCGGCCAGGTGCTCCTTCCAGTACGCGAGGTGCTCGTCGGTGCCGGTGTCCCCGGTGGTGCGCTGCCAGTGCGCGTAGTCGGCGTACTGCACCGGAAGCGGCGGCAACGGCGCCTGTGCGACGCCGAGTTCGGCCCGGTAGAAGTGGGCGAGGTCGCCGAGCAGGACGGAGGTGGACCAGCCGTCGGTGACGATGTGGTGCAGGGCGAGGGTGAGCACATGGTCGTCGTCGGCGAGCCGGACCAGGCCGGCGCGCAGCAGCGGGCCCTCGCGCAGGTCGAACGGCCGGGCGCGGTCGGCGGCGAGCAGTCGGCGCAGCCCGGTCTCCCGCTCGGCCGGGGCGAGCCCGGTCAGGTCGTGCACCGGCAGCGGGACCTCTTGCGGCGGGTGCACGCGCTGGATGCCGTGCCCGTCGACGCTGTCGAAGGTGGTGCGCAGCGACTCGTGCCGGGCGACCACGGCGGCGAGGGCCGCGCGGAGCGCGCCGGTGTCCGGGGTGCCGTGCAGCCGCAGCGCGAGCGCGGTGACGTACTCGGCGCCCGCGGGTTCGAACTCGTGGAGGAACCACAGGCGTTGCTGGGCGTGGGACATCGGTGCGACGGCGTCCCGGGCGACCGGGACGATGGCCGGGCGGCCGGAGCCCTGCCGGTCGCCGAGCAGCCGGGCCAGCGCGGCCGGGGTGGGGTGGGTGAACACGGCGCGGGGCGTGACCTCGGTGTCGAAGACCTCCGCGAGACGGGAGGCGAGCCGGATGCTGAGGATCGAGTCGCCGCCCAGCTGGAAGAAGTCGTCCTCGGCGCCGGGCGGTTCGCTGCCCAGCACCTCGCCGAAGACGTCCGCCGTGCGCCGCTCGGCCTCGGTGCGGGGCGCCACCCGTGCGTGCCCCGGCCGGGTGTCGGGTGCGGGCAGGGCGGCCCGGTCGACCTTGCCGTTGCGGCTCAGCGGGAGCGCGGCGAGCGGGACGAAGGCGGCGGGGACGAGGTAGTCGGGCAAGGTGCGGGCGGCGAAGGCCCGCAGTTCCTCGATGTCGTCGGCGGCCGGTCCGACGACGTACGCCACGAGCCGCTTGGCGCCGGGGCGGTCCTCGCGGGCCAGCACGGTGATGTCGGTGATGTCCGGGTGGGCGGCGAGCGCGGTCTCGGCCTCGCCGGGCTCCACCCGGAAACCGCGGATCTTGACCTGGTCGTCGGCGCGGCCGAGGAACTCGACGGTGCCGTCCGGCCGCCTGCGGGCCAGGTCGCCGGTGCGGTACATCCGCTCGCCGGGCGCCCCGAACGGATCGGCGAGGAAGCGGGTGGCGGTGTCGCCGGGGCGGCCCAGGTAGCCGCGGGCGACGCCTTCCCCGGCCAGGTACAGCTCGCCCGCGCAGCCCGGTGGTACGGGCCGCAGCCGGGCGTCGAGGACGTGCACGCGCATGTCGTCGAGCGGGTGGCCGATGGGCAGGGTGTCGGGCACCGTCCGCGGGTCGGTGAGTGCGAAGGACGTCGCGAAGGTCGTGGTCTCGGTGGGGCCGTAGCCGTCCACGACGGTCAGGCCGGGGCAGGCGGTGAGGACCCGGCGCACGGCCGGGGCGGGCACCACGTCACCGCCGGTCCACACCTGCCGCAGACCGCGGAAGCAGTCGGGGGCGTCCTGGGCGAGCAGCCGGAACAGTCCGGCGGTCAGCCACAGCGCGGTCGGCCCGCCGCCGTCGGCGATGCTGCGCAGCAGGGCGGCGTCCACGCTCCCGTCCGGCGCCACGATCACCCGGCCGCCGTTGAGGAGCGGTGCCCACACCTCGAAGGTGGCGGCGTCGAAGGCCACCGGCGAGTGCAGCAGCACCCGGTCGCACACGCCGTCGGCGAACCGGCTGTCGGTGGCCAGCGCGGCGACGTCCCGGTGCCGTACCGCGACCGCCTTGGGCAGGCCGGTGGAGCCGGAGGTGAACATCACGTAGGCCAGCCGGTCGGGGTCGGCGGCCGGGAGCTGCGGTGCGGGGGTGTCGGTCCGGGCGGCGGTCACGTCGGCGGCGGTGAGCCGGGCCGTCGCGCCGGCCCCGTCGAGCAGGGTGCGGCGGCGTTCCTCGGGGGCCCGGGTGTCGACGGGCAGGTAGGCGCCGCCGGCCATGAGCACCGCGAGCTGGGCGACGACGAGTTCGGCGGAGCGGTCCAGGAGCAGCGCCACCCGGTTCTCGGCCGCGAGCCCGTCGGACAGCAGCCGTCCGGCCAGTGCGGCGGCCCAGTCGTGCAGTTCCCGGAAGGTCAGCTCCCGGTCGCCGTCGTGGACCGCGATCGCGTCGGGGGTGCGGTGGGCCTGTTCGGCGAACAGGTCGACGGGGCTGCGCGGGGCGGCCCGCCGGGCGGTGGTGTTCCAGGCCGCGAGCAGTGCGCGGTCCGCCGGGACGAGCAGGTCGAGCCCGTCCAGGTCGGTGTCGAAGCCGTCGGCGAGGACGGTCAGCAGCGCGGCCAGGCGGTCCGCGGCGCGCTCGGCGGTGGCGGGGTCGAACAGGGCGGGGTCGTAGGCGAGGTCGAAGCCGAGCCGTCCGGCGAGGTGGGCGCGCAGGCACCAGGGGAAGGTGGTGGCGTCGTCGGCGCGCACCTCCTCGACCCGGACACCGGTACGTGCCGTGGCCGACTCGTCCACCGGGTAGTTCTCGAAGACCACCATGCTGTCGAACAGGGGCTCGCCTGGCGGGACGTGGCTCACGGCCTGGATGCGGGGCAGCGCGAGGTAGTCGAAGCGGCGGGCGTCGCTCTGCCGTTCCTGGAGGCCGCGCAGCCACGGCAGGACCGGCCCTGAGGGAATGCGGACGCGGGTCGGCACGGTGTTGATGAACATGCCGATCATGCCTTCGACGCCGGGCAGTTCGGCCGGGCGGCCGGAGACGGTGGTGCCGAACACCACGTCGTCCTGGCCGCTGGAGCGGGCCAGCAGCAGGGCCCAGGCGCCCTCCAGGACGGTGTTGACGGTGAGTCCGGCGCGTGCGGCGCTCTCCCGCAGCCTGCGCGAGACGTCCGCGTCCAGCTCGTGGTGGACGGCGGCGGCGGACCGGGCGCGGTGGGCCTCGGCGGGTGTGCGGTCGTACGGCAGCGGGGTGCGGGCGGTGAAGCCGTCCAGCGCCTCGGACCAGTGCCGTTCGGCCGCCGTCTCGTCCTGGGCGGCGAGCCAGTGCAGGAAGTCCGCGAACGGCCGGCGTGCCGGGGGCGCCGGGTCCGGGCCGCCGGTCAGGGCGGCGTAGCGTTCGCACACCTCGGTGAGCAGCTGTCCGGTGCTCCAGCCGTCGAGGACGATGTGATGGGTGGACCACACCAGCAGCACCTCGTCGCCGGGCAGGGCCGCGAGGGTGAGCCGGGTGAGCGGTGCGGTGGTGAGGTCCATGCCCGCCGCGCGGTCCTCGGCGAGCAGCCGCTCGGTGGCCTCAGCGCGCTGTGCGGGTGTCAGGGCGCGCCAGTCGAGCCGGGTGACGGGCAGTTCGACGTGCCGGTGGACCATCTGCACCGGGTGCGGCAGGCCGTGCCAGTGCACGGAGCCGCGCAGGGCGGGGGTGCGGTCCGTGATCTGCTGCCAGGCGGTGGCGAAGGCACCCGGGTCGGCGACCCCGGCCAGTCGTACGGCCGTGCGGTCGAAGTAGGCGTGCTCGGTGTCCACGAGGCCGTGGAAGAGCATGCCGGACTGGAGCGGGGTGAGCGGCAGGACGTCCTCGATGTCGCGGCCGGTGCCGATGAGGCGGTCCAGCTGGTCCTGGGCGAGCCGGGCGAGCGGGAAGTCGGAGGGCGTGCGGCCGCCCGCGGTGGGCAGGGCGCAGTGGGCCACGATGTCGCGCAGCGCGGCGAGGGTCTCCTCGGCGAGGCGGCGGACGGTGTCCTCGTCGTGGACGGCCGCCGGGTAGGTCCAGCCGAGTTCCAGGCGCCCGTCCTGGACGACTCCGGTGATGTCCAGCACGTAGGGGCGGGGTTCGTCCGGGTCAGTGTCCCGGCCTGCCGGGGGCAGGGAGCCGCGGACCAGGCCGTCGCTCCCGGCGTTGCCGGTGTCCCACTGGCCGTGGTAGTTGAAGCCGATCTGCGGGGCCGGGGCGCCGGTCAGCGGGCTGCCGGGGACGAGGTGACGCAGCGCGCCGTGGCTCAGTCCGCGCAGCGGCACCGCGCGCAGCTGCTCCTTGACCGAGCGGAGGGTGTCGTGCCATCCGGCGTCCGGGTCGGCGGTGAGGGCGAGCGGGTACTCGGCGGTGAACCAGCCGATAGTCCGCGACAGGTCGACGTCCTCGAACAGGTCCTCCCGGCCGTGTCCCTCCACGCCCAGCAGGACGGTGTCGCGCCCGCACCAGCGGGCCAGAGTGCGGCCGAGGGCGCTCAGCAGGACGTCGTTGACCTGGGTGCGGTAGGTGTCCGGGACCTTGCGCAGCAGGGCGTCGGTGGTCGCGGCGTCCAGGGTGACCGTGAGGGTGGCGGCGGTGCCGTGGGTGTTGGGTCCCGGGCGGCCCGTGGGCAGTGCGGCCGGGGCGTCGGCGGTGCGCGTCCAGTACGGCAGGTCGGCGGCCAGGGCGCCGGAGCGGGTGTACTCCTGGAGCCGGGTGGCCCAGTGGCCGAAGGAGGTGCCCGTGGCGGGGAGTTCGACGGGTCGGCCGGCGGCCGCCGCGCGGTGGGCGGTCTCCAGGTCGGTGAGCAGGATGCGCCAGGAGACGCCGTCGATCACCAGGTGGTGTGCGGTGATGACGAGTTGGGGCGGCTGTGCCGGGCCCCGGTCGAAGAGCAGTGCGCGCACGACGCGGCCTTGGGTCGGGTCGAGTGCGGACTGCGCCTCCTCGGTGCGCCGTTGGACCTCGGCCTCCAGTTCGGCGTCGGCCGTCCCGGTCATGTCGTGATGGCTGAAGACGCCGTCGGGTGCCTGCGGCAGGGCTTCCTGGCGCCAGCCGTCGGCGGTGCGCAGGAACCGGGTACGCAGGGCCGCGTGGTGGCGCACCAGGGCGTCGACGGCCTCGCGCACGCTGGACTCGCCGGTGCCTGGGGCGAGTTCGAGGCGCTGGGTCATGGTGAAGCGGAGCGGGTGGCCCAGGTCGCGGCCGTCCAGGTACCAGTGCTGGATCGGGGTGAGCGGTGCCTCGCCGGTCTTTTCGGCGGCGGTGGCCCGGGGCGCCGACTCCTGGGTGCGCAGGGCGAGTTCGGCGACGGTCTGGTGGCGGAAGACGTCCTTGGTGGTGAGGGCGAGTCCGGCCTGCCGGGCGCGGGCGACGATCTGGATGCTGAGGATGGAGTCGCCG
>NZ_MUNF01000077.1 GCF_002154555.1 Streptomyces murinus
CGCCCCGCCGCTCGTCAGGAACCCGCGATGTCCTCCTTGATGACACGCTCGACGTTCCGCTCCGCCAGCGCCGTGATGGTCACGAACGGGTTGACGCCGATGCTGCCGGGGATGAGCGAGCCGTCGGTGACGTAGAGGTTCTTGTATCCGGACACCCGGCCGTAGTTGTCGGTGGCCTCGCCGAGGACGCAGCCGCCGAGCGGGTGGTAGCAGAAGTCGTCGGCGAACGCCTTGATCTGCTTGCCGAAGAGGTCGTAGCGGTAGATGGTGGTGTTGGCCTTGTTGATGCGGTCGAACAGCGACTTGGCGGCGGCGACCGCGGGCGCGTTCTGCTCCCGGGTCCAGCGCAGGTCCGCGCGGTCCTTGGCGGCGTCGTAGACGAAGGTGCCGCGCTGCAGGTTCTTGGTGATGGCCAGGTAGAGGCTGACCCAGGTCTCCAGGCCCGCCGGCATGGGGGCGATCTCGGCGAAGACGGGGTTGTCCGGGTTGTCCCAGTCGTCGATGCCGAGGGCCGGGATCGAGGACTGCTTGCTGCCCGTGGGGTTCCACACATGGTTGGCGCGGGCGGTCATGATGTTGCCGTTGGGGCCCCAGCCGCCGCCGATCGCGGAGCTGAGGGCGGGGAGGGTGCCGGTCTCCCGGGCGCGCAGCAGCAGTTCGGTGGAGCCGAGGCTGCCGGCACCCAGGAAGAGGTGGCGACAGGAGATCTCCTTGGTGGCGAGCAGCTTGCCGTCGGGGTCCTTCTGCTCGACGGTCAGCAGATACGTTCCGTCGTTCTGCTGACGGATCGTCTTGACCTGGTGCAGGGTCTCGATGGTGACCTTGCCGGTGCCCAGGGCGGCCGCCAGGTAGCTCTTGTCCAGGGAGACCTTGCCGTGGTTGTTGCCGTAGATGACCTCGGCGGCCAGCGCGGACTTGGGCACGGTGCCGTCCGCCTCACCGCGCATGTAGTCCCAGTCGTAGACGTTGGGCACGAACGTGGTCTTCAGGCCGGCGCTCTCGGCCTGCTGACGGGCGACGCGGGCGAACTGGTACCACTCGGTCTGCTCGAACCAGTCCTTGTCGATGTTGTTGACCCGCAGACCGGAGTTCGCGCGCGGGAAGTAGGTGCCGTACATCTCGTCGGCGTCGACCTGGGGCAGCACCTCCTGGAAGTAGGAGCGCCGGGGGGTGACGGCCATGCCGCCGTTGACGAGCGAGCCGCCGCCGACCCCGCGGCCGACGTACACGGACATCTGGTCGAAGTTGACCCGGTCCAGTACGCCCGCGTAGGGG
Organism: Streptomyces murinus; assembly: GCF_002154555.1. Lineage (GTDB taxonomy): Bacteria > Actinomycetota > Actinomycetes > Streptomycetales > Streptomycetaceae > Streptomyces > Streptomyces murinus. Next base: position 1,276 of record NZ_MUNF01000077.1, read on the forward strand.
TCGATGTCCCGGTTGGCCAGGTCGAGCCAGAGGAAGGAGCCGAGCGGGGCCTCGGTGCGGGTCTTGAACCAGCTGGAGCGCTTGTCGGGCTTGAGCATCCCGCAGAAGATGTTGCCGTCGGGGCCGGGCTGGTTCCACAGCTGGCCCATCTCCAGCATCAGGGTGGAGACCCCGGCCTCGCCGAGCCGCAGGGCGGAGACGGCCGCGCCGTACCCGGTGCCGACCACGACGGCGGGCACGAACGTGCTGCCGGAACCATCGGCGGCGGTGGCGGCGGCCGCGCAGGCGAGCGCCGAGAGCAGGAACACGGTGAGCCGGGTGTGCTGGAAGATCACGGCGCCGGCGATGCCGGAGACCATGACGACCGCGAAGATCCAGCTCTGGGTGCGGGCCTGGATCTTCGAGGCCCGCTCGCGGTCCGGTTCCAGGACGCCGACCAGCGGCGACTCGACGCTCGCGGTCAGCGCGTAGCCGAAGCCGCTCAGGACCTGTCCCGCGACCAGGCCCGGGGTGCCGCCGGCGACCGTGCCGATCAGCAGCAGGCCCGCCGCCTTGACGATCTCCCCGCCGACCAGGAGGGTGCGGGGCCCGAACGCGGCGGAGAAGCGGCCGACGAACGCCCCGGAGACCATCACGGTGAACCCGTACAGGGCCAGCAGGGTCTGCGCGAGGGCGATGCCGAGGTGGTGCAGATAGAGGAAGGCGAACAGGACCGGCAGATGGAAGTAGGCCCGGGAGATCAGCCGGTAGACGAACAGGGCGCGCAGGGCGCCGGGGCGGGGCGTGGCGCCGGCCCCGCCCGGAGCGGCCTCGGCTCCGGGCGGGGTGGCGGACTGGCGGGCGCTGCTCACTCCATGGCTCCCGAGGAGGCGAAGTAGTTCTTGTCGGCGCCGCTCTGGGTGGTGAACACCGAGGAGGAGTCCTGCGCGCCGGGCAGCGGCAGATGGACCGGGACCGAGGCGAGGCGGACCTGGCGGTCCTGGCCGCGCACCAGCAGGTCCTGGTAGGCGTCCCAGTCGCCGCCCGCGCACAGGTGGCGGTCGCCGGGGGCGCCGCAGCCCACGAGCGGCCAGGCGTCGGCGGCGGCGTAGTTCTGGAAGATGATCCGCCGTGAACCGGTGGAGCGGTTGGGGCCGCTGGCGTGGACGGCGCGGACGTGGTGCAGGGTGATGGACCCGGCGGGCGCGGTCAGCTGGACGGCGTTGTCGAGCATGTCCTTGATCTGGGTGTGGTCAAGGGCACCGGCGAAACGGCCGCCCTGGTTGTGGGAGTACACCTCGCCCAGGTGCGATCCGGGCACGACCAGGAGGGGCCCGTTCTCCTCGGTCATGTCGTCCAGGAGGACGCCGACCGCGACGAGGGAGTCGTTGGTGTGCGGGTAGAAGCCCCAGTCCTGGTGCCACTGGATGGCGTCGCCGGTGCCGGAGGGCAGCTTCAGGTTGATCTTGCTGCCGTACAGGCGCAGGTCGTTGCCGAGGAGGCCGGCGACGATGTCGAGGATGCGGGGGTGGCGCACCGTGGCGTCGTAGACCGGGTGGTGGCGGTGGGGCGACTTGACGCGCCGCACGTAGGGGTGGCCCTCGTGCTCGCCGATGTCGAGGATGCGGCGGTCGGCGTTCTCGTCGCCGGCCTGGGCGGCGAAGCTGTCGGTGACCTCGCGCAGTTCCTGGAGTTCGGAAGCGCTGAGGACGTTCTCCACCACGAGGTAGCCCTTGGCGGCGTACTGGTCGAGCTGGGTTGCGTCGAGAGCGTGCATGTCTCACCTCTGCGTCAGGAAAAGAAATGCGGGGCCGGGGCGGAATGCTCCGGCGGCGGGTCGGGGCCGTGGCGGCGCGGGTGTCGTGACGGCACGGCGTCGTAGCGGCACGGGTGTCGTAGCGGCACGGGTGCGTGTCGGCGCGGCGTCCCATCGGCACGGCGTCGTGTCGGCCCGGGGATGTCGGCCCGGGAGGACCGGCCGTCGGTGGCCGGTCCCTCGGGGTGGATCAGGTCGGTGCGGGGCCGGTCAGGCGGTCGCCGGAACGGTCAGCTGCTCCGTGAGGAAGGTCAGGGTGCGCTTCCAGGCGAGCTGGGCCTGGGTCTCGTCGTAGGTGCCGAGGAGGTTCTCGTCGTTGTGGAAGGCGTGGCCCGCCGGGTAGAACTGGAGCTCCACGGGGGCGCCGGACTGGCCGCGGATCTGCCGGGCGAGGTCCTGTGCGCGCTCCGGCGGGGCGTAGGTGTCCTTCTCCCCGAAGTGGCCGAGGACGGCGGCCTTCATCCCGGAGAAGTCGGGGTCCTCGCCGGCGAAGACGCCGTAGAAGGGGACGGCCGCGGCGATCTTCTCGCCGGCGGCCGCGGCGAGCGCGAGGACGAAGCCGCCGCCCATGCAGAACCCGACGGTGCCCAGGGCGTCGCCCTTGACGGCCTCGTGCTCCAGGAGCCAGTCCACGGCGCCGACCAGGTCCGCGACGCCCTGTTCCAGGGGGAGGTCGCTCATCATCTTCCCGGCCTCGTCGGAGTCGTGGGTGGTACGGCCGCCGAACAGGTCGGGCGCCAGGGCGACGAAGCCCGCCGCGGCGAGCCGGTCGGCCACGTCGGCGATGTGGTCGGTCAGCCCCCACCACTCCTGGATGAGGATCACGCCGGGCCCACGGCCGGACGCGGGCAGCGCGAGGTAGGCGTGGATCTCTTTGCCGTTGCGGACGAAGTGGGTGTTCTGCCGTGCCTGGGGGGCGCTCATCTTCTGCGGTTCTCCTTGAAGGGGACGAGTCCGGTGGCCTGGGCGGCTTTCGGGTGCGAAGGGGGCCGGGGCCCCGCCGCCCCGGCGGGGCCCCGGCCCCCTTCGCACCCGAAAGCCGCCCAGGCCACCGGACTCGTCCCCTTCAAGGAGAACCGCAGAAGATGAGCGCCCCCCAGGCACGGCAGAACACCCACTTCGTCCGCAACGGCAAAGAGATCCACGCCTACCTCGCGCTGCCCGCGTCCGGC
>NZ_MUNF01000769.1 GCF_002154555.1 Streptomyces murinus
GCACCACCGCTTCACCGGGCCGCGGCTGTACGACGTCCTCGTCGACGCGGGGCCCGGTGAAGCGGTGGTGCTGCGTGCCGCTGGTCGCGCACTCGAAGCTGACGGCCACCCGGTGCTGTGGCCAGCGCAGCAGGTCCGGCACGGTCAGCCGGGAGGGCCGTACGAGATCTCCGCTCAGGGCGAGTCGGGCGAGTGTCACCTGCGACCACCTCCGGCAGGACGGTACCCGCGACGGAGCCCCGTACAAACGCACATGCCAGCCACACCGCGCAAGATCCCAGCTCATGCGATGCGACAAGGGACTTACAGCTGGCAGATGCGGCAGTATCATCGCGGCACGGCAGGTTCGTACAACCGTGCCAGGGCGCGACAGTCGTTCCGCACAACACGAGGAGCAGAACCGTGATGACCCCTTCCGTGCGCCGGACCCGGCGGATGCTCGAGCTGGCCGGCGCGGGAGCCGCCGCCCTGTTGACCCTCAGCGCCTGCTCGTCCTCCTCCGGGTCCTCGAACACGGCCTCGGACGCGTCGGGTTCCGCCTCCCCCAAGCTGTCCGGCACGGTCACCGTGTTCGCCGCCGCCTCGCTCCAGGAGAGCTTCACCGCCCTCGGCAAGGAGTTCGAGCAGCAGCACCCGGGCACCAAGGTCACCTTCAGCTTCGGCGGCAGCGACACCCTCGCCGCGAGCATCACCGGCGGCGCCCCGGCCGATGTCTTCGCCGCCGCCAGCCCCAAGACCATGGCCACCGTGACGGACGCCAAGGACGCGGCCGGCACCCCGGAGACCTTCGTACGCAACCAGCTGGAGATCGCCACCCTGCCCGGCAACCCCGGCAAGGTCGCCTCCCTGAAGGACCTCACCAAGCCCGGTCTGAAGGTCGTCCTGTGCGACAAGACCGTGCCCTGCGGCGCCGCCGCCCAGAAGGCGCTGGACGCCAGCCACCTCAAGCTCACCCCGGTCTCCTACGAGCAGGACGTCAAGAGCGCCCTGAACAAGGTCGAGCTGAAGGAGGCCGACGCCGCGGTGGTGTACAAGACCGATGTGCACGCCGCGGGTGACAAGGTGGAGGGCGTGGAGTTCCCCGAGTCCGCCAAGGCCGTCAACGACTACCCGATCGCCCTGCTGAAGAACGCCAGGAACGCGGAGACCGCGAAGGCGTTCATCGCCCTCGTGCGGTCCGCCGAGGGCCAGAAGGTGCTGGGCGAGGCCGGGTTCCTCAAGCCGTGACCTCACCCGATGAGCCCGGCGCCGCGACCGGTCCCCGCACGGACCGGCCGCGGCGCCGCCGTGTCGGGAAGGGCGGGGGCGCCGGTGGGAGCGGGGGTACGACGCCCCGCCGTATCCGCGTGGCCGGTCGCCGCGGTGTTCCGCTGCCACTGCTGCTGCCCGGCGTCCTCGCCCTCGTCTTCCTCCTGCTGCCGCTGCTCGCGCTGCTCGTCCGCGCCCCCTGGCGGAGCCTGCCGGACCAGCTGACCAGCACCGAGGTGTGGCAAGCGCTCCAGCTGTCGCTGGTCAGCGCCACCCTGGCGACCGCCGTCAGCCTCGTCCTCGGCGTGCCGCTGGCCTGGCTGCTGGCCCGTACCGACTTCCCCGGGCGCGGTCTGGTGCGCGCCCTGGTGACCCTGCCGCTGGTGCTGCCGCCGGTCGTCGGCGGGGTGGCCCTGCTGCTGGCGCTCGGCCGCAACGGCGTCATCGGCAAGTGGCTCGACGCCTGGTTCGGGGTCACCCTGCCGTTCACCACCACCGCGGTGGTGCTCGCGGAGGCGTTCGTCGCGATGCCGTTCCTGGTGATCAGCGTGGAGGGCACCCTGCGCGCCGCCGACCCCCGTTTCGAGGAGGCGGCCACCACGCTCGGCGCCTCCCGCTTCACCGCGTTCCGCCGGGTCACGCTGCCGCTGATCGCGCCCGGCGTCGCGGCGGGCGCCGTACTGGCCTGGGCGCGGGCGCTCGGCGAGTTCGGCGCCACGATCACTTTCGCGGGCAACTTCCCCGGCCGCACCCAGACCATGCCCCTCGCGGTCTACCTCGCCCTCCAGAACGACCCCGAGGCCGCGATCTCGCTGAGCCTCGTCCTGCTGGCCGTCTCCATCGCGGTGCTGGCGGGACTGCGCGACCGCTGGCTGACGGGGGTGTGACATGACGGCAGGACGGCGGACCACACCCACCGAGCAGTCACGGCCGAAGGATCCCGCACGCATGACCGACGCCCCGGCCCCCGACGCCCAGGGTCCCGACGCGCAGGACCCGGAGCGGGCGGACCGGCAGGGGCTCGACGCCCGGCTCGTCGTGGACCGGGGCGGCTTCCGGCTGGACGTGGCCCTGACGGCGGCGCCCGGTGACGTGGTCGCGCTGCTGGGCCCCAACGGCGCGGGCAAGACCACCGCGCTGCGCGTCCTCGCCGGTCTGGTGCCGCTCAGCGGGGGCCATCTCCGGCTCGACGGCGTCCCGTTGGAGCGGGTGGCGCCGGAGTCCCGCCCGGTCGGCGTCGTCTTCCAGGACTACCTCCTCTTCCCGCATCTGTCCGCGCTGGACAACGTGGCGTTCGGGCCGCGCTGCCAGGGCCGGGGCAAGGCGGAGGCCCGTGCGCTGGCCGCGGCCTGGCTGGAGCGCATGGGGCTCGCCGAGCACGCGGGCGCGAAGCCGCGCCGGCTGTCCGGCGGCCAGGCCCAGCGCGTGGCCCTCGCCCGCGCCCTGGCCACCCGGCCCCGGCTGCTCCTCCTGGACGAGCCGCTGGCCGCCCTCGACGCCCGTACCCGGCTGGAGGTCCGCGCCCAACTCCGGCGCCATCTGGCCGAGTTCGAGGCGGTCGCCGTCCTCGTCACCCACGATCCGCTGGACGCCATGGTGCTCGCGGACCGCCTGGTCGTGGTGGAGCACGGCCGGATCGTCCAGGAGGGCGCCCCCGCCGACATCGCCCGCCGTCCGCGCACGGACTACATCGCCCAGCTCGTCGGTCTGAACCTCTACCGTGGCGAGGCCGCGGGCCACACGGTACGACTGGACGCCGGGCCCTCGATCACCACCACCGAGGAGTTGTCCGGACCGGCCTTCGTGGCCTTCCCGCCCTCGGCCGTGACCCTCTTCCGGGACCGGCCCACCGGGGCCAGCGCCCGTAATCTGTGGCGCTGCGCGGTGGCCGGCCTGGAGACGCACGGCGACCAGATCCGCGCCGATCTCACCGGTGAGCTCCCGCTCGCCGCCGACCTCACCACGGTGGCCGCCGCCGAACTGGAGCTCCAGCCCGGTGCACCGGTCTGGGCGACAGTCAAAGCGACCCAGACCCACGCATACCCCGCCTGAGCCAACGGGCGCTCTACGGTGGGTGCCCATGACCCTGAGCATCCGCAACCAGCTCCCCGGCAGCGTCACCGCGGTCCACCCGGGCGAGGCCATGGCCACCGTCGAGGTCCTCCTTGAGGGCGGCCAGCACCTCACCGCGGCCATCACCCTGGCGGCCGCCGAGGACCTGGCCCTCGCCCCCGGCACCCCGGTGCGCGCCCTGGTGAAGTCGACCGAGGTCTCCGTCGCCACGGCCCAGATCGAGGGCCTGTCGATCCGCAACCAGCTGCCCGGCACGGTGGTCGGCCTGACCACCGGCGCCGTCATGGCGACCGTGCGGATCTCCGTCCCGGGCGGCGAGGTGACCGCCGCGATCACCCGGGACGCGGCCATCCAGCTGGGCCTGTTCGTGGGCTCCGACGTGGTCGCCCTGATCAAGGCGACCGAGGTGGCCCTGGAGACGGCGTAGGGCGACCGGGTCCGTCCCTGGGCGGGTGTCCCGGGTGTCCCGGCCGTCCCCCTACTGGCGGCCGAAGCACCCCTGACGCCCGAGGGCCCCGCCCGGACATCCGGACGGGGCCCTCGGGGGCACGGCTGCGGCGCGGTCAGTCCTCGTACGCGTCCAGCGGCGGGCAGGAGCAGACCAGGTTGCGGTCGCCGAAGGCCTGGTCGATGCGGCGCACCGGCGGCCAGTACTTGTCGGCCACCGAGACCCCGGCCGGGAAGACGGCCTCCTCGCGGCTGTAGGCGTGCGTCCACTCACCGCCGAGCGCGCCCGCGGTGTGCGGGGCGTTGTGCAGCGGGTTGTCCTCGGCGGGCCACTCGCCGGAGCCGACCTTCTCGATCTCCGCGCGAATCTCGATCATCGCGTCGCAGAACCGGTCCAGCTCGATGATGTCCTCCGACTCGGTCGGCTCGATCATCAGCGTGCCGGCCACCGGGAACGACATGGTCGGGGCGTGGAAGCCGTAGTCGATCAGGCGCTTGGCCACGTCGTCCACGCTGACGCCGGTCGCCTTGGTCAGCGGGCGCAGGTCGATGATGCACTCGTGCGCGACCAGGCCGCCGGGGCCGGTGTAGAGCACCGGGAAGTGCGGCTCCAGGCGCTTGGCGATGTAGTTCGCGGAGAGCACGGCCACCTGGGTGGCCCGCTTGAGGCCCTCGCCGCCCATCAGCCGGACGTACGCCCAGGAGATCGGCAGGATGCCCGCCGAGCCCCACGGCGCCGCCGAGACCGGGCCGACGCCCGTCTCCGGGCCGGCCGCCGGCTGGAGCGGGTGGTTGGGCAGGTACGGCGCGAGGTGCGAGCGGACCGCGACCGGGCCGACGCCGGGGCCGCCGCCGCCGTGCGGGATGCAGAAGGTCTTGTGCAGGTTCAGGTGCGAGACGTCGCCGCCGAAGTGGCCCGGCTTGGCGAGGCCGACCAGGGCGTTCAGGTTGGCGCCGTCGACGTACACCTGGCCGCCGGCCTCGTGCACCCGGGCGCAGATGTCGGCGACGTGCTCCTCGAACACACCGTGCGTGGACGGGTAGGTGATCATCAGCACGGCCAGCTGCTCGCGGTGCTGCTCGATCTTGGCCCGCAGGTCCTCGACGTCGATCTCGCCGTCCTCGGACGTCTTGACGACGACGACCTTCATGCCGGCCATCACGGCGCTGGCCGCGTTGGTGCCGTGCGCGGAGGACGGGATGAGGCAGACGGTGCGCTGCTCGTCGCCGTTCGCGCGGTGGTAGCCGCGGACGGCCAGCAGACCGGCCAGCTCGCCCTGGGAGCCGGCGTTCGGCTGCAAGGAGACCTTGTCGTAGCCGGTGACCTCGGCGAGACGGTCCTCCAGCTCATGGATGAGCGTGAGGAAGCCCTCGGCCTGCTCGGCGGGCGCGAAGGGGTGCAGCGCGCCGAACTCGGGCCAGGTGATGGGCTCCATCTCGGTGGTCGCGTTGAGCTTCATGGTGCAGGAGCCCAGCGGGATCATGCCGCGGTCGAGCGCGTAGTCGCGGTCGGACAGCTTGCGCAGGTAGCGCAGCATCGCGGTCTCGGAGCGGTGCTGGTGGAAGACCGGGTGGGCGAGGACCTCGTCGCCGCGCAGCAGCGCCTCGGGCAGCGCGTCCTCAGTGGCCGCGTCCAGCGCCGCCAGGTCGGCGTCGACGCCGAAGGCGGCCCATACGCTCTCCAGCTGCGCCCGCGTGGTGGTCTCGTCACAGGCCAGGGAGACGTGGTCGGCGTCGGCCAGGTGCAGGTTGACGCCCTTGTCCCGGGCGGCGGCGACGATCTCGGCGGCCTTGCCGGGCACGTGCGTGGTGATGGTGTCGAAGAAGGCGCCGTGCGTGATCTCGATGCCGCCGGCCTTCAGGCCCTCGGCGAGCAGCGTCGCGTAGCGGTGGGTGCGCCGGGCGATGGTCCGAAGGCCCTCGGGGCCGTGGTAGACGGCGTACATGCCGGCCATGACGGCGAGCAGCACCTGCGCGGTACAGATGTTGCTGGTGGCCTTCTCGCGGCGGATGTGCTGCTCACGGGTCTGGAGGGCCAGCCGGTAGGCCTTGTTGCCGTCGGCGTCGACGGACACGCCGACCAGGCGGCCAGGCAGGCTGCGGGCGAACTTCTCGTGCACCGCCATGTAGCCGGCGTGCGGGCCGCCGAAGCCCATCGGGACGCCGAAGCGCTGGGTGGTGCCGATGGCGATGTCGGCGCCCAGCTCACCCGGGGAGGTCAGCAGGGTGAGGGCGAGGAGATCGGCGGCGACGGTGACGAGCGCGCCCAGCTCGTGCGCCTGCTCGATCACCGGCTTGATGTCGCGTACGGCACCGGAGGCGCCGGGGTACTGGAGCAGCACGCCGTTGATGTCACGGGCGGCGATGTCGGCCGGGATGCCCGCGCTCAGGTCGGCGACGACGACCTCGACGCCGGTCGGCTCGGCGCGGGTCTGGATGACGGCGATGGTCTGCGGCAGGGCGTCCGCGTCGACCAGGAAGAGGCCCTTCTTGTTCTTGCCCATGCGCCGGGACAGCGCCATGGCCTCGGCGGCGGCCGTGCCCTCGTCCAGGAGGGAGGCGCCGGAGGTGGGCAGACCGGTGAGGTCGGCGACCATGGTCTGGAAGTTCAGCAGGGCTTCCAGGCGGCCCTGGGAGATCTCCGGCTGGTAGGGCGTGTAGGCCGTGTACCAGGCCGGGTTCTCCAGGACGTTGCGCAGGATGACCGGCGGGGTGAAGGTGCCGTGGTAACCCAGGCCGATCATGGAGCCGAGGACCTGGTTGCGGTCGGCGAGCGAGCGCAGCTCGGCCAGCACCTCGGCCTCGGTGCGGGCGCCCGGCAGGTCGAGGGCGTCGGCGTTCTTGATCACATCCGGGACCGCGGCGGCGGTCAGCTCGTCCAGGGAGCCGTAGCCGACCTGGGCGAGCATCTTGGCCCGCGCCTCCTGGTCGGGCCCGATGTGGCGCTGTTCGAAGGGGATGCCCGCTTCGAGCTCGGAGAGCGGAATGCGATGGGCGGTCATTGCGGAGGCCTCCTGGTCTGACGACCTTCGAAGGGCACCACGGCGCGGGTGCCCGGACGGCCTCCCCCTCTGTCATCTCAACCTGAGAGCTTCACCGGCACCTTGACGGCGCCGGCTTTCACCGTCGGTGAGAGCGGAAGCCGTCGACACCCGCCCTGCTTTCCAGAGTGACCTCGTCCATGCGGTACGTGAGCCTGAGAGATTCCGGGGAGGATTTGCTCCTTCGGCGCCTCCGAGGTGGGTCGGAGGACTCTCCCGCACGGGGTCAGCAGCCGCAATCAGCCTACCAGCGAGGTCAACGGCCGGATTCTCAAGTGGCCGCCGCAGTGAATGTGCTCTTTCGTAGTGCTTACGGATGAGTTGCGACCAGCTGGAGGGAGAGGGGCCGTGGAGACCGACATCGATCCGCGCAACCTGATCGGCCGCAAGGCGTTCGACCGCAATGGCACCAAGATCGGCACCATCGACGAGGTGTACCTGGACGACGCCACCGGTGT
>NZ_MUNF01000770.1:0-241 GCF_002154555.1 Streptomyces murinus
GGGTGCGGGGGGCGGGGCGCGGTCACGATGGGGGGACCTCCGGAAGCGGGCAGGACGACGTACCTGCCGACCAGACTTCCCGGCACACCCATGTGGATCTTATTGACTTCTTGACGCTTTGGTTACTTTACCTAACTTCCCGGGCGAGGGAAAGGCGGCAGGGACCCGGTGGTCCCTGACCTGCGGAAGGGGCGCCCGGCGGATGCCGGGCGCCCCTTGTCCGTCGTACGGGGTCAGATCA
>NZ_MUNF01000770.1:281-9560 GCF_002154555.1 Streptomyces murinus
GGTGGAGATGTTGTGGCCGGACACCAGCATCACGTCGTCGACGCGGCCGAGGAGCCAGATGTCGCCGTCGTCGTCCTTCTTGGCGCCGTCGCCGGCGAAGTACTTGCCTTCGAAGCGGGACCAGTAGGTGTCCTTGAAGCGCTGGTCGTCGCCCCAGATCGTGCGCAGCATGGAGGGCCACGGCTCCGTGAGGACGAGGTAGCCGCCTCCGCCGTCGGGGACCTCACGGGCCTCGTCGTCGACGACGGTGGCGCTGATGCCGGGCAGGGGGCGTTGTGCGGAGCCGGGCTTGGCCTCGGTGACGCCGGGCAGGGGGGAGATCATCATGGCGCCGGTCTCGGTCTGCCACCAGGTGTCCACGACCGGGGTTCGGTCGGCGCCGATGTGTTTGCGGTACCAGATCCAGGCTTCGGGGTTGATGGGTTCGCCGACCGAGCCGAGGATGCGCAGGCTGGAGAGGTCGAACTTGGCGGGGATGTCGTCTCCCCATTTCATGAAGGTGCGGATGGCGGTGGGGGCGGTGTAGAGGAGGGAGACCTTGTATTTCTGGATGATCTCCCAGAAGCGGCCCTGGTGGGGGGTGTCGGGGGTGCCCTCGTACATGACCTGGGTGGCGCCGTTGGCGAGGGGGCCGTAGACGATGTAGGAGTGGCCGGTGACCCAGCCGACGTCGGCGGTGCACCAGAAGACGTCGGTCTCGGGTTTGAGGTCGAAGACGGCCCAGTGGGTGTAGGCGGTCTGGGTGAGGTAGCCGCCGGAGGTGTGCAGGATCCCCTTGGGTTTTCCGGTGGTGCCGGAGGTGTAGAGGATGAACAGGGGGTGTTCGGCGTCGAACGCCTCGGGGGTGTGTTCGGCCGGCTGGGCGGCGACGAGGTCGTGCCACCAGATGTCGCGGGTGTCGTTCCAGGCGACGTCCTGGCCGGTGCGGCGCACGACGAGGACGTGTTCGACGGTGCCGGCTTTCTGGACGGCTTCGTCGACGGCGGGTTTGAGGGCGGAGGGCTTGCCGCGGCGGTAGCCGCCGTCGCTGGTGATGACGACCTTGGCGTCGGCGTCCTTGATGCGGGTGGCGAGCGCGTCGGCGGAGAAGCCGCCGAAGACGACGGAGTGGGCGGCGCCGATGCGGGCGCAGGCGAGCATGGCGATGGCGGTCTCGGGGATCATCGGCATGTAGACGGCGACCCGGTCGCCCTTGCGGACGCCGAGGTGGAGGAGGGCGTTGGCGGCGCGGGAGACCTCGTCCTTGAGCTCGGCGTAGGTGATGGCGCGGCTGTCGCCGGGCTCGCCCTCGAAGTGGATGGCGACCCGGTCCCCGTGGCCGGCCTCGACGTGCCGGTCGACGCAGTTGTGGGCGACGTTGAGGGTGCCGTCCTTGAACCACTTCGCGAAGGGGGGGTTCGACCAGTCCAGCGTCTCGGTCGGTTCTGTGGCCCAGGTCAGCCGGCGGGCCTGCGCGGCCCAGAAGCCGAGCCGGTCAGCCCTGGCCTGCTCATACGCCTCCGCCGTGACGTTGGCGTGTGCGGCCAGGTCGGCGGGGGGCGCGAACCTGCGTTCTTCCTTCAGCAGGTTGGCCAGGCTCTCATTGCTCACGACATCCGCCTTTCGAGGGTGTCCGATGTGTCCCAGGCCACAGCTCATCAGACGTGAGGGGGCGGTGACAAGGGTCGTCGGAAAAATTGGTTTAGACCTATGCGATCGAGAGGGGAAGGGATGGAGTAACGATTCGCAAAGGATCGGCAATGCCACGTAAAGATCATTCATATCTTTTCGGAGCAAATGACCTAGCCGATCCCTCGGAATGGTGAATAAGTCATTTGATCGGCTTGTCATCCTCGTTCCTTCTCGGGTCCGTGTGATCTTGGGCGGTGCCGTCGGTTCAAACTCGGCGGATCACCACAAAAGCCCTCGTCAGCGTTCGTCTGAGAGAAGGAAGAAGGTGGGCGGAACATGGCCGCCAACCAGAGGATCGCCGTCGGCGTGGTCGCCGCGGCCTGTGCCGTCTCGCTCGCGGCGTGCGGGAGCGGCACCCATGCTGTGCAGGGAGGGGCGTCCGGCCCGCAGAAGGGGGCGCCCGCGGCACCCGCACCCAAGAGCGTGCTCCGGCTGATCGGCGACGGATCGACCGCGTACACCGGTACGCAGCCCCATCTGCCCAGGCCCGAGCGGCTGAAGCGGGGTCAGAAGCCCCCGCAGTTCGTCGTCTTCTCCTGGGACGGCGCGGGCGAGGACAGCCAGAAGCTGTTCTCGCACTTCCGCAAGGTCGCCAAGGAGAACAACGCCAATATGACGTTCTTCCTCAGCGGTGTTTACCTGCTGCCGGAGGACAAACGCGACCTCTACAAGCCCCCGCAGCACTCGCCGGGCAGTTCCGACATCGGCTTCAACGACCAGCAGGGGATCAGCGACACCGTCAAGCAGGCCCGGCTCGCCTGGCTGGAGGGCAACGAGATCGGCACCCACTTCAACGGCCACTTCTGCGGGCCCGACGGCGGGGTCGGCACCTGGTCGGTGGACGAGTGGAAGAGCGAGATCACCCAGGCCAAGCAGTTCGTGGAGAACTGGAAGACGAACTCCGGGATGAAGAACGCGGCCCCGCTGCCCTTCGACTACGACAAGGAGCTGATCGGCGGCCGTACCCCCTGCCTGGAGGGCCAGAAGAACTTCGTGCAGGCGGCCCGCCAGCTGGGCTTCCGCTACGACTCCAGCGGGATCGACAACCAGCTCTGGCCGAAGAAGAAGAACGGCCTGTGGGACCTGTCCATGCAGCTGGTCCCCTTCCCCGGGCACAACTTCGAAGAGCTGACCATGGATTACAACTACATGATCAACCAGTCGGGCACCAAGACCCAGGGCGACCCCGACAAGTTCGGCGAATGGGGCGACCAGGTACGCGACAGCCTCCTCCAGGGCTTCGACCGGGTCTACGACGGCAACCGCGCACCCCTGGTCATCGGCAACCACTTCGAGTCCTGGAACGGCGGCACGTACATGCACGCCGTCGAGGACGTGGTGAAGAAGGTCTGCGGCAAGCCCGAGGTGCGCTGCGTCTCCTTCCATCAGCTGGCCGACTGGCTGGACGCCCAGGACCCCAAGACCCTGGAGAAACTGCGGAGCCTGAAGGTGGGTGAGGCGCCCAAGCAGGGCTGGGCGTCCTACCTCTCCGGCCACCCGGCCCCGGCGCCCAAGGGAGTCCCCGGGGCGCCGGCCGTCAAGGGGTAGGCGGCGGGCCGGAGTCGCCGGACGAGCGGTTCTAGACGGGAGCCGACACGCCCGCTTCGAGGCTCGCCCCGACGCCCTCGCCGAGCACGAAGCCGGGGTCGACCTGCGCCGCCAGGTCGGCCCCGGTGCGCTCATTGCCCCACGACTCGGCGTTCTTCAGATGGAAGTGCACCATCTGGCGCATGTAGCGCTCCCGGTCCCGCCGCTCGTACGTGGCGTCGGCGGTGGCCCGAAGGGTCGCCAGCGCACGGGCGTTGGCCTCCTCCAGGAGGTCGAACCGCGGCGGTCGGCCCTTCTCCATGGCCCGCACCCAGTCCGAGCGACCGACCGTGACCAGCAGGTCGTCCCCGACCTCCGCGCGCAGGAAGTCGATGTCGTCCTGCTCCTGGATCTTGTTGCCGACGACCTTCAGGGCGACGCCGAAGTCCCGGGCGTACTCCTTGTACTGGCGGTAGACGGAGACCCCCTTGCGGGTCGGCTCGGCGACGAGGAACGTCATGTCGAAGCGGGTGAACATGCCGGAGGCGAAGGAGTCCGAGCCCGCGGTCATGTCGACCACCACGTACTCGTCGGGGCCGTCGACCAGGTGGTTCAGATACAGCTCCACCGCCCCGGTCTTGGAGTGGTAGCAGGCGACACCGAGATCGGCGTCGGTGAAGGGGCCGGTGACCATCAGACGGACGGCGCCGCCGTCGAGCTCCACCGGACGCGCGCAGGCGTCGTAGACCGGGTTGGGCTCGCGCACCCGCACCAGCCGCGAACCCTGCCCCGGCGGGGTCGTCTTGATCATGGTGGCGGCGGAGGCGATGCGCGGGTTGCTGCCGCGCAGATAGTCCTTGATCAGCGGCAGCCGCTCGCCCATGGCGGGCAGCGCCGCCGCCTCGGCCTCGTCCAGGCCGAGCGCGGGGCCGAGGTGCTGGTTGATGTCCGCGTCGATCGCGACGGCGGCGGCCCCGGACGCGGCGAGGTGGCGGATGAAAAGGGAGGAGAGCGTGGTCTTGCCGCTCCCGCCCTTCCCGACGAAAGCAATTTTCATGTTCACCAAGCGTAGTTGCGTGATAGCTGTAGGTGGCATGGTTGAGTGAAGAAGACCACTCATTCGAGGGGTCTGCCGATCGGGTGCGTACTGTCGTACTCATGAGTACGACAGCCGATCCGCTCGCGGCCCTGGGCGCACTGCCCGGCGTGGCCGAGTCCGTGGAGTCCGTGCGCAAGGCCGTGGACCGGGTCTACGGGCACCGGATCATGCGCCGCCGCAGCAACGCGGTCACCTCCGAGGCGGCCCTGCGCGCCGCCCGCGGCTCGGCGGCGCTGTCCGGCGCCGACTGGGCGCTGGAGGAGGTACGGCGGCGCACCGACTTCGGCACCGACGACGACGCGCGGGTCATGGGCGCGGCCCTGCGGCTGACGGCCGAGGCGGGCCAACTGCTGTCCATCTGGCGGCAGTCACCGCTGCGGGTGCTGGCCCGGCTGCACCTGGTGGCCGCGGCGAGCGACGAGAGCCGGGTCGGCCGGCCGCGCCAGGCCGGTGAGGCGGTGGACGAGCCGCTGATCGAGCTGCCGCTGCCGGACGCGCGGGAGGTCTCCGGGCGGCTGGACGGCCTCGCCGACTTGATCATCGCGGGCAGCTCCGCCCCGGCCCTGGTGACGGCGGCCGTGGTGCACGGCGAACTGCTCGCGCTGCGCCCCTTCACCTCGCACAACGGGCTGGTCGCGCGCGCCGCCGAGCGGATCGTGCTGATCGGCAGCGGCCTGGACCCGAAGGCGGTCTGCCCGGCCGAGGTCGGCCACGCGGAGCAGGGGCGCGCCGAGTACCTGGCGGCGCTGGAGGGCTATGTCTCGGGCACTCCCGAGGGCATGGCGGCGTGGATCGCGCACTGCGGGCGCGCGGTCGAGTTCGGGGTGCGCGAGTCGACGGCGGTGTGCGAGGCGCTTCAGCGCGGCGCGGCCTGAGGCCTTGAGGTTTCGCACCGGGGTGCGGACAGAGATGCGGCGGTACGAATTCTCGTACCGCCGCTGGCATGAGCACCGGGTTACCAAGCGTCCTCGATAACTCGCCCATCAGGACGGGGACTTTGCCCGTACCTGGTGCGGCTGGCCCGTATTCGACGGGTCGACGTCGCGTGGGTGCCCGGTGTTCATGCAGTGGTCCGTGGGCCAAATGCGTAGTGACTGGGGATCCTCTCGGATGTCCATGGTCGCGCGGGCCGCTGATTTCTTTGTACCGCGCGGTGGGGGCAAGCGGAACCCCTGCTCGCACTTCTTTACTTTCCGGCGCGAGCAGGGGTGAAAGGAGCGAGCAGGGGTGAAAGGGGCCTCGGGTGGCGGGCGGCGGGCGTCCGGTGGTGCGTGCGGCGTCGGGCGGTGCCCGTCAGGCGGTGCGTGCGGGCGCCGCGCGGGGCCCGTCAGGCGGTGCCGCGGCGGCGGTTGGCGTACCAGACGAGTCCGGCCGTCGCGGCGGCCGCTCCCACGGCCGCCGCCGCGACCAGCGCGGGGCGCGGCGGTACGGACAGGGTGGGCAGCCGCTTCTTGAGCGGGACGGGGCGGCGGAACTCCAGCACCGGCCAGTCGCGCGCGACGGCCTCGCGGCGCAGTGCCCGGTCCGGGTTGACGGCGTGCGGGTGCCCGACCGCCTGGAGCATCGGCAGATCGGTCGCCGAGTCGCTGTAGGCGAAGCAGCGGTCGAGGTCGTAGCCCTCGGAGAGGGCCAGCTCCCGGATCGCCTCCGCCTTGGTCGGGCCGTAGGCGTAGTACTCCACCTCGCCGGTGAAGCAGCCGTCCTCGCCGACGACCATGCGGGTGGCCACCACCCGGTCCGCGCCCAGGAGTTCACCGACCGGCTCGACCACCTCGGCGCCCGAGGTGGACACGATGACCACGTCCCGGCCGGCCGTGTGGTGCTCCTCGATGAGCGAGGCGGCCTCGTCGTAGATGATCGGATCGATCAGGTCGTGCAGGGTCTCGGCGACGATCTCCCGCACCTGCTGCTGGTTCCAGCCCCGGACCATGTCCGAGAGATAGGCGCGCATGCGCTCCATCTGGTCATGGTCCAGACCGCCGGCCAGGAACACGAACTGGGCATAGGCGGTGCGCAACGCGGCCCTGCGGTTGATCAGCCCGCCTTGGTAGAAGGACTTGCTGAAGGTGAGTGTGCTGGACTTCGCAATGACCGTCTTGTCCAGGTCGAAGAAGGCCGCCGCGCGAGGCAAGGAGTGGTTTTCCACGTCCCCGAGCATAGGCGCCCACCATTCGGCGTAAGGTGTGGCGCGTGGGTTTGCCTGAGAAGGCTCTCGGGTACACCATGGAAGTCACGGATCGTTCGCGACCGTGCTAACCCGGTCCGGCTCCTCCCCCCCCGAGTCGGCCGTGGGGACGACCCCCGCTCTCCCCCCCGGCGGGGGTCGTCGCATGTCCGGACGGGTTTTTCCGCCTCTTTCCTTCCCTCGTACGGCCGAGCGGCCGGCGCTTCCGCGTCGCGACCGCCGCTTCCGCGCGTCCATGATCCGTTACTCCGGGTAATCGTAGGGCTGCGCTGTGGATGCCGCACAGGGGTCGGTACCGGCGTCACCGGTTCGGGTGACGGAGTTATTCACAGGGCCTGAGTTGTCCACGGTTTTCCACCAAGATCCACATTATTTCGCGGATCGCCGCACCGTGTTTCCCACGCACTCCCGCCGCGGCGAGTTCACGGCCGGTTCCGTTTGCGGGAGGCGTATGGCCGATTCCGGTCGGCCTTCATCTCGCCGTTCATGTCGCCGTTCATATGGAAGCCGCCCACCGGTTCTCCAGATGTCGGGAAATCGCGTGGCCACGGGGCCGCGCGGCGAAGGGGGAACACCGTGTCCGGAACCATCACCCATGACCCACCGCCCGCCTGCGGGGGCACTCCGCTCATCGTCACCGAGGACGCCGCGCTCCTGGACGATCTGCTGCGTCTGTGCGCGGCCGCGGGCGCGACCCCCGAGGTGCACCACGGCGTCCCCGACCAGGGGGACACCTGGGCGGCGGCCCCGCTCGTGCTGGTCGGGGACGACGCCGCTCATCGGCTGCTCGGGGCCGCGCGTCGGCGCCAGGTGGTGCTGATCGGCCGGGACCAGGACGACCCGGACGTGTGGCGGCGCGGCATGGAGATCGGCGCCGACCATGTCCTGATCCTCCCCGAGGGCGAGCAATGGCTGGTCGACCGGATCGCCGATGTCGCCGAGGGGGTCGGCCGCCCGGCCCTCACCGTCGGCGTGATCGGCGGCCGGGGCGGGGCCGGCGCGTCCACCCTGGCCTGCGCGCTGGCCGTCACCGCCGCCCGCGAGGGGCTGCGCACCTTGCTGGTGGACGCCGATCCGCTCGGCGGCGGGCTCGATGTGCTGCTCGGCGGCGAGGGCGCCGAGGGCCTGCGCTGGCCGGCCTTCGCCGCCTCCCGGGGGCGGGTGGGCGGCGGCGCCCTGGAGGAGTCGCTGCCCGCGCTGCACTCCCTGCGGGTGCTCAGCTGGGACCGGGGCGACTGCGTCGCCGTGCCGCCCCAGGCCGTGCGCGCGGTGCTCGCCGCCGCCCGGCGCCGCGGCGGCACCGTCGTGGTCGATCTGCCCCGCCGCCTGGACGAGGGGGTCGGCGAGGTCCTCGCCCAGCTCGACCTGGCCCTCCTCGTCGTCCCCGCCGAACTGCGCGCGGTCGCCGCGGCCGGCCGGATCGCCGCCGCCGTCGGCATGGCCGTCCGCGATCTGCGGGTCGCGGTGCGCGGCCCGTACGCACCCGGTCTGGACGACCGCGAGGTGGCCCGTCTGCTCGGCCTGCCGCTCGCGGGGGAGGTGCCGGTGGAACCCGGATTGCTGCGGCCGAGGGGCGGCGGGAGACCGCCGGGCGCGAGCGGGCGCGGCCCACTGGCCCGGTTCTGCACGGGGTTCTGGGAGCGGGCGCTGGTGGAGTCCGGGGGTGCGCGGTGAGCTTCGCGGCGCTCGACCAGGCCGCCCTGCTCGACGGGGTGCGCCGACGGCTCGCCGAGAGCGGTGCCGAACCCACCCCGGCAAGGGTCGCGCAGGCGCTGCGCGCACAGGGGCGGGTGCTCGGGGACGCCGAGATCCTCGGGGTGGCCGAGCGGCTGAGATCCGAACTCGTCGGCAGCGGGCCCCTGGAGCCGCTGCTCGCCGACCCCGAGGTCACCGACGTCCTGGTGTCCGCGCCCGACCGGGTGTGGGTGGACCGGGGCGGCGGCCTGGAGCTGACGCCGGTCACCTTCCCCGACGCGGCGGCGGTACGACGCCTCGCGCAGCGGCTGGCCGCGGTGGCCGGACGCCGGCTGGACGACGCCCGGCCATGGGCGGACGCCCGGCTCCCCGACGGCACCCGGCTGCACGCCGTGCTGCCCCCGGTCGCCGTCGGCTGCACCTGCCTGGCCCTGCGGGTGGTACGGCCCCGGGCCTTCACCCTCGCCGAACTGGTGGCGGCCGGCACGGTCCCACCAGGCGGCGACCGGATCCTCGCCGCCCTGCTGGCCGCCCGGCTGTCCTTCCTGGTCAGCGGCGGCACCGGCAGCGGCAAGACGACGCTCCTCAGCGCCCTGCTGGGCCTGGTCGGCGCCGACGAGCGGATCGTGCTCGCCGAGGACTCCGCCGAGCTCAGACCCGACCATCCGCATGTCGTCCGGCTGGAGACCCGGCCCGCGAACCAGGAGGGCGCGGGCCTGGTCACCCTTCAGGACCTGGTGCGCCAGGCCCTGCGGATGCGGCCGGACCGGCTGGTCGTCGGAGAGGTGCGCGGACCCGAGGTCGTCCATCTGCTCGCCGCGCTCAACACGGGTCATGAGGGCGGCTGTTGCACGGTCCACGCCAACACCGCCGGGGACGTCCCCGCCCGCCTGGAAGCGCTGGCCACGGCCGCTGGCCTCGACCGCGCCGCGCTGCACAGCCAGTTGGCGGCCGCCCTGTCCGTGGTGCTCCACCTGGTCCGTGACCGCTCCGGCCGCCGCCGGATCGCGGAGGTGCATGTCCTGGAGCGGGACGCCACGGGCCTGGTGCGGACGGTGCCCGCGCTGCGGTGGGGGGAGCGGGCGTTCGCGCGGGAGGAGGG
>NZ_MUNF01000771.1 GCF_002154555.1 Streptomyces murinus
CCACCGCCCCGAGGCCGTGACCCGACGGGGTGTCACGGCCTCGGGGCGGTGGCTCAGCCGGTGAAGGCGGAGACGCCCTCGGGGGTGCCCAGGCCGGTCGGGCCGTCGTAGCCGGACCGGGCGGTGCAGAAGTAGCTCGTGGAGCAGGAGCCGTTGCTGCCGCTGGTGACGTCGTTCAGCGCGGAGGTGCCGGCCTTGGCGTACGGGAACTTGGCCGGGTAGGAGGCGCTGCTCGGGGTGCCCGCAAGGGCGTAGACCGAGGCGATGAGCGGGGAGCTGGCGCTGGTGCCGCCGTAGGTGTTCCAGCCGGTGCCGTCGGCGCCGTAGCTGTCGTAGACGGAGACACCGGTGGCCGGGTCGGCCACGGCGGAGACGTCCGCGATCATGCGCTTGCCGCAACCCGTGTCGGTCTGCCAGGACGGCTTGGCGTCGTAGGCCGAGCAGCCGGAGCCGGTGCCCTCGGTGCTGGAGGTGTTCCAGACGCTCTCGCTCCAACCACGCGTGGTGGAGGCCTTTTTGAGGGCGGTGCCGCCGACGGCGGTCACGTACTGGGAGCCGGCCGGGTACTCGGCGCCGTAGCCCTCGTCGCCCGCGCTCGCCGTGATGACGACGCCCGCGTGCTTGTAGTACTTGGTGTCGTAGCTGGTGTCGGAGGAGGACTCCGAGCCGCCGTAGCTGTTGGAGACGTACTTCGCGCCCAGCTTCACGGCCTCGTTGACCGCGGTGCCGAGGTTCGTCATCGACGCGGACTTCGCCTCGACCAGCAGGATGTTGCAGTTCGGGCAGGTCGCGCTGACCATGTCGAGGTCGAGCGAGATCTCACCGGCCCAGCCGCTGTCGGCGGACGGCAGCGAGGTGGTGGAGCCCGTCTGGCTGACCTTCTTGAAGCAGCCGTTGGACGTGGTGCAGGCGGAGAGGCCGTAGTACGAGCGGTACGTGGCGAGGTCGGCCGCGGCGTTCGGGTCGTCGTAGGCGTCCACGATGGCGACGGTCTCGCCGGAGCCCTTGGAGGAGGCTGCGGAGGCCAGACCGTAGGCCGACTGGAGGTCCGAGGGACCGTAGCCGGTCGGGGTGCCGGAGGAGGCGTTGGGCTTGATCGTCGCGGGCGCGACACCCTTGACCGCGGCCTGCTTCTCCATGAAGGCGGTGGTGCCACCGGTCACGCGCAGCGCGTCACAGGAGGCGTAGCCCTTCTTGGCGGTCGTGGCACACGCGTTCGTGGTCTGCACATGGGCCTTGGCGACCTGGGTGGCGATCGTCTGGGCGCTGACCTTGTGGGGAGTGGCGGCGTCCGCCTGGGCGGCGGCACCGAAGCCGGCCAGGGCGAGCGCGGTGGCCGCGGCGGCGGCCGAGCCGACCCGGCGCCATCTGCCGGATATGTGGGGGGTGTTGGTCGTACGCAAGGTACAGCCTCCTGAAGTGGTGGGGCAGAGGCCCCCGGTGGGGGACCAGCGGCGTGTTCGCCGATGGGGGCGGCGGCCCGCGACGACCCTCGCTTGTTGAGTACGCGACAACAAGAGGCTTTCGGAATTCTGACTTCCGCGTTACCCAAATGCGGTGCCCGGCTTACTGATCAATGACGGCACGATGGCGGGAAGATGACCGTCCGGGCAGGTCAAGTGGGTTATGGAGAGCCGGGTTTGACCAAGTGGACGCGGCTCAGCGGGGCTTGAGGCCGTGGAGCAGCAGATGTACGTGCGCGTCCAGACCGGCCACGGCCTCGTCCGCGTCCAGTGCGGAGCTGGCGATGAGGGCGGCCAGGCCGTGCAGATGCGCGGCGGCGGTCAGCGCGATGCGCTCGGGGTCGCCGTCGATGATCTCGCCGTTCTCCCGGGCGTCCGCGAACAGCCGGGTGAGCGAGCCGAAGGTGCGGTCGACCGCCGCGCCGAGCTGTGCCGAGCTGTCGGGGCGGTGCTTGCGCGCGAACATCAGCTCCAGCAGCTCGGGATGCTCGACGGCGAAACCGAGGTAGGCGTGCGCGAGCGCCGCCATCCGCTTCTCGAAGCCGGGACCCGCTCCGTACGCCTCGGTCAGGGCGCGGTCCAGCCGCTCGTACCCCTCCATCGCCAGGGCGTCGAGCAGGGCCTGCTTGTCCTTGAAGTGCCGGCCCGGCGCCGCGTGGCTGACGCCGATGTCGCGGGCCAGTTCGCGCAGCGACAGCGCGCCGGCCCCCTTCTCCCGCAGGGTGCGCTCGGCGCTCTGGAGCAGCGCGGCGCGCAGGTCTCCGTGGTGGTAGGGGCGGCTTGCGGGCATGTGCGCCATCGTATCCCGGTGCACACCCGCATTGTTGTCATTGACAGCATTGTAGTCGGTGCCTACATTGAGGTCATGGCTGAGACGACCGGCGCACGCGGTGCGCGCAAGTGGAACGTGAACCGCATCCCCGACCAGACCGGCCGTACGGCCGTGATCACCGGCGCCAACAGCGGCCTCGGCCTGGTGACGGCCGAGGCGCTGGCGCGGGCCGGCGCGCATGTGGTGTTCGCCGTACGGGACGAGGCGCGGGGCGGCGCCGCCGCGGCGCGGGTGGCGGGCAGCACCGAGGTGCGCCGGCTCGACCTCGCGGACCTGGACTCGGTGCGCGCCTTCGCCGCCGGCTGGGACCGCCCGCTGGATCTGCTGATCAACAACGCGGGCGTGATGATGCTGCCGCAGGAGCGCACCGCGCAGGGCTTCGAGCGGCAGTTCGGCACCAACCACCTCGGGCACTTCGCGCTGACGAACCTGCTGCTGCCGCACCTCACCGACCGTGTGGTGACGCTGGCCTCCACCGCGCACCGCTGGGGCGATCAGCGCATCAGCTTCGAGGACGTGAATCTGCGCGGCCGGTACACCCCGACGCGCGCCTACGCCCAGTCCAAGCTGGCGAACCTCCTGTTCACCCTGGAACTCCAGCGCCGTCTGACCGAGGCAGGCTCCGGGGTGCGCGCGCTGGCCGCCCACCCCGGTTACGCCGCCACCAACCTCCAGAGCCACCACGCGAGCCCCCTGGCCAGGATCGGCATGGCCGTCGCCAACCGGGTCGTCGCCCAGAGCGACCGGGCCG
>NZ_MUNF01000772.1 GCF_002154555.1 Streptomyces murinus
GGCCGGGGGCGAGGCTCAGCGGGTACTGGAAGAGGAGGGTGCCGAGGCGGCCGGCGCGGCGGAGGGGGTCCAGGTCCTCGGCGTAGCGGGTCCAGAGTTCGGTCAGGAGGGCGTCGTCGCGGGGGTGTTCGCGCAGGTCCTCGGGGAGGGCGGAGAGGCGGGTGGGGTGGCCGGTGAGGAGGGAGTGCGCCTTGACGTCGAAGCGGAAGCCATCGGGGGTGCGCTCCGCCCAGTGGGTGGTGGTGCGGACGGTGGGCAGGGCGTAGTACGGGGAGTCCGCCTCGACCAGGGGGAAGCGCGTGGCGCAGTGGCGCAGGCGGCCCTCGGTGTCGCGGTGGCCGGGCGGATACCAGCCGCTGGTGAGGAGGGCGCGGTCGGTCCAGCCGCAGGTTCCGATGAGGATGTTCGCCATGGGGGCGGGAGTACCCCGGGGCGCGTCGGCTACGGGTCCCCTCGGCTCAGGTGCGCTGGGTCGGGAACTCGCCTACGCCTCGCAGGAGTTGGAAGAGTTCGGTGGAGGAGCCGACGACTCCGGTGCCGCCCGCGNNGCGCAGGGCGAGGGCGCGGGCGGTGGCGTAG
Source organism: Streptomyces murinus (assembly GCF_002154555.1). Taxonomy (GTDB): domain Bacteria; phylum Actinomycetota; class Actinomycetes; order Streptomycetales; family Streptomycetaceae; genus Streptomyces; species Streptomyces murinus. Next base: position 580 of record NZ_MUNF01000772.1, read on the forward strand.
ATGAAGACCGGGATCGGGTCGTCCTGGGCGCGCAGTTCCCGGATCAGGTCGAGGCCGGCGGTGCGGTTGGTGCGGGTGCGTTCCCAGCGGCTCATGTCCGAGATCACGGCGTCGAAGGGGCGGTTGCGGCGGGCGAGGGCGCGCAGGGCCTCGTCGGTGGACTTCGCCAGGGTGACCTCGACGCCCAGGGCGCGGAGTTGGGCCACCTCGGTGGCGTTGTTCTCCGGGCGGTCGTCCACCCAGAGCACCGAGTCCAGGGTGCGGCCGGCCGCCGGTGCGCGCACGGAGGCCAGTCGGCCCTGGATGTCGGCGGTGGTGCGGATCAGGCTCTCCGAGACCTCCTGCACCGACAGCTCGGCCTCGCCCACCTTGATCGTGAAACCCCGGGACCGGACTATCTCCTTGATCAGGGGAAAGAGGCGCCACAGCGCGACACCCACCATCAGCGGCCAGGCCAGGCCGGTGAGAGCCTTGATCAGTTCTGTCGCGTCCTTCACGGCTCTCCCCCGAGGTCGAATAGGCGTGCGCCCGATTCTGGCAGGAGGGAGGGGGCGGGGCCGGTCGTTTTCGGACGGCGGCCCCGGGAGAGAGGCGGTTACAGGACGGGGAGGTTCTTGCGAAGCTCGAAGGCCGTGACCTCCGAGCGGTACTCCTCCCATTCCTGGCGCTTGTTGCGGAGGAAGAAGTCGAAGACGTGTTCGCCCAGGGTCTCGGCGACCAGGTCGCTGCGTTCCATCAGGGTCAGGGCCTCGCCCAGGTTCTGCGGGAGGGGTTCGATGCCCATCGCGCGGCGTTCGGCGTCCGAGAGGGCCCAGACGTCGTCCTCGGCACCCGGCGGGAGCTCGTAGCCCTCCTCGATGCCCTTCAGGCCGGCGGCGAGGAGGACGGCGTAGGCCAGGTAGGGGTTGGCGCCGGAGTCCAGGGAGCGGACCTCGACGCGGGCCGAGCCGGTCTTGCCGGGCTTGTACATCGGGACGCGGACCAGGGCGCTGCGGTTGTTGTGGCCCCAGCAGATGTAGGAGGGGGCCTCGCCGCCCGCCCCCGCCGTGCGCTCGGAGCCGCCCCAGATGCGCTTGTAGGAGTTGACCCACTGGTTGGTGACGGCGGCGGCCTCCGCGGCGTGCTTGAGCAGGCCCGCGATGAAGGAGCGGCCCACCTTGGAGAGCTGGTACTCCGCGCCGGACTCGTAGAACGCGTTGCGGTCGCCCTCGAAGAGGGAGAGGTGGGTGTGCATGCCGCTGCCCGGGTGCTCGGAGAACGGCTTGGGCATGAAGGTGGCCTGGACGCCCTGTTCCAGCGCGACCTGCTTCATGACCAGGCGGAAGGTCATGATGTTGTCGGCCGTCGAGAGGGCGTCGGCGTAGCGCAGGTCGATCTCCTGCTGGCCCGGGGCGCCCTCGTGGTGGGAGAACTCCACCGAGATGCCCATCGACTCCAGCATCGTGATCGCCTGGCGGCGGAAGTCCATGCCCACGCTGGTCGGCGTGTGGTCGAAGTAGCCCGAGTTGTCGGCCGGCGTCGGGCGGGTGCCGTCCAGCGGGCGGTCCTTCAGCAGGAAGAACTCGATCTCCGGGTGGGTGTAGAAGGTGAAGCCCAGGTCGGAGGTGCGGGCCAGCGCGCGCTTGAGGACGTAGCGCGGGTCGGCGAAGGACGGGGAGCCGTCCGGCATCAGGATGTCGCAGAACATCCGGGCCGTACCGGGGGTCTCCGCGCGCCACGGCAGCATCTGGAAGGTCGACGGGTCCGGCTTGGCGATCATGTCGGACTCGTAGACACGGGCGAAGCCCTCGATGGCGGAGCCGTCGAAGCCGATGCCCTCGTCGAAGGCCTGCTCCAGCTCGGCGGGGGCCACGGCGACGGACTTGAGGAAGCCCAGCACGTCCGTGAACCACAGGCGTACGAACCGGATGTCGCGCTCCTCCAAGGTGCGGAGCACGAACTCCTGCTGCTTGTCCATCTTCCGATTCCCCATCCTTGCTGGTCAGGAGCATCCCACCACAACACCGTTTCATCCGTGTTGCGGACCTTGATCACCCCGACGTCCACCTTCTGAACGCCTCTCTTACGGCAGGTGTACTGCCCTGCCGCCCATCTTGCCTGTCGGCGGCGGCATCCGTAACGGCCGGGCGGGGTGGGGCGGGGACGTGAGGCAGGACACCACCCTTAAATTTGCATCGTGGATGCATATTTAAATAGCGTTCGATCAGTCGAGATCGCAAGGAGTCCGCGATGTTGTCCGAGCAGTCCGCTGCCACCGTCCGCGCCACCCTCCCCGCCGTGGGGACCGCCATCGAGCAGATCACCGAGCGCTTCTACGCCCGGCTCTTCGACGCCCACCCCGAGCTGCTGCGGGACCTGTTCAACCGCGGCAACCAGGCCTCCGGCGCCCAGAAGTCGGCCCTCGCGGGCTCCATCGCCGCGTTCGCCGGACACCTGGTCGAGCACCCGGACCAGCGGCCGGACGCGATGCTGAGCCGCATCGCCCACAAACACGCCTCGCTGGGTGTCGCACCGGAGCAGTACCCGGTCGTGCACGAGCACCTCTTCGCCGCCATCGCGGAGATCCTCGGCGAGGCCGTCACCCCCGAGGTCGCCGCCGCCTGGACCGAGGTCTACTGGCTGATGGCCAACGCCCTCATCGCCATCGAGAAGCGGCTGTACGAGGAGAGCGGCGGCCAGGAGTTCCGGGAGTGGGAGGTGGTGGGGAGGGAGGAGGAGACCGCCGACGTCGTGTCCTTCCGGGTGCGGCCCGTCGACGGGTCCCCCGTGCGGGGCTTCCGCGCAGGGCAGTACGTCTCCGTGGGGGTGAAGCTGGCCGACGGGGCGCGGCAGATACGGCAGTACAGCCTGTCCGGGGCGCCGGGCGAGGACGTACGGCAGTTCAGCGTCAAGCGGGTGCACGGGGGTACGACGCCGGAGGGGGAGGTGTCCGGTCAGCTGCACGCGCACGTACGGGTGGGTGACGTCATCGAGTTGTCGGAGCCGTACGGCGATCTGGTGCTCGACGGTGTCGCCGGGCGGCCCCTGCTGCTCGCCTCCGCGGGCATCGGTGTGACCCCGATGGTCGCCATGCTGGCCTCGCTCGCGGCCGACGGGCACGACGCGCCGGTCACCGTCGTACACGGCGACCGCTCCCCCGCGGACCACGCCCTGCGCGTCGACCACCGGGCGTACGCGGACAAGCTCGCGGACTCGGACGTCACCTTCTTCTACGAGCGGGACGCCGAACCCGGCGGCCGTACCGGCCTGGTCGACCTGTCCGGGATCGACATCGCGCCCGGCACCTGCGCCTACCTCTGCGGGCCGCTGCCGTTCATGCGCGCCGTGCGCGGCCAGTTGATCGAGAAGGGTGTGGCGCCCGCCGACATCCACTACGAGGTTTTCGGGCCCGATCTGTGGCTCGCCGCCTGATGCCCTGAGCGGCTCAGGAGAGAGGCGGCGGCTCGGCGGGGCGCATCGAGATGCCCAGCAGGACCGGGCCGGTGGGGTCCGTGACGATCTGGTCCAGGGTGATCGGGTCCAGGGAGCCGTAGAACGCCTCCTGGGCCCGGCGCAGCGCGCCGCGCAGCCGGCAGTCCGAGCGCAGCGGGCAGGGGGTGGCGCCCTCGCACTCCACCACCTCGTCGTCGCCCTCGAAGGTGCGCACGATCGCGCCGACGGAGGCCGTACGGCCCCGTTCGGTGAGCGCCAGGCCGCCGCCGCGACCGCGGCGGGCGTCGACCAGGCCCAGGTGCTGGAGTTCGGCGACGACCTTCGCGGCATGCGTGTAGGGCACGCCCATGTCCTCGGCGACCTTGCGGGTCGCGGGCGTGTCCTCGGTGGATACAGCGAGGCGCATCAGAATGCGCAGGGCGAGGTCGGTGGAACGCAGCAGCCTCATAGCGCGAGCGTAAATAATACGCATCCCGGGTGCAAATTTAACCCTTTTGCCGTGCACGCTCTACGGCGGCCCCCCACTCCCCCATTACGATCAGCGGGC
>NZ_MUNF01000773.1 GCF_002154555.1 Streptomyces murinus
TGCACCACGAGCAGCACCCGGGCGGGGTGCCGCCGGGTGCTGCTCGTGGTGCACAACGTGACATCCGCGACCCGGCTGCTGGATGTGCTGCCCCTGTTCGGCGGGGACGTACGGCTCCAGTTGTTCGCCACCTGCACGGGGTCCTCGCCGTTCCTCGCGGGGGTGGTCGAGCTGCTGACAGGCATGGGGCTGCCCGTCCTGCCATGGGAGCAGGCCAAGGAGACCACGTTCGACCTGGCCGTCTCCGCGAGCTACGGCGGTGAACTGGACCAGATCCAGGGCGAGTTGGTTGTCCTGTCCCACGGAATGGGCTACAACAAGCGGCTCGCCGCGCCGGACGCCGAACAGCAGTCGGCCGCACCGGTCTTCGGACTCTCGCCGGACTGGCTGCTGCACCGCGGCCGTCCGCTCGCCGCGGCCACCGTCCTGTCCCACCCCGAGCAGCTGGAACGGCTGCGCGCCTCCTGCCCACAGGCCGCGCCCACCGCCGTACTGGCGGGCGATCCCTGCTACGACCGGCTGATCGGCGCGCTTCCGCAGCGTGAACTCTTCCGCCGCGCCCTCGGGGTGGCCCCCGGGCAGAAGCTGGTCGTCGTCAGCTCGACCTGGTCGTCGCGGTCCCTGTTCGGCGCCGCGCAGGCCGGCTCACGCGAAGCGGCCGACGCGGACGATCTGCTGCCCTGGCTGCTGTCCCGGCTGTCCACGGAGCTGCCGGCCGACGAGTACCGCTCCCTCGCCGTCCTGCACCCGAACATCTGGTACGGGCACGGCCCCGGCCAGGTCAGGGCCTGGCTCGACCACGCCCGGCGGGCCGGCCTGGACGCCGTGCCGCCGCTCGACTGGTGGCGGCAGGCCCTGATCGCGGCGGACTGCGTGCTCGGGGACCACTCCAGCGTCACCTACTACGCGGCGGCCATCGGCGTGCCCGTACTCCTCGGGGCGTTCCCGCAGGACGCGCTCGACCCGCACTCCCCGGTGGCCGCGCTCGGCCGTACGGCGCCCCGTCTGGTCCGGCGCGGCAGCCTGCGCGCCCAGATCGACACCGCGATCGCCGCCCATGAGCCGGACCGCTACGCGCACTTCGCCGAGCAGGCCAGTTCCGCGCCGGGCGAGTCCGCGGGGCTGCTGCGCCGCCTCTTCTACCGCCTCATGGACCTGCCGGAGCCCACCGGCCACACCGCGTTGCTCGACCCGCTGCCGCTGCCGCCCCACCAACCGGCCCGCCGTACCACGCCCGTTCGGGTCTTCGCCGAGGTGACCGACGGCCGGACGCCGGAGGTGGTGCTCGTACGGCACCCGGTGTCCGGCGACGCCCCCGACCCGGCCGACGGACTCGCGGCGGCGGCCACGGCGTACGCGCACACGGCGGTCGACGAGGAGACCCGCGAGGCCGGCCGGCTGCGCCTCGCGGACGTGATCCTGCGCCATGCCCCGGCCGACGACCCACGCCTCGGCCCGCCCGGCGCCTGGACCGCGGAGGCGCTGGCCCGCTACCCCTACTCCGCGCTGGCGGCCTACGCCGACGGCCCGGACCGCTGCGTCGTCCGCACCCGCCGGGGCGATCTGCTCCGCCTGTCCGCCGCCACCGCGCCCGACGGCCGCCCGAACCTGTGCGACCCGGCCGCCTACGCCTCCGCCCTGCACACCTGGCTCACCACCGGCCGCAAACTCTCCGAGGCCATCCCCGAACTGACGGTCCGCACCGGCACGGTGACCCACCGGGTGACGATCGAACGACTGCCGACGCATCCGGCGTAGGCTCCGCCGCTCAGCCCGCCAGCGCGGCGAGCCGCTCCCGTACCCGCTCGGCGCCGACCGCGTCCTCCTGCTTCTCGTACCGCGCCGCGGCGGCCCGGAGATCCTCGGCGGCCTCCGCCGGGTGGCCGGCGAGCCGATGGCCCTCGGCCCGCTGCTCCAGCGCGTCGGCGAGCTGGAGGTCCGCGCCCTCGGCCGTCATGGTCTCGACGGCCTTGTCCAGGCAGACGAGGGCGAGTTCGGGGTCGCCCGCGCGCAGGTGGGTCTCGCCCAGGCTCATGTAGACGCGGCCCTCGTTGTAGGTGTCCGCGCCCTCGGGCAGGGTGCGGAAGCGCACGAGCGCGTCGTTCAGCTTCGCCAACGCGGCCGGGAACGCGCCTTCTTGGGTGAGGGCACGGCCGATGTGGTGCTCCAGGAGCGCGGTGGCGCGGGGGACGTCCCGCCGGCCGTCGTCGCCCTCGCGGATACCGCCGAGCACACGCTGGGCCTCCTCGAAGCCGAGGCGTGCCTCGTCATGGCGCCACAGCTTGAGGCGGAGCAGCCCGAGGGCTTCCAGGGCGGTCGCCCGGCCACGGAGATGACCGCATGCCGCGTCGGCGGTGATCGCCGCTTCCAGGGCCTCCTCCGCCCTGTCGGCGTCGCCGACTCCCATATAGGCGAAGGCCAGTTGGACCAGCATGCGGCCCACCGCGCGCCGGTCGCCGAACTCCTCGGCGCTGCGCCGGGCGGCCTCGACCCCGCGCAGATGCGTCTCGATCCACTGGGCGTGGAAGCCGAGCCGCAGATGCAGGCTCCACATCGCCTCGCACAGCTGCCACACGAGGTCGTCGTAGCCGTGGTGCTCGGCCGCGTGGATGACGGCCGCGAGGTTCTCCCGCTCGGCGCGCAGCTCCCGCAACGCCCGTGCGCTGTCGCCCGGTTCGGGGTGCTCCGGTACGGTGAGCCGGTCGTAGACGGGGCCGAGGTGCCAGCGGTGCGGGATCACCCGCAGGTCCGCGGCCGCCGCGAACCGCAGATACGCGACCGCCACCCGGCGGACCGCCTCGCGCATCCGGCGGTCCCCGTCCTCGGCGACCGCCAGCTCGCGGGCGTGCGCGCGGGCCAGGTCGTGGAAGCGGTAGCGCTCCTCCGCGACCTCCTCCAGCAGATGGACCCGGGCCAGCCGCTCCAGCATGTCCCGCGCCCGGTCCTCCTCGACACCGGCCGCGTGCGCGGCGCACAGGACGCTCACGGTCGGCCAGGACCAGACCGCCAGCGCGCGATAGAACGCGGCGCACTCGGGGTCGAGTTCGCCGTACGACACGTCCTGGGCGAGCCGGACGGGGTCGGCGGGGGCGTGCGGGTCGGTGTCACCCATGAGGGCTCCTGTCTGCCGCGTGCCGTGGATCCGGTCGGCGAGTCCGCGCGCCACCCGGTCCCAGGAGAGGTGTTCCCGGACGGCGAGTCCGGCGCCGGTGGTGCACACCGCGAGCGGGATGCCGCCGGTGCCCTCCGCGACGGCCCGGACGACCTCCTCCGGGGCGGCCGACCGGTTGTGCCCGGCGACGCGGCGCAGCAGCAGGACGGAGTCCGCGGTCGACAGCGGTCGCAGGGTGAAGGGGTGCGCGCCGTGTTCGGCCACGAGCCGGCCGAGGCGGTGCCGGCTGCTCACCAGGACGAGGGAGCCGGGCGAGGCGGGCAGCAGGGGGAGCACCTGCGCGTCGTCCAGTGCGTTGTCCAGTACGACGATCATGCGCCGGTCGGCCGTGCAGTCCCGGAACAGGTCCCGCTGCCGTGCCTCGTCGCCGGGGACGGTGCCGACCTTGAGGCCCTCCAGGAGACGGACGAGCGCCTCGGAGGGCGTGAGGGCGGTTCCGGCGGACGCCCCGGCCAGATCGACGAACAGGACTCCGTCCGGGAACTCCTCCCGCAGTTCATGCGCGCACCGGACGACGGTGGCGGTCTTGCCGATGCCGCCCGGCCCGGTGAGGGCGGCGACGACCGGTGCGCCGGGTGCGCGGTCGGCGTCGTCCAGCAGGCCCTTGATCCAGGCGAGCACGTCCTCGCGGTCGGTGAAGGCCGCGGTCGCGGGCGGCAGCATCTGCGGGCGGGAGGCACCGGGGGCCACGGCCGTCACCGGGCGGGGCGCCAACCGGGAGGCCTCGCGGACCCATTCCCGTACCTCGTGGGCGAACTCCGGTGAGCTGTGGGCGAGTTCCACGAGCCGTAAGGCGGCGGCCCTGCGTTCGTGCTCGGTGACGGGCAGGACGAGCACCTGCCGGCCGGCAGGGGTGCCCGGCTCGGATCCCGCCCGGCCGAGCAGTCCGTGCAGCCGCTCGGAGATCCGTCTGCCCATCTCGCCGCCCGCCCCGGACAGCGCACCGGAGGCGACCGTGCCGACCGCCGAGAACACCAAGTCGATCAACGGTTCCACCCAGCACTCCCCCAACTCGCCATAACGGCCATCGTATCGACAAACCCGTAGGGAGAGCGGGCGGACGGACGAGGGGCGGGTGCGCTCACGCACCCGCCGCCGCCAGGTGGGCCGGAACCCGTCCTCCAGAGGGCCGAAAGGCCCTGTCGACGGGTGGGCGATCGGGGAATGGTGGAGGTACGGGGTCTTTCAGGGTGGTGAGCCGGATGGTGTACGAGGACGGTGGCGGGGGGTGGGTCTGGATGGCCTTCATGCCCCTCGTGTGGATCGCGCTGCTCGGGCTTCTCGGCTGGGCGATGCTGCGGCTCACTCGGCATCACAGCGGGCAGGAGCGCGGCTCGGCCCGGGAGACGCCGGAGGAGATCCTTGACCGGCGGTTCGCGTCCGGGGAGATCGACGCGGAGACGTATACCGACGCCCGGGAGCGGCTTGCGGCGCATCGGGGGAAGTCCCGGTGACCTCCGCCGCCGACCGGCCCTACGCGTGGGCCTGTTGACGGACGAACGCGTTCAGTGCCGCGAGGGGAGCCGTCGGCCGGGGCCGTCACCCATCGTTCCGGTGCGAAGCCTCACTCCGGTGCGAAGTCGAAGCTGTTCCACAGCCCGGTCGCCCGCACCACCTGGTCCGTCGCGCCGATGTCCACGAAATCGTACGCGCCGCCCGCGGGCACGGTGCAGTCGCGGGTCGTGTACATGCGCAGGCTGCTCTGGGTCAGGTTGGTCACGTGGGTGACGCCTCCGGGGAAGCGGTGGCAGCCCCTGACCGAGGGATTGGTGAGGGTCTGTACGACCCGTCCGTCGTTGCGTGCCACGATCTGACCGGACGCCTGGTCCTGGCAGGCGGTGAGCGCGATGCCGAGCAACGCGAAACCGGTGAGCGCGGCCAGCGGCCGTGAAGCGCGCATCGGGCCTCCTGTGCCAAGACGCCAAGACGGGTGCTGCCAGGGGACCAGGTCCCCCCACCACTATCCGTCAGAGTGCGCCGGCCCGCCCGGCGAGGGCGCCCGCGCCGCTCACATCGCCTGTTCAGCGGCGTCCTGGGGGCCTTTCGGGTGCCTGTGTGGCCCAGGTGTCGCACCCGGTGTGCGGGGTGCGGCCGCCCACCCTTCACTGAGGGGAACGCATCGCGGCGAGGGCATCGGAGGCACCTATGGCAGGGCTCGGCGGACGGGGCGCGGCGGGCGCGGTACTGGCCCTGGTCATGGCGTCCGCCGCCGGCTGCGGCAACGGCTCCCAGAACTCCCCCACCCCCGCCGAACAGGCCGCCTCCGCCGCCTCCGCCGCCGCCTCGCTCGCCTCCCGGGGCGGCGACGCGCTCGCCTCGGCCTCGGCGGAGGCGGGCCGGAGACTCGACGAGGCCAAGGGCGGCCTGAACGCCAAGGATCAGGTGAGCCTCGGCGCCGTCACCCTCGACGGCGACGGCCGGGCCACCACCACCGTGACCGCGCGCAACACCGCCTCCGCCGCCAAGTCCTTCGCCGTCC
>NZ_MUNF01000774.1 GCF_002154555.1 Streptomyces murinus
GGTCGGGGGCCGGTCGGGGGGCGCCGGCTCCCGGCGCCCCCCATCGTTCGGTCGGGATCCGACAACGAGAAACCCCCTCTGATCAGGTAATCAACCTGATCAGAGGGGGTTTCCCTACTGTGGCGGCGCCAGGATTCGAACCTGGGAAGGCTGAGCCGGCAGATTTACAGTCTGCTCCCTTTGGCCGCTCGGGCACACCGCCAAGTTTGCTGCCAATCGAACCCGCTTGCGGCGGTGTTCCCCGGCAACGACGTAAACAATACCTGATCCACGGGGGTGCTTCGCCACCCGGTTGATCTCCAGCCCCCGGGTCCCGGGGTGGCTAGGCTGGTGCGGATGCGGCCCGGCAGGATGCCGGGCCCGGCGGCCGCCGCCGCGCACGCCGGCACGCACCGACACGCACCCCGATACAAGGAGCCACAGGACATGGCCGACTCCAGTTTCGACATCGTCTCGAAGGTCGAGCGGCAGGAGGTCGACAACGCCCTCAACCAGGCCGCCAAGGAGATCTCCCAGCGCTACGACTTCAAGGGCGTCGGCGCCTCGATCGCGTGGTCCGGGGAGAAGATCCTCATGGAGGCGAACTCCGAGGAGCGGGTGAAGGCCGTCCTCGACGTCTTCCAGTCCAAGCTGATCAAGCGGGGCATCTCGCTGAAGGCACTGGACGCGGGCGAGCCCCAGCTGTCCGGCAAGGAGTACAAGATCTTCGCCTCCATCGAGGAGGGCATCTCCCAGGACAACGCCAAGAAGGTGGCGAAGATCATCCGCGATGAGGGCCCCAAGGGCATCAAGGCCCAGGTCCAGGGCGACGAGCTGCGCGTCAGCTCCAAGAGCCGCGACGACCTCCAGGCCGTGATCGCCCTCCTGAAGGGCAAGGACTTCGACTTCGCGCTCCAGTTCGTGAACTACCGGTAGGAACCGGGAGCGGAACGGAGAGAAGGGTGGGGCCCCTGCGGGCGCCCACCCTTCCGTGCTGTCGGGGGCAGTGCTCAGCTACGGCGGGAGTTGCCGAAGACCAGCCGGTAGGCGATCAGCAGCACCAGCGAACCGCCGATGGCCGCGACCCAGGTGGCACCGTCGAAGAAGTGCTTGCTGACCGGGTGGTCGAGCCAACGGGACGAGATCCAGCCACCGACGAACGCGCCCAGGATGCCGATGACGGTCGTACCCAGGAGGCCGCCGGGGTCGCGCCCCGGCAGCAGGAACTTGGCTATGGCTCCGGCCAGCAGCCCCAGAATGATCCAAGCGATGATGCCCATAGCGCCAACCCTGCCCTTTCGCGCCCGGTGCGCACAGCCTCGTTCGTGAGATCTTGGTGAGGATGAGCGGTCCGCCGGGCGCACGTTCGTGCCGTCTTGGTGAACAGGACGCCGGCAAACCTCCCCCTGGTTGCCGCCGCCGGGTCGGGGGTTCGTCCCGGACCGTTCCCGATCTCGCCACAGAGCGCTCCGGTACTGCTCGAAAAGTGTGATCGGCTGATACTTGTGGCAGCAGGGAAGCCCGGCGCAGTGACCCGAGAGGTGCCGATCATGAAGGTGTTCAACCTGCTGCTCAACATCCTGTGGCTGCTCTTCTGCGGCATCTGGCTGTCGATCGGCTATCTGATCGCCGCGCTGATCTGTTTCATCCTGATCATCACGATCCCGTTCGGCATCGCCTCGCTGCGCATCGCCGGGTTCGTGCTGTGGCCGTTCGGCCGGACCGCCGTGGAGCGGCCGGACGCCGGTACCGGATCGGTCATCGGCAACGTCATCTGGGTGATCTTCGCGGGCTGGTGGCTGGCCCTGGAGCATCTGATCACCAGCATCCCGCTGTTCCTGTCGATCATCGGGATCCCCTTCGGCTGGGCCAATCTGAAGCTCATCCCGATCTCGCTGATGCCGCTGGGCCGCGAGATCGTCCGCACGGACCAGGGGTTCGGCGGCCGCTGATCGATGTGCGGAGGCGCCGTACCTCCGGAATCATCGCTACAGGGGCGGTGACGACGGGGGCACAGACGCCTGTCCAGGCCTGGGGGAAGCGCACATCCCGGCATCCGTACGGAGTCCTCAGATGCCCAGGAATCACATCGGCCCGACCACTGCCGCCGCACCCTCGGCCACCCGGCAGGGGGCCGGCCATACGGGGGTGAGCGCGGCGGACTGCGGGCTGCTGCTGCTCCGGCTGACCTTCGGGCTGTTCCTCGCGGGGCACGGGTCCCAGAAGCTCTTCGGACTGTTCGGCGGGCAGGGGCTCACGGCCACCGGCAAGGGGTTCGAGTCGCTCGGCTACCGCCCCGGCAAGCTCTTCGCCGCGATCGGCGGCCTCTCCGAGCTCCTCGGCGGTCTCGGCCTCGCCGCCGGGCTGCTCGTACCGCTCGCGGCCGCCGCGATCGTGGGCGTGATGATCAACGCCATGGTCACCGTGAGCGCCGCCCACGGGGTATGGGTGGACAAGGGCGGGGTGGAGTACAACATCGGCATCGCCGTCGTCGCCCTCGCCGTCGCGGCCATCGGGCCCGGCCGGCTCGCCCTGGACCGCTTCTTCCGGTGGGGGGAGGGCGGCTGGCCTCAGGCCGCCTTCGCCCTGGTGCTCGGCGGCTTGGGGGCGGCGCTCGCGCTGGCCCTGTGAGGGGCGGCCGGGTGAAAGCCCTGCCAGCCGGATGAAAGTCGTACCAGCCGGGTGTGAAAGCCCTACCGGCCGGACGAAGGCCGTACCGCCGGCCTCACAGCCTGCGGCCCGCCATGCCCTCCAGGCGCTGGATCCGCTCCGCCATCGGCGGGTGCGTGGAGAACATCTTCGACAGCCCCTGGCCCGGGCGGAACGGGTTCGCGATCATCATGTGGCTCGCGGTCTCGATCCGCGGCTCGGGCGGCAGCGGCAGCTGCCGGGTGCCGATCTCCAGCTTGCGCAGGGCGCTCGCGAGGGCCAGCGGGTCACCGGTGAGCTGGGCGCCCGAGGCGTCCGCCTCGTACTCCCGGGAGCGGCTGATGGCCAGCTGGATCAGCGTGGCGGCGAGCGGGCCCAGGATCATGATCAGGAGCATGCCGAGCAGGCCGGGGCCCTCGTCGTCGTCCGAACGGCCGATCGGGATCAGCCAGGCGAAGTTCACCAGGAACATGATCACCGAGGCGAGCGCGCCGGCCACCGAGGAGATGAGGATGTCCCGGTTGTAGACATGGCTCAGTTCGTGCCCGATGACGCCGCGCAGCTCGCGCTCGTCCAGCAGGCGCATGATGCCCTCGGTGCAGCACACGGCCGCATTGCGCGGATTGCGGCCCGTGGCGAAGGCGTTCGGGGCCTCGGTCGGGGAGATGTAGAGCCGGGGCATGGGCTGGCGGGCCTGCGTGGAGAGCTCGCGGACCATGCGGTACAGCGCCGGGGCCTCGAACTCGCTCACCGGGCGGGCCCGCATCGCGCGCAGGGCGAGCTTGTCGCTGTTCCAGTACGCGTACGCGTTCGTGCCGAGGGCGATCAGGACTGCGACGATCAGCCCGGTGCGGCCGAAGAAGCCGCCGATGACGATGATGAGCGCCGACAGTCCCCCGAGGAGTACTGCGGTCCTGAGCCCGTTGTGCCGGCGGTGCACCGTACGCCCTCCAAGTGGTACTGCGGGGAACCCTTCGGTCCAGTCCTTCGGTCCAGTGGACCCTTCCGCTCTGGTCAACGCCAGGCGGCGGTCACAAGTTCCCAGGTGGGCGGGGGCGGGCGCGGCGGCTGTACGAG
>NZ_MUNF01000775.1 GCF_002154555.1 Streptomyces murinus
ACGTACCAGTTCTTGAACCGCCAGCCCGGCTCCCAGAACAGCCACACCGACCAGGGCACGCCGGGCTGGGCGAGCTTGAGCACGCCGGTGCCGAGCCAGCGGTCCCGCCGTACCGTGCGCGGCTTGGTGTAGCGGGACTCCAGCGGCTCGCGGTGCACCGGCGTGCCGTCGGCCAGGGCCGGCTTCACGCACTCGGTGCCGGGGGCCAGCCAGACGGCGAGCAGTTCGGCGTCGTCGCGTACGACGGTGACGGGCCGCACGATGTGGAACTTCGCGCCGCCGTTCTCCCGGTAACGCCACAGGATCGGTGTCCCCGGCGCCCAGTACGCCGCAGGTCCCGCCGCCGCTTGCCGCATCGTTCCGTCGTCCGTCATGGGCAGATATTAGGTGCCGGGCGGGGCGGGCGCTGCGGCGAAGGTCACGGTTCCCCCATGCGCGTGCGCGTGGCCGAAAAAGTTCGCTCGGCGGTTACGGGCGGGTCATCCGCAGCACGTCCAGCGCCTCGTCGAGCTGCTCCGCGGTCAGCTCGCCGCGCTCCACGTACCCGCCCTCCAGCACCACCTGACGGATCGTTTTGCGTTCGGCGAGCGCCTTCTTGGCGACCTTCGCGGCCTCCTCGTAGCCGATGTACTTGTTCAGCGGGGTGACGACGGACGGCGACGACTCGGCGTACTCGCGGGCGCGTTCGCGGTCGGCGGTGATGCCGTCGACGGTGCGGTCGGCCAGCAGCCGGGTCACATTGGCCAGCAGCCGGATCGATTCCAGGACGTTCTTGGCGATGACCGGGAGCATCACGTTCAGCTCGAAGTTGCCGGCGGCGCCCGCGGTGGCGATGGTGGCGTCGTTGCCGACGACCTGGGCGGCGACCATCAGCACGGCCTCCGGCACCACCGGGTTGACCTTGCCCGGCATGATCGAGGAGCCCGGCTGGAGGTCGGGCAGCCGGATCTCGGCGAGCCCGGTGCGCGGGCCCGAGGCCATCCAGCGCAGATCGTTGGCGATCTTCGTCAGCCCGACCGCGATGGTCCGCAGCTGCCCGCTGGTCTCCACGATGCCGTCCCGGGCGCCCTGCGCCTCGAAGTGGTCGCGGGCCTCGGTCAGCGGCAGCCCGGTCGCGCGGGCCACCTCCTCGATGACGGCGGCTGAGAACCCGGGCGGGGTGTTGATGCCGGTGCCCACCGCGGTGCCGCCCAGCGGCAGCTCGGCCAGCCGGGGCAGCGAGGCGCGCAGCCGCTCGACGCCGTAGTGGACCTGCGCCGCGTAGCCGCCGAACTCCTGGCCCAGCGTCACGGGGGTGGCGTCCATCAGATGCGTGCGGCCCGACTTCACCACGTCGGCGAACTCGGCGCTCTTGCGCTCCAGCGCGGCGGCGAGGTGGTCGAGGGCCGGGATCAGGTCATGGGTGACGGCGGCGGTGGCGGCGATGTGGATCGAGGAGGGGAAGACGTCGTTGGACGACTGCGAGGCGTTGACGTGGTCGTTCGGATGCACCGGGCGCCCGAGCCGCTCGCTCGCCAGGGTCGCGAGGACCTCGTTGGTGTTCATGTTGGACGAGGTGCCGGAACCGGTCTGGAAGACATCGACGGGGAAGTGCTCGTCCCAGTCGCCCCGGGCGACCTCCTCGGCGGCCTCCTGGATCGCCCCCGCGACGTCCTTGTCCAGCACCCCGAGTTCCGCGTTCACCTTCGCCGCGGCCGCCTTGATCCGCGCGAGCGCCTCGATGTGCGCCCGCTCGATCCGCTGCCCGGACACGGGGAAGTTCTCCACGGCCCGCTGCGTCTGCGCCCGCCACTTGGCACCCGCCGGTACCCGGACCTCGCCCATGGAGTCGTGCTCGATGCGGTATTCGCTCATACCGGGTACAGCGGGCGGGGACCCGGTGTTGTTCCGCGGGTTGGTCCATCGGCCGCGCCCCGACCCCCGTACGGGTCACCCAGGACCCGGCCGCGCACCGGGAGGGCGGCGAACGGCGGCTGCGGGGACGGGAGCCGGGGCGTCCGCCTTGTTCGTTCGACGGCGCCTCTCGGTCCGTGCGGCGTTGCAAGAGGGGTGCTCTTCCGGACTGGGGCCCTGCGGGTGAGACGGAGAGGGGCGAGCCGTGTCTTCGCCGGCCGCGTACTGATGGCGTCACGCCTGGGCGGGGCCGCGCGCCATGCCGAGGGGCTGCGCCGGGCCGGGCCGGGCACCACGGTGGAGGTGAACGGCGGCTGGGGACCGGGTCCTGGTGGAAGTCGTCCGGTTTGTTCGACCGACGGCGCTCCACAGTCCGTCCGGCGTTTGCGGACCG
>NZ_MUNF01000776.1 GCF_002154555.1 Streptomyces murinus
GGATCCGGCCGGTGTCCCGTACCTGACCGCGTACCGCTCCGCGCACGGACCGGGCCAGGGCGGGCGGCGCCCATCCGCGCCGCCCGCCCTGGCCCCCCGTTTGCCCCCCGTTCACCCCCGTCAGGGAAGAAGCTTCTCGATCGCCGACGGACCCTCCGTCTCCAGCTTGCGGCGCGCCCAGTCGAGCGTCTTCGGGGTGACGTCCCGCCCGGCCGCCATCACCAGGTCCTCCGGGGTGACGTCCTGCTGGGGAGCCGAGTGGAGCAGGGAGTCCGGGGTGCAGTGGTCGTTGGGCGACCGGGACCCTCCAGTTGCGGATGTCGACATGTGTTGCCTCCTCCTCGGTCCGGATGACCGCATCCGTGCCGGTGCCGCCGAACGGGGCACACTCTCACCATTGCCCGCCGCGGCGCACCCTGCATCCGGAGGGCGCGCCGGTGACGGGTGAGAAGCGCCTGCCCACTCCACCGCGCCTCACTCGCTCCTAAGCTGGAGGCAACGCGGGACGAGTTCGCGCACCCGCACCGGGAGGCCGCCGATGAGCCAGACGCCGTTCGCCGCGGACACCTCCGCGAGCCCCCACTACCTGCCCATCGCCGAGCACGGCCTGATCGGCGACCTGCGCAGCGTCGCCCTGGTCGGCAGCAACGGCACCATCGACTGGTACTGCTCGCCGTCCTTCGACTCGCCCAGCGTCTTCGCGGCCGTTTTGGACGCCGAGCGCGGCGGCTGCTTCGAGCTGGCCGCCGCCGTCCCGGCCCGCACCAAGCAGTTCTACTTCCCCGACACCAATGTGCTGATCACCCGCTTCTTCACCGAGGAGGGCGTCGGCGAGGTGCAGGACTTCATGCCGGTCACCGCCGATACCGGACAGCCCTGCGACACGGTGCGGCACCGGCTGATCCGGCGGGTGGTGTGCGTACGCGGCCATGTGCCCTTCCGCGCGCTGGTCGCCCCCCGCTTCGACTACGGCGCGGCTCCGCACACCGTCCGCGACATGGACGGCACGCTGCTGTTCGAGTCGCCGGACCTGGCGCTCGCGCTCACCGCGACCGTGGCCATGGAGTGCGACGGCCGCGACGCGTGCGCCGAGTTCAAACTCGGGGAGGGCGAGACGGCGGTGTTCGCCCTCGACCAGGCCGGCAGCGCCATCGCCCCGCGCGGCTGCGCCCACGCCGAGGCCGAGCACGAGTTCAACGCGACCGTCGCCTACTGGCGGCGCTGGCTCCAGCAGTCCCGCTACCGGGGCCGCTGGCGCGAGATGGTGCACCGCTCCGCCCTGACCCTCAAGCTGCTCACCTACGCCCCCACCGGAGCCATCGTCGCCGCCCCCACCACCAGCCTGCCCGAGCAGTTCGGCGGCGAGCGCAACTGGGACTACCGGTACGTCTGGGTGCGCGACGCGGCCTTCGCCGTGTACGCGCTGCTGCGGCTCGGCTTCAGCGGCGAGGCCGAGGCCTTCATGCGCTTCCTCACCACCCACATCAGCCCCGGCGACGGCGCCGCCTCCGGCCCGCTCCAGATCATGTACGGCATCGACGGCCGCACCGACCTGCCCGAGCGCGAGCTGCCCCATCTGGAGGGCCACCAGGGCTCGGCCCCGGTCCGGGTCGGCAACGCCGCCGCCGACCAGCTCCAGCTCGACATCTACGGCGCCCTGATCGACTCCGTCTACCTGTTCGACAAATGGGCCCAGCCCATCTCCAGCGCCCAGTGGGACGACGTGACCCAGCTGGTCGAATGGGTCTGCGAACACTGGGACCAGCCCGACGAGGGCGTGTGGGAGACCCGGGGCGGCCGCAAGAACTTCCTGTACTCACGGCTGATGTGCTGGGTCGCGGTGGAACGCGCCATCCGGCTCGCCAACCGGCGCGGGCTGCCCGCCGAGCTGCTGCGCTGGCGGCAGACCCGGGACGCGATCTACCGGCGGATCATGGACCGGGGCTGGTCGGAGCGGCGGCACGCCTTCGTGCAGCACGAGGACGGCGATGTGCTGGACGCCTCCGTGCTGATGATGCCGCTCGCCAAGTTCATCGCCCCCACCGACCCCAAGTGGCTGTCCACCCTGGACGCCCTCACCGAGGAACTCGTCTCCGACTCGCTGGTCTACCGCTACGACCCGCGCGTCAGCCCCGACGGGCTGCGCGGCGACGAAGGCACCTTCTCCATCTGCTCGTTCTGGTACGTCGAGGCGCTGGTGCGGGCCGGCCGGGTGGACGAGGCCCGCCTCGCCTTCGAGAAGATGCTCACCTACGCCAACCATCTCGGCCTGTACGCCGAGGAGATCGGCCGCACCGGCGAGCAACAGGGCAACTTCCCCCAGGCGTTCACCCATCTCTCACTGATCAGCGCCGCCTTCAACCTCGACCGCGCCCTCGGCTGACCCGTCCCGGGCGGGGGCCGTGTACCCGCGGCTGTGCACCAGTTCGTGGGTGAGGCGGGTGAAAGCGAGGGCCGCGGCGCTGCGGTAGGCGTCGGCGCGGGCGAGGAGGGTGACCGTACGGGTCGGCAGGGCCGGTTCGAGCGGCATGGGGGCGAGCCGCGGATGGTCATGGGTGATCGCGTCCGGCAGGACGGTGGCCAGGGAGGTGCGCTGCACGACCTCGGTCAGGGCCTGGATGGAGTTGGCCTCCACCGCGATGCGCGGACTGACGCCGTGCCGCTCCAGATACGCGTCGATATGACCGCGGGTGGCGAAGTCACCGCTGAGCAGCGCAAGTTGGCGGTCGGCGAGGTCCCGTACCGGGAGTGCGGCCGAACGGGCGCCGGTGGCAGCGGAGTTATCGGAGTCACCGGTGACCAGGGTGAGCGTCTCGCTGAACAGGGCGGTCGCGGTGATACCCGGCAGATGGGTGCCGCGGAAGGCGATGCCGAGGTCGAACTCGTCGGCCAGCAGCCCCGTTTCGATCCGGTCCTGGGTGGTCTCCCGCACGGTCAGGGTGATGCCGGGGTGGCGGCCGTGCAGCTCGGCGGTGAGCGGGCCGACGAGATAGGCCGTGAACGTGGGCGTGACCGCCAGCCGCAGCCGCCCGCGCGTCAGGTCCCGCACATCGTGGACGGCGCGCTCGGCGGCGGCCAGCTGGTGCAGCGCGCCCCGCGCGTGATGGGCGTACGCCTCGCCCGCGTCGGTGAGGCGCACGGTGCGCCCGGTGCGGTCGAGCAGCTGGCTGCCGAGGGTCCGTTCGAGCTGCTTGATCTGCTGGGACAGCGTGGGCTGGGAGATGTGCAGCTCCTCGGCGGCACGGGTGAAGTTGCCGTGCTCGGCCACGGCGAGCAGATAGCGCAGATGACGCAGTTCCAGGGCCATGACGACGACTATAGACGCCTATAGATGGCATCAATAGCTTCTATGTCCAGCACGTCTTGGACGCTATAGCCCGAGGTCATGCATGGTGGATCTCGCCGGGCCCCACGGGCCGGGCGCCACGAAAGGGAGTGACCCCATGCATGACCTCGCCCACGGCGTCGCGCGCTTCCAGCAGGACGTCTTCCCCGCCAAGCGGGAGCTGTTCAGCCGGCTGGCCGCGCAGCACACGCCGCACACGCTGTTCATCGGCTGCTCCGACGCCCGCGTCGTGCCCGAGCTGATCACCGGCTGTGAGCCCGGCGAGCTGTTCGTCATCCGCACCGCCGGCAATCTCGTCCCCGCCCGCACCCCGGGCGCCGACGGGGTCGCGGCGAGCATCGAGTACGCCGTCGGCACGCTCGGCGTACGGGACATCGTGGTCTGCGGGCACTCCGCGTGCGGCGCGATGACCGCGCTGGCCCACGGTCACGACCTCAGCGGCGCCCCCGCGGTCGCCGACTGGCTGCGGCTCGCCGACGCCTCGGTGGCCCGCACCCCGGGCACCGCGGACGTGCCCGCGCTGGTACGGCAGAACGTGCTGGCCCAGCTGGCGAACCTGGCCACCCACCCCTCCGTCGCCCGCGCCCTCGCGCGGCAGCAGGTCACGGTGCGCGGCTGGGTCTTCGACATCGCCACCGGCCGCGTCGAGGACCTGACGGCCGCCGCCCCGCTCGCGGCCTGACCACCGACCCCCGGACCGGCCCGCCCGGGCGGTCCGGTACCCACCCCATCCACGCAGTGAGGAACGACCACCCATGATCCACGCCCAGTTCGACCCCACCGCCCGCCAGCTCCTGGCCGCCGCCGCCGTCGAGGCCAAGACGCGCAAGGACCTCTCCTGGCAGCAGATCGCCGACGCCTCCGGCCTCTCGGTCGCCTTCACCACCGCCGCCGTCCTCGGCCAGCACGCCCTGCCCCAGGACGCCGCCAAGGCCGTCGCCGACCTGCTCGGCCTCGACGCGGACGCCGCGCTGCTGCTGACCACCGTCCCCACCCGCGGCTCGATCCCCGGCGCGATCCCCACCGACCCGACGATCTACCGCTTCTACGAGATGCTCCAGGTCTACGGCACCACCCTCAAGGCCCTGGTCCACGAGGAGTTCGGCGACGGCATCATCTCCGCGATCAACTTCAGGCTCGACGTCAAGAAGGTCGCCGACCCCGAGGGCGGCGAGCGCGCCGTCATCACCCTGGACGGCAAGTACCTGCCGACCAAGCCCTTCTGAGCCGCCCCACCCCCACCTCTCAGGAGGACAGCATGGACTTCGTCCGGCGCACCATCGACCTCGCCCGCCACAATGTCGCCGAGGGCGGCCGCCCGTTCGCGACCGTCATCGTCAAGGACGGCGAGATCCTCGCCGAGAGCCCCAACCGGGTCGCCCAGACCAACGACCCCACCGCGCACGCGGAGATCCTCGCCATCCGCGAGGCCTGTGTGCAGCTGGGCACCGAGCACCTGACCGGGACGACCATCTACGTCCTCGCCCACCCCTGCCCGATGTGCCTGGGCTCGCTCTACTACTGCTCGCCGGACGAGGTCGTCTTCCTCACCACCCGCGACGCCTACGAGCCGTACTACGTCGACGACCGCAAGTACTTCGAACTGGACACCTTCTACGCGGAGTTCGGCAAGAACTGGGACGAGCGCCGACTCCCGATGCGGCACGAGCCGCGCGACGACGCGGTGGAGGTCTACCGGATGTGGCGGCGCCACAACGGCGGCGAGCGCCGCGTCCCCGGCGCCCCCACCGCCGACTGACCGGTACCCCACCGCCGACTGTCCGGCGCCCCACCGCCGGATGCCCGGCGCGCCCCACCGCCGGCTGACCGGCGCGCCGAACGGCAGGGTCCGGGCGGAGCAGCCCCTACGGCAGTGGCTGCTCCGCCCAGATGATCTTGCCGTTCGGCGTGTAGCGGGTCCCCCAGCGGTCGGCGACCTGTGCCACCAGGAACAGGCCCCGGCCGCCCTCGTCGGTGCTCGCCGCGTAGCGCAGATGCGGGGAGGTCGTGCTGCGGTCGGAGACCTCGCAGATCAGGGTGCGGTCGCGCAGCAGCCGTACCCCGATCGGGGGCCGCCCGTAGCGGATGGCGTTGGTGACCAGCTCGCTGAGGATCAGCTCGGTCGTGAACGCCAGTTCCTCAAGGCCCCACGCTTCCAGCGCCCGGGTCACCGCGGCGCGCACCTCGGAGACGGCCGCCGGATCGGACGGCACCTCCCACTCGGCCACCTGGTCCGTACCCAGCACCCGGGTCCGGGCCACGATCAGCGCCACATCGTCGCTCGGCCGGCCCGGCATCCCCTCCAGCACGGTACGGCAGGTCGTCTCCGGGGAGCTGTCCGGCGTCCGGCGCAGGGCGTCGCCCAGCAGCTCAAGACCGACGTCGATGTCCCGCTCCCGGTCCTCCACCAGGCCGTCCGTGTACAGCACCAGCCTGCTGCCCTCGCCCAGCTCCAGATCGACCGTCTCGAACGGCAGCCCGCCCAGGCCCAGCGGCGGCCCGGCCGGCATCTCCGGGAACTCCACCCGCCCGTCGGGATGCACCAGTGCGGGCGGCGGATGCCCCGCGCGGGCCATGGTGCAGCGCCGCGACACCGGGTCGTACACCGCGTACAGACAGGTCGCGCCGGTCACCGCGGCGCCCTCGTCCGGGTTCTCGTCCTGGTCGATCCGGCCCACCAGCTCGTCCAGCAGACCGAGCAGTTCATCGGGAGGCAGGTCCAGCGCGGAGAAGTTGTGCACGGCCGTGCGCAGCCGCCCCATGGTCGCCGCCGCGTGCAGCCCGTGCCCCACCACGTCGCCCACCACGAGCGCCACCCGGGCCCCGGACAGCGGCAGTACGTCGAACCAGTCGCCGCCCACCCCGGACTGCGCCGGCAGATACCGGTACGCGATCTCCAGCGCGCCCTGCTCGGGCAGCGTCCGCGGCAGCAGGCTGCGCTGGAGGGTCACCGCCATGCTGTGCTCGCGCGTGTACCGGCGGGCGTTGTCGATGGACACCGCGGCCCGCGCCACCAGCTCCTCGGCCAGCGCCAGCTCCTCGGTGTCGAACGGCTGCGGCTTCTCCGCCCGCCAGAAGTTCGCCACCCCCAGCACCAGGCTGCCCGCGCGCAGCGGCACGGTGATCAGCGAGTGGATGCCGTACTCCACCACCTTGTCCGTGCGCTCCGGCTCCTGCGCCCGCCAGCCCGGCGCGTCCCGCAGCCGCGGCTCCACCACCGACTGCCCGGTGGTCAGGCTGTGGGCCTGCGGCGAGGTCGCGACGAACCGGATCCGGTGGTCCACCGGATACAGCGGGGAGTCCTTGCGGATGCCCACACAGGCCACCCGCCGCAGATCGCTCCCGGGCCGCGGCTCCTCTCCGTGCAGCACCGGTTCGAACAGGTCCACGGTCGTGAAGTCCGCGAACCGGGGCACCGCCAGCTCCGCGAGTTCCTCGGCGGTACGGGTGACATCCAGGCTGGTGCCGATGCCCACCCCGGCGTCGTACAGCATGTTCAGCCGCTCCCGGGCCACCTCGGCCCGCCCGGATACCGCCCGCAGCTCGGTGGAGTCGCGCAGCGTGGTGACGCTGCCGGCCGGGCCGCCGCGCAGTTCGGTGGGCCGCTGGTTGATCGCCAGGAGGCGGTCCTTGACCAGGTGCACCTCGTCCGTCGCCACCCGCCCCGAGGCCAGCAGCCGCGCCGTGTCGTCGTCCAGGCCCAGCTCCAGGACATGCCGGCGCTCGGCGTTCCTGGGCAGGTCGAGCAGGCGCTGCGCCTCGTCGTTGGCGAGCAGCAGCCGCCCGTCGCGGCCGACGATCAGCACACCCTCGCGGACCGCGTGCAACACCGCGTCATGGTGCTCGTACATCCGGGTCATCTCGTACGGCCCGAGGCCGTGCGTCTGGCGCAGCAGCCGTCTGCTGACCAGCGCGGTGCCCGCGGTGGCCAGCGCGAGCGCCGCCGCGGCGGCGGCGAGCAGCAGGGGCAGCTGCTGATCGGCGGTCCCGCCCACATGCGCGGTGGTGATACCGGCCGACACCAGCCCCACCACGGTGCCGTTCGCGTCCTTGACCGGGACCACGCTCTGCACCAGCGGGCCGAGCGTGCCGTTGACCTTCTCCACGACCGTGCCGCCGGCCACGGCCGGGCCGATGGTGCCGACGAACTTCTTGCCTATGCGGTCGGGATGGGGATGGGTGTAGCGAATCCCCTGGGTGTTCATCACCACGATGAAGTCCACGCCGGTCGCCTTGCGGGCGGCCTCGGCCTTCGGCTGGAGGATCGCCGTCGGGTCCGGTGAGCGCAGCGCTGCGGCCGTGCCGGGCGCGTTGGCGAACGTCTGGGCCACCGCGAGGGAGCGGTTGCGGGCCTCGGTGTCGCTGTCATGGCGCACCTGGAGGACCTGGGCCACCACCGCCGAGACCACCAGCAGCAGCACGATCACGACCTGGAGCACGAACACCTGACCGGCGACGCTGCGTCCGGTCACCGCCGCCCACAGCATCCCCGGCCGGTCGCCGTTCGCACCGGGGCCGTCCGGCGGCGGGGCCAGTGGTGCGCGCGGGTGCCCGAAAGGTCGGGGCGGCCGGGACACTGGCCGGCCGGGCAGTCGCACCATGTGCCCATGTCTACACTGCCCGACGCCATCAGGCGAGACCGTCACCCCGGGGAGCGGGCGTCGGGGAAGGAGCGCGCGGAAGGGACGCAGGCGTTCGACACGCCACTTCCGCCCGGCGGCCGGCAGCCACCGCGGGCGGACCGGCCGGCTACCCATGGCGCAGCCTCCTCGCCAGGAGCAGGGCCACGTCGTCGGGGCGGGCGTCGGCGTGCCGGGCGGCGGCGGTGAGGCGGTCGGCGACCCCGGACAGGGTGAGGCCGTCGCGCCGCCCGGCGGCCGCGCCCGCCCGGTCCAGGGCCCGGCACAGATCGGCGATCCCGTCGTCGATGTCGGCGCCCGCCCGCTCCACCAGCCCGTCCGTGTACAGCGCGAGGATCGCGTCCGGTTCGAGGATCAGCTCGGTCACCGGATAGCGCGCCCCCGGATCCACCCCGAGGACGACACCGCCGGGGATGTCCAGCGGCCGGGCCCGGCCGCCCGGGGCGAGCAGCAGCGGCGGCGGATGGCCCGCCCGGGCTATCCGGGTCAGCCCGGTGGCCGGATCCAGGCGCAGACAGCAGCAGCTCGCGAACTGACCCGGGTCCAGGCCGATCAGCAGATGATTGGTGCCGCTGAGCACCTCGTCGGGCGGCCGGTCGCCCAGCGCGAACGCCCGTACCGCGCTGCGCAGCTGGCCCATGGTCGCCGCCGCCTGCACCCCGTGCCCCTGCACATCCCCGATGACCAGCGCGAGACCGTCCCCCGACTCCACCACGTCGTACCAGTCGCCGCCCACGTCCAGCCCCTCGGTGCCCGGCAGATAGCGGCCCGCCGTCTCCACCCGGGGATGCGCCGAGAGACGGCTCGGCAGCAGGGCCTGCTGGAGGCCCCGGGCGAGGGCCGCCTCGCTGTCGTAGCGCCGGGCCCGCTCCATCGCGTGCGCGATCAGCCCGGCGAGCGCGGTGAGCACCGTGCGTTCCTCCGCGCTGAAGCCGCGCGGCCCGTCGAAGCCGAGGACGCAGGAGCCGACCGGCCGCCCGGACGCGATCAGCGGCAGGAACGCCCGGGACCCCTCCTCGGCGTCCAGCGGCAGTCCCGGATACGTCTCGGCCAGCTGCCGCATCGACTCGAAGAACAGCGGGCGCCCGGTGGCCAGGGTCTCCACGGCCGGGATCCGCGCGTCGAGCGCCACCCCGTCGAACGGCTCCAGGAAGCCCGGCGGGAAGCCCGACTCCCACGCCAGGTGCAGATGCCGCTCCTGGAGCAGATAGATGGCCAGCCGGCGGCCGCCGAACGCGGGCAGCAGCTCCTGCATCACCACCGCCGACACCTGCTGGGCCGTCACCGCGTCGGTCAGCGCGATGGCCAGCGCGATCGGCCGGTACGCCGCCGCCATCGAGGGACCTGCCGCCACCGCCGGCCCCGGCGGCCGGGGCCCGCCCGGCGCCTCCATCCGGCTGGCCGGGACGAGCGTGCAGGTCAGCAGGTCGTCGCCGGGATACACCGACACCGCGAACCCGTCGTACCCGCCGTCCGTGCCGCCCGGCCGCCGCACATGGAAGTGCACCGGCTCCGGGGACAGCAGGGCGCCACGCAGATGATCGTCGTACGGCGGCCCGGTCAGCCAGGGCAGCGCGTCCCACAGCGTCCGCCCGAGCAGCGCCTCCCGCGCCCGCCCGGCGAACCGAGCCGCGGCCGCGTTGGCGTACCCGACCGTCCCCAGCCGGTCCAGACAGAACACGCCCTGCGGCAGCTGGTCGGCGGCGCCGTCGGCGAGGGCCGCCCGGCCGGGGTCGAACACCACCCCGCCGACCCGCGCCACCGCGCCGCCGCCGTCCGCCGGGGACGGCAGCGCCCCGCCGTCCCCGGCGGGCCACAGGTCCAGCAGCCGGGACACGCCGTCGGCCGCCCGCAGGCTCAGCGGCGCGCCCGGCGGCTTCCCGGCGGCGGTGTCGCGCAGCGCGGCCAGCACCCGGTACGCCTCCGCCGGGGCGAGCGCCTCGGCGAGCGCGGTGTCCGTCCCCGCGAAGTCGCCCGCCGCCAGGCCGAGCAGGGTGTGCAGCCGGTCGTCCGCGCGGACCGCGTGGGTGGCGGGGTCCCAGGTGAAGCGCCCGACCGCCGTTTGCGGGGGCCGGGCCGCGGGCGGCCGTACGCACTGCGGTTCCCCGTCCCAGACGATCGCGGCCCGGTCCCCGTCGGCGAGCGCGAGCAGCTCGGTGCCCAGGCCCTCGGCGAGCCTCGCCAGCAGCTCCCGGTCGAGCGGCTCGTCCCCGTCGTCGCCGGCCGAGGGACGCAGCACCGCGAGGACCCCGAGCGGTCCGCCGCCGCCCGGCACCGGCATGTGCACCGAGGCGAAGGGGAACGGCAGCCCCGCCGCGAACTGCGGATACCGGCGCACGGCCTCCGTCGCGTTCGGCAGCACCACGGGCAGCCCGAGCCGGTAGGCGTCGCAGACGGGGAAGGGGCGGTCCATGTGCACCCGCCACCAGGGGCGGAAGAGGGGCCCGGGGAGACCGGCGAGGACGGCCAGACGGAGGAAGTCGGGCGCGTCGCCCGGGCCGTCGGCGCGCAGATACACGCCGGCCACCCGGCCGCCCGCCGAGCGGAGCGCCGCGGTGGAGGCGTCCGCCAGCAGCGCGGCCAGTCGGGCCCGAGTACGGACCGCCCGCTCCCCGCTGCCCGCCATCGGCCCTACCTCGTCCTGTCCGCCTCCGGGTGGATCACACAGCAAGAATGCGCCAGGAGGCGCAGGGGGCGCACCCCGGCGGGGGCCGGGGTGCGCCCCCTGCGC
>NZ_MUNF01000777.1 GCF_002154555.1 Streptomyces murinus
GCGACCCCGACGATCGCCCAGGACTGCGCCACCCGGTGGAACTTCTCGTAGTGGAAGCCCCAGCCGTCCGCCTTCGGCAACCGCACCTCCACCAGCAACTCATCCGGAGCGAGGGCGGATTGGAGATAGCCGACGAAGAACTCCCTTGCCGGGACGGTGCGTCGCCCGCCGGGGCCCACGGCGACCAGTTCGCCGTCCAGCGCCAATACGATCGCGGGCAGATCGCCGGCCGGGTCGGCGTGCGCCAACGCGCCGCCGAGCGTGCCCCGATGCCGTACCGCCGGATCGGCGACGGTCGCCGTCGCCGCCGCCAGCAGACCGGCGTGCCGGCGTACCAGCGGATCGTGGATCACCTCGTGGTGGGTGGTGAGCGCGCCGATCACCAGCGTCTCACCCTCCTCGCGGACCCCGCGCAGACCAGCGATCCGGCCCACGTCCACGACCAGTTCGGGAAAGGCGAGCCGCAATCGCAGCAGCGCCAGCAGGCTCTGCCCGCCGGCCAGCACCTTGGCCTCGTCGCCCGCCG
>NZ_MUNF01000778.1 GCF_002154555.1 Streptomyces murinus
CGCCGGGCGGCTGGCAGCTGATCGGCGCCACCGACGCGGTGCTCTGGGACCACACCCGTGACCCGGCCGCGCTGCTGTCGCCGGGCACGCGGGTGCGATTCGTGCCGGTGGAGGGGCCATGAGCGGGGGCCGGGACGTCGTATCCGTGAAGGTTCTGCCGGTGGAGGGCCCATGACCGACCGTGCGCTCGTCGTCGTACGACCCGGGATGCTGACCACCGTGCAGGACCTCGGGCGGCCCGGGTACGCGCATCTCGGGGTGCCCCGGTCGGGGGCGCTGGATCCGCCCGCGGCGGCGCTGGTCAACCGGCTGGCCGGGAACGGGCCGGACGCCGCGGTGCTGGAGACGACGCTCGACGGATGTGCGCTGCGCCCCCGATCGACGGTGACCGTCGCGGTCGGCGGCGCACCCTGCCCGGTGACGGTCGGCGGCCGCCCGGCGGCCTGGGGCGCGCCCGTGGTGGTGCCCGCCGGTGAGCTTCTGGAGGTGGGCGCGGTGTCGGCGGGAGTGCGCGGCTACCTCGCCGTGCGCGGCGGCATCGCCGTCGAGCCGGTGCTCGGCAGCCGCGCCACCGACCTGCTGTCCGGCCTCGGCCCGGCCCCGCTCGCCGAGGGCACGGTGCTGCCGCTCGGCCGCCCGGCGGGACCGGCCGCGCGCGTGGACACCGCCCCGCAGCCGGGTCCGCCGACGGAACTCGTGCTCCGGGTGACGCCGGGCCCGCGCGCGGACTGGTTCACCGCGCGCGGCCGGTACGACCTGACCGCGCGCGCCTACCGGGTCTCCCCGGCGAGCAACCGCATCGGCCTGCGCACCGAGGGCCCCGCGCTGGAACGCGCCCGCGAGGGCGAACTGCCCAGCGAGGGGATGGTGCTGGGCGCCGTACAGGTACCGCCGGACGGCCGCCCGGTGGTCTTTCTGGCCGACCATCCGACCACCGGGGGCTATCCGGTGATCGCCGTCGTCCACCCCCCCGACCTCCCGGCCGCCGCGCAGGCCCCTCCGGGCACACCGGTCCGCTTCGTACCGGTGGGGCGACACTGACGCCGGACGAGAGAGTCACCCCACCGGACACCGGGCGGCACCGACCTCCAGGGAACGGCGGACGGCACGGACCCGCGTGACCGGCAGCGCCGACCCGGCGGCAGACAGCTCCGCCCCGGATCGGCACATCCCGGCCCCGTGTCACCCGACAGCAGCCGCCCCCTGACCCGCCATCGCGGCAAGAGCCCCGGACACGGACCGGGTGAGCGTCTCCGGGGCGGTCTCCTCGGCGGCCCAGGCCACATGGCCGTCGGGGCGTATCAGTGCCGCGGTCACCCGCCGCCAGGCGTCCCGGTCGTGCGGGGCGAGCGGTGCGGAGTGCACGACGGTGTCCGGGGTCCGGCCGGGCAGTCCTGCCGCCGCCTTGCCGGTGAGGTCCAGCAGGACCCGGCCGCCATCGCGCAGCAGCTCGAACAGCCGCCGCCCGTCGGCGAACCGGAGGTCGGGTGCCCGGCGGCCGGTCAGCGGATGGGCCGAGGCGCCCTCGGCCGGGGGGTAGACCACGGAGAGGCCCGACATCCGCTCGGCGAGGGTCCGGCTGAACTCCGGGACCGTGGCGATGAATTCGCCCAGCAGCCCGCGGAGTGCCTGCCCCTCCGGGGCGTAGGTGGTCATCAGGGCGGTCTGCGCGCGGGTGTTGAGCAGCAGCTCGGCGCCGACCGGATGGCGCTCGCCGTGGTAGCTGTCCAGGAGGCCGTCCGTGGCGGTGCCCCGGAGGACGGCGGCCAGCTTCCAGCCGAGGTTGGTGGCGTCCTGCACGCCCACATTCAGGCCGGGGCCGCCCGCCGGGAAGTGCATATGAGCGGCGTCCCCGGCCAGCAGCACCCGGCCGCGCCGGTAGGTCTCCGCCTGCCGGGTGGCGTTGCCGAAGCGGGAGAGCCAGCGGGGGTCGCGCATGCCGAAGTCGGTGCCCGCTATGGCCGTCACCCGCTCCCGCAGCTCCTCGAAGGTCAGCTCGCCCGGCCGCGCCTGGCGCAGGGTGTCCGGATCATTGCCCACGACCCGGTGCACCCCGCCCGGCAGCGGGAACACCATCAGCTGCCCGCGCGGCCCGCTGACCGCCGGACCGGCCGGCGGCGCGTCCAGCACCACATCGCCCATCCAGGCCCACAGCGTCGCCGCAGTGCCGGGGAAGGCCACACCGGCCGACTCCCGGACCGCGCTGCGTGTGCCGTCGCAGCCCACCACATAGGCGGCGCTCGTCCGGTAGGGGCCGTCCGGACCCTCGACGGTCAGCTCCACCGCGTCCGCGCCCGCCTCGACCCCGGTGACCCGGTGGCCGCGCAGGATCCGCGCGCCGGCCCGCACCGCGTGCTCCTCCAGCAGCTCCTCGGTGCGGGCCTGCGGCAGCGAGAGGGTGAAGGGGAACGGGGTGTCCAGCGGCCGGAAGTCCATTCGCTCGGTCAGCGCGGCGAAGTGGCCGCTCGGTATGCGCACCCCCTCCGCGAGGAAGGGTTCGACCACTCCCCGGCAGTCCAGCACCTCCAGGGTGCGCGGATGCACGGTGAGCGCGCGCGAGTGCGGGCTGCGCCGCGGCCGGGCCTCCAGCACGGTCACCGGCACGTCACGCAGCCGCAGTTCCGCCGCGAGCCACAGTCCGACCGGCCCACCGCCGGCGACGATGACCCCCTCCGCCGCCATGAACTCCGTCAATTCCATGAACCCCTCCTCGGGCACAGTCCGTCCGCACCTCTTGGTCGGTGACCAAGGCGCACTTTCAGTAGACTAGGTCGGTGACCAAGAAGCAAGCTGCGGATGAGACAGCCACCCGATCGAGGCTCGATCTGGAGTCCGTCGTACGGGCCGCCCTCGGCGTGCTCGACGAACGCGGCGCCGAGGCCGTGTCGGTGCGCGGCACGGCCGACCGGCTCGGCGTGCGGATGAACACCGTGCTGTGGCACGCCAAGACGAAGTCACGGCTGCTGGAGCTGGTGGCGGACGCGATCGCCGCCGAGGTGCCGTTGGACGGCCTGCCCGAGGACTGGCGCGCGCGGGTGCGCGAACTGGCCCACCGCTACCGCCACGCACTGCTCGCGCACCGGGACGGCGCCGCGCTGGTGACGGGCACGTACGCGGCCGAGCCGGGCACCCTGCGCTACGCGGACAAGATGCTGGAGGCGCTGCTCGACGGCGGTCTGTCCGAGCGCGACGCGGCCTGGGCCTTCTGGACGGTGCTCTATCTGACGCTCGGCCTCACTCAGGAGCAGCAGGCCCTGGGCGACGCGGGCGAGCACACGCTGAGCACCGCCCTCGCGGCGGGCGACCACCCGTCGCTGAGCCGGGTGGCCGCGCATCTGGAGGACATCGACTTCGACGAACGCTTCGACTACGGCCTGTCCCTGATCCTGCGTTCGCTGACCCCGGCCGAGCCGGACGGCACCCGCCCGGCGGCCGGGGCCGAGGTCAGCTGATACCGACCTCCAGGTCGAGCGGGCCGGATCCGGGCAGTACGGCGCGCGGCGGAAGTCCGGTCAGGGCGTGCGCCCCGGACGGCGTCCGGGCCGGGCACCGCTCCGGAAGCGCGGCCAGCGCGGCGGCGACCGCGGCCGACGCGGCCACATCGAGGTCGGCGCCGGTGCCACGGGCGCTGTGGCGCAGTTCGTCCAGGGCGAGCCGCAGCAGCTGGGGCAGCAGATCGCGGCAGCGCCGGGCGACCCAGGCGGTGCCCGCGATCTGCTGCCCCAG
>NZ_MUNF01000078.1 GCF_002154555.1 Streptomyces murinus
CCGGCGGCGCCGGGCCCGGCGGTGGGCCGCGACGGCGGTCGCGGCCGCGGTGGTGGCGGGGGGCGCGGTGGGGGCGGTGCGGGTGCTGCCCGACCGTGAGTCGGCTGCACCGGCGCATACGGGGGTCGGCAGGCCGCGGGTCGACGAACCGGTGGACTCGACGGTGGGCTTCGGCACCCACGACGGCAGGGAGTGGAGCGTGGCCCTGCGGGTGTGGACGGCGCCCCGGGACCGGGCCGAGGCCGTCCGGCAGATGAAGGCCATGGCGGACTGGGGCCTCGTCCCGGTGACCTCGGGCAGCCCGTCCGACCTGATCGGCAGGACGAGCTACTTCGTCATCCGCCAGTTCGGAAGCCCCAAGCAGAACGGCACCCGCCTGATCGTGTCCTCCGACACCACCGCCGACCTGCCTCATCCGGAGGGAACCCAGATCAACGCCCTCCCCCAGCCGCTCATCGCCAAGAGCGGCCCCTCGCGCCTGGTCATCGGCACGGTGGCCACGTCGGCACGACAGGTCACCTGCCACTGGAAGGACGGCAGTACGACCGTGGCGAACCTCGCCCCTGACAACTCCGCGCTCCACGACGTGAACGGCGTCATCAGGTCGATCCGCGAGTTCCCCACCGCCAACTGGTTCGTCTGCGCGGCCCCCGGCAAGACCGCCTACAAGTCCGCGGAGGTGACCAAATAGCCGCCACGTAGCCGCTCAGCCCCGCAGCGCGTCCAAGAGGTGCGGCCAGGCGGCCGCGCCGAGCAGCCCGTCGGCCTCCGGTGTGCCGCCGTACCGGAAGGCCGGGGACGGCGGCGAGGGGAGTTCACCGGGGAAGAGGGGCCGGTGGCCGGCGTCGGCGCGGGTGATCAGGCGGACGTCCGCCCCGGCCGCGCGCCGGCGCTCGGCCAGCCGCTCGGCGTAGGGCCCCGAGGGCCACATCGCGTCGTCGCCGCCCGCGACCAGGATCAGCTCGGCCCGCGCCGCCTCGACGGGGATCTCGGCCGCCGGGAGCAGCTCGGCGAAGGTCCGCTCGCTGCGCTCGTACCAGCCCCGGATGGCGACCGGCCCGCCCTCCGGCTCGGCCGGCGCCCAGGAGTCGTCCATCGGCACGAAGGGCAGCGGCCGGCCCCGCCAGGTCCAGCACGAGCGGTACGGGCGGTCGGCCCCGTCCCGGCCGGGCCCGACATTGCACCAGACCAGCGGGCTGGGCGACAGGGCGGCCACCACGTCCACCCGGTCGTCGCGGACGGCCGTGAGCAGGGCCGCCTCGGCCCCCTTGGAGACCCCGAGCACACCGATCCGGCGCGCCCCTGTGCCGCGCAGCAGATCGACGGCGGCGGTGAAGGTCTCCAGCGGGACCTCACAGATCCCCGGCGGCTGCCCGGGCCCGCCGAACCAGCGGATCGTGAGCGCGGTGATCCCCTGCCGGGCGAGCAGCCGCGCCCGCTCCCGCATGACCCGCCCACTGGACCCGCCCAGCACCAGCACCCCGGCCGCGCCGCCGCCCACGGGGGAGGCCAGCAGCCCCTCCCAGGGCTCGGCCAGCTCCCGCTCCACGATCTCCACGAGCCCCCTGGTTCCGTCCTTTCAGCTACGCGGACGCCGTGCCCGCTTCGTCGTCGGACGGCGCACTTCAGTTCGCGTGCGGCCGCCCGTCGCGGACCCACGTCACCGCGGCCAGAACCGAGGTGACGTACATCAGCACGCTGAAGGTGGCCACGGACTCGACGTACTGCTCGTAGCCGGCCGCGCGGAGCTGGAACGCGAGGGAACCGAGCGCGGTTCCAAGCATCGCAGTGACGGCGACCACTGTGATGAACGGGCCCTTCCTCATTCGTATTTCCCCCAAACGAAGAGGCAGCTGGTCGCAATCGACACTACATGCATCACCTCACGGCCGTTGATGTCGGCCGTACACGTCGAAGACCCCCAGCCATAATCGGCTGAGGGTCTTCGTGCTGGTGGGGCTAACAGGATTTGAACCTGTGGCCTCATCCTTATCAGGTCGATCAGAGTGAACCTCCGACGTCGGACACCCCGTGATGTGTCTCGATTGGTTCTACGCCGAGGTTCGGTGCCGACCGCTGAAGTTCGCCCCTGTTGGTGTCAGGAACTGGTGTCAGCCATCAACCGGCACCTTGACAGTCCCGTGGCCCAGCAGTGGTGCCTTCGCGAAGACGGTCCTGGATGATCAGACTGCAAGCCTCAGGGCCGGCCCGCCGCCGGGCGGCTCAGGGCCGTTCCACTGCGTAAGCATGGTGGCACCAAGAGCCCCGACGATGCTCACGAAGTAGGCCTCAAGGTTTAGTGGTGTGGCCGCATCGAGTGCCGCGAACCCGAAGGCCACCACGGTCAGGAACAACGCGGCCTCGACGATCTGGTCCCACCAGCTGTGGTTGTCGGGCGGGTGCTGGTTGAGGTCTACTGACACTGCAACCCCTTTCGGTTGTCCAGGTGGGGTCGCGGTATCTGTTTGGCGACTGAGATGCGGCCCCACCAGCTGTTTCTTACTACTGGCCGTCCTTTGTGGTAGGACGGCCATGTCTGTGAGGCGTCACTCCACTGCCGTCTTGCGCGGCCGGCCACGGCGGTTCGCGGAGCGCAGGCCAAGGTGCACAAGCACGGGCACGAGCGTCATGTCGTGGAACGCCGGGTCATTCTTGGCGAGAGTCTTCAGCACCGCCGCGGCAGCCGCCTCGTAGTTCGTTCGTGCGCCACCCGCAGTGGTCGGCGTCCAGATGATGTCGCCGTCCACGGCTACCTGTCGCTCGAACCGTACGAGTGTGTTGTCGAAGAGCGGGTGCACTTTCCTCTCCACGCCTTCTACCTTGCGAACCTTGCCGGCTGTGCGCTCCCAGGGCAGATCCGCCAGGGCATCTACAGTGCGCTCAAGCGAGATTCCACAGAACCGTGCCGCTCCGAGAACCGCGCCCACGACATACAGCCCTGCCGGGGAGCCATGCAGATACTCGCTACGGAACCGCTTCGGCGTCAGCCCCTCACCATCCGAACTGCGGCGCAGATCCTTCCACCCCGGCATGCGGTCGTACGCGTAGTCCGTGATCTTTACGATCTGCGCAACTACATCCTCTAGTACGTCGTTGAGGTTCGCATTGCTGTCGTCTGCTGCCTCGGCCTCAGCTTCGAGAGCCTTGATGACGTTGGTCTCCCTGGCGTCGGGCGTCCGGTCGCGAAATCCGATCAGCATCGCCGTGGCGTACCCGCGCATGTGAGCGGTGGTGTAGAGCGTCTCTTCCTTCGCTGCGGTCCGGAGATACACCAGGCGATCAGGCTCATCCCGGAGGAGTCGAGCCTGTCGGCCCACCTGCGTGCCTAGGCGATTCGCGTACGAGGACTGGTCCAGCGCCGTCATCAGCGCAGCCGGAATGGGTTTGGTCTGGCCGGCTACGACGAAGAGCCTCGTTACTTCGTCCCGATCGTTCTGCACCAGGATCTGGATCGGCGCGGCCGCCTGTGACAACACTTCCTGGACCTCGGCGTCACGGCCGTACATCGCGCCCTTGACCCTCAGCCACGTCCGCGCAAGCGCGTCCAGAGTGTGTTGGCCGTTCTCGATGTGCATCGGCACGCCCTGGTAGAGCTTGAACCTTCCAAGCTCCACACCTGGCGACAACTGACTGAAGTGCTCCCAGTGGAACGTGGGTTCGCCGTCCGTGTCCTCCGCGATGGCCAGCTGAATCTGCTGAACCGGAGTGTCGGGGCGGTTGTACAAGCCCGCCGCGATGCGCTCGACGTGCTTCGGGTCCACCGGGCGGTTCCCGTACTCGTCGTCGTCGAGGTCGTAGTCCTTGCGGATGATGACTCCGGACTCCTGGCGGGCTCGAAGCTCGACGAGTGACGGGAGTTGCTGCATGAAGTTGAACGCGACCATGTCACCGATCACGGACCGGAAGGCGACCGTCTCAAACCAGGTCGGCCGAACGTCCTTCCCCGCTAGCATCTCCTTGATGCTGTCGTCGCTTTCGCCCACCGTCCCGCCCCTCGCCGTTTTGGCCGGCGAATTAATACGATAATCGCCGGCGATTTTTCGAGGCTAGCGCGACACAGTACGCCGCTGCAACTTCCTCTTGAGAGCTGGGGGTTGGCATGCGCCTGTGCGCTTGTACGGAGCATGTACACCCATGAACACCTCGCCACGCCCTAAATATGTCCTGACCAGGTAGAACTTCGTCAGAGCGGAGAACCGTCACGGGCGTTAGAGCCTTCGTTCCAGCGCTCGGCGGCTGTTTCTTTGCTTGACCCACCACCCGCCTCAGCTCCCATCCCGTCCGCCGTCGACCCACACACCGTGGAGCGGGCGTGGTTCGGGAGCGTCAAGGTGGAGCGCGCCACTGTACGAACGATCTTGACGCCCCTTCAGTACGGGGCAGATCGGTGAGGCTGCCTGATGGCCAAGCGACGGCCCAACGGCGGGGGCGCCATCGCCAAGCGCACGGACAGTCGCTACCAGAGCGCCGCGTATGTCACCGACACGGACGGCAACCGCGTCCGGAAGTACGTTTATGGCACGACCTGGGACGAGGCCAACGAAAAGCTCGGCAACTCCAGGAGCAGGAGCGAAACGACATCCCAGTGCCCTCGCGAGCCTGGACGGTCGGTGAGTGGCTGGCTACTGACTGGAGTACATCGTCAAGCCGGAACGGGAGCACAACACCTGCATCAAGTACGAGTCCAAGATCAGGCTGTACCTGCTGCCGCACCTGGCCAAGAAGCCGTTGACAAAGCTCACGCCGGCGCAGGTCCGTACATTCATGGCCACGCTGAAGGGTGAGGAGGTCGGGGCCGCCACCCGCTTCAAGGTGCCGCGGTACTGCGCAACGCTCCCAACCGGGCCATCCGTGAGGAGATCCTGACGCGCAACGTCGCCCTCCTGGTGGACATGCCCAAGGTGAGCAAGGACAAGGGCAAGGTTTGGAGCGCGCGTGAGGCTGTCGCCTTCCTGCGGGCATCCCGCGCCCACCGCCTCTACGCGGCCTGCGTCCTGGTCCTCGTGCTGGGGCTCCGCCGCAGCTCCTCGAAGACCCACTCATCGGTTGACCGTCGCGGTTCACGGCCGTTGATGTCAGCCGTAGATGTCAAAGACCCCCAGTCCATCCGGACCGGGGGTCTTTTCGCTGGTGGGGCTAACAGGATTTGAACCTGTGGCCTCATCCTTATCAGGGATGCGCTCTAACCAACTGAGCTATAGCCCCGCCGCGCTTTGCGGTGTGTGTCCCGCGCGCTGACTCCTGAAGATTAGCGCACGACCACGTCAGTCCCAAAATCGGTTCCCGGCGGCCGTCACTCGTCCTCGGCGAGGGTCAGTTCGACGCCGCCGACGAAGCCCGCGGAGAGGTTGTAGATGAAGGCGGCGAGCGTGGCCAGCGCGGTCGCCAGGACGACGTCGATGGCCGCGATGATCGTCGTGAACATCAGGACGTGCGGAAGCGAGAGGAAGGACTGGAGGTCGAAGCCGTTCGCCTCGTTCGAGCCGGTCGCCTCCGAGATCGTGCCGCCGACCGTGGAGAACACGCCCATCGCGTCCATGACCATCCACAGCACCGCCGAGGCGACGATCGTGCAGATGCCGAGCGCGATGGAGAGCAGGAAGCTGACCTTCATCACCGACCACGGGTCGGCCTTGGCCACCCGCAGCCGCGCCTTACGGGTGCGCGGCGCGGTCCGCACCCCGGTACGGGGACGCCGTACCCCGCCGGCCGCCGGCTGCGCCGGGTAGGCCTGCGGCGGGTGGTACGGCCCGCCGGGCTGCTCGGGGCGCCGCTCCCCGGGGAGCGGAGACGACGACTGCGCCTCGCCGGCCGCGGCCGGG
The DNA here is from genome assembly GCF_002154555.1 of Streptomyces murinus. Taxonomy (GTDB): domain Bacteria; phylum Actinomycetota; class Actinomycetes; order Streptomycetales; family Streptomycetaceae; genus Streptomyces; species Streptomyces murinus. The sequence continues at coordinate 5,823 of NZ_MUNF01000078.1, forward strand.
CCTCGGGTGTCCGTCACAGTTCCCCCCTGGGGTGCAGACGTGCCGGAAGCGTCCGCCGCGGACGCCCGCACCGGCTTCAGGTTGGTCGTATGCGGGTCGGTGGCCGTCCCCGCATGCGCGGCGGAGCCACGGCCGCCGCCGTCCGTCTCCGTACCCGTGGAGGTACCGGCCGATCCGGCGCCCGTGGCTCCGCTCACGATGACTCACTCCTCGTGCTACTCGGCCGAGGGCGCCTCACCCTCGTCCGTGCCGGTGGCCTGGGCCTCCTCGGCGGTGATGTCGTCGGCGTCCTCACCGTCGACCTCCTCCGCCTCGCGCCCCGCCTCGGCGTTACGTGCGATACCTACCACGGCATCGCGCTTGCCCAGGTTGATCAGTTGGACGCCCATGGTGTCACGGCCCGTCTCCCTGACCTCGTTGACTCGCGTGCGAATCACACCACCGGACAAGGTGATCGCGAGGATCTCGTCGGTCTCCTCCACGACCAGCGCCCCGACGAGCGAACCGCGGTCCTCCACGATCTTGGCGGCCTTGATGCCGAGGCCGCCGCGGCCCTGGACGCGGTACTCGTCGACGAGGGTCCGCTTCGCGTACCCGCCGTCGGTGGCAGTGAACACGAACGTACCGGGTCGCACCACATTCATCGAGAGAAGCTCGTCGCCCTCGCGGAAACTCATCCCCTTGACGCCGGAGGTGGCGCGGCCCATCGGGCGAAGGGACTCGTCCGTGGCGGTGAACCGGATCGACTGCGCCTTCTTGCTGATCAGCAGCAGGTCGTCGTCGGCCGAGACCAGCTCTGCGCCGATCAGCTCGTCGTCGCCGCCGTCCTCGCGCTCCCGCAGGTTGATCGCGATCACACCGCCGGAGCGGGGCGAATCGTAATCCTTCAGAGGCGTCTTCTTGACCAGGCCGGACTTGGTGGCCAGCACCAGGTACGGCGCCGCCTCGTAGTCCCGGATGGCGAGGATCTCGGCGATCGCCTCGTCCGGCTGGAAGGCGAGCAGGTTCGCCACGTGCTGGCCGCGCGCCTCCCGGCCCGCCTCGGGCAGCTCGTACGCCTTGGCCCGGTACACCCGGCCCTTGTTGGTGAAGAACAGCAGCCAGTGGTGCGTGGTGGAGACGAAGAAGTGGTCGACGATGTCGTCCTCCTTCAGCTTCGTGCCCCGCACCCCCTTGCCGCCGCGCTTCTGCGCCCGGTAGTCGTCCGTCTTGGTCCGCTTGACGTAACCGCCGCGCGAGACGGTGACGACGATGTCCTCCTCGGCGATCAGGTCCTCGATGGACATGTCGCCCTCGTACGGGATCAGCTTGGTCTTACGGTCGTCGCCGTACTTCTCGACGATCGCGGCCAGCTCCTCGCTGACGATGCCGCGCTGGCGCACCGGGGAGGCCAGGATCTGGTTGTACTCGTTGATCTTCGCCTGGAGCTCGTCGTGCTCCTGGACGATCTTCTGCCGCTCCAGGGCCGCCAGGCGCCGCAGCTGCATCTCCAGGATCGCGTTGGCCTGGATCTCGTCGATCTCCAGGAGGCCCATCAGGCCGGTGCGCGCGATGTCGACGGTGTCGCTGCGCCGGATCAGCGCGATGACCTCGTCGATGGCGTCCAGGGCCTTCAGCAGACCGCGCAGGATGTGCGCGCGCTCCTCGGCCTTGCGCAGCCGGAAGCGGGTCCGGCGCACGATGACCTCGATCTGGTGCGTCACCCAGTGCCGGATGAACGCGTCCAGGGACAGCGTGCGCGGCACGCCGTCGACCAGCGCCAGCATGTTGGCGCCGAAGTTCGTCTGGAGGTCGGTGTGCTTGTACAGGTTGTTCAGCACGACCTTGGCGACGGCGTCCCGCTTGAGGACGATCACCAGACGCTGGCCGGTGCGCGAGGACGTCTCGTCGCGGACGTCCGCGATGCCGCCGATCTTGCCGTCCTTCACCAGGTCGGCGATCTTCTGCGCCAGGTTGTCCGGGTTCACCTGGTACGGCAGCTCGGTCACCACCAGGCACTGCCGGCCCTGGATCTCCTCGACCTCGACCACCGCGCGCATCGTGATCGAGCCGCGCCCGGTGCGGTACGCCTCCTCGATGCCCTTGCGGCCCACCACCAGGGCGCCGGTCGGGAAGTCGGGGCCCTTGATGCGCTCCATGAGCGCGTCGAGCAGCTCCTCGTGCGAGGCTTCGGGGTTCTCCAGGTACCACTGGGCGCCGGCCGCGACCTCGCGCAGGTTGTGCGGCGGGATGTTGGTCGCCATGCCGACCGCGATGCCGGCCGAGCCGTTGATCAGCAGGTTCGGGAAGCGGGACGGCAGGACGGTCGGCTCCTGGGAGCGGCCGTCGTAGTTGTCCGTGAAGTCGACGGTCTCCTCGTCGATGTCGCGGACCATCTCCATCGACAGCGGCGCCAGCTTGCACTCGGTGTAGCGCATCGCCGCGGCCGGGTCGTTGCCCGGGGAGCCGAAGTTGCCGTTGGAGTCCACCAGCGGCATCCGCATCGACCACGGCTGGGCGAGTCGCACCAGGGCGTCGTAGATGGAGGAGTCGCCGTGCGGGTGGTAGTTGCCCATGACGTCACCGACGACACGGGCGCACTTGTAGAAGCCGCGCTCGGGGCGGTAGCCGCCGTCGTACATCGCGTACAGCACGCGCCGGTGGACGGGCTTGAGGCCGTCCCGGACGTCGGGCAGCGCACGGGACACGATGACGGACATCGCGTAGTCCAGGTACGAGCGCTGCATCTCGGTCTCGAGCCCGACGGGCTCGACACGCATGGCGAGTTCGCCGCCCTCTTCGGGGGTGACTGGAGTGTTCTCGTCGGCCATTGCTGGTGAAGATCCTTCCCTGTGCGGTCAGCTGAGACCGACTCAGATGTCGAGGAAGCGGACGTCCTTGGCGTTGCGCTGGATGAACTGGCGGCGTGCCTCGACGTCCTCGCCCATCAGCACCGAGAACAGGTCGTCGGCCTGGGCGGCGTCGTCCAGGGTGACCTGGCCGAGCACGCGGTGCTCCTGGTCCATCGTGGTCACGCGCAGTTCCTCGGCGTTCATCTCGCCGAGGCCCTTGAAGCGCTGGATGGAGTCCTCGCGGACGCGCTTGCCGCGCTGGCGGCCCATCTCGATCAGCGCGTCGCGCTCGCGGTCCGAGTAGGCGTACTCGATGTCGTCCCGGCCCCACTTGAGCTTGTAGAGCGGCGGCCGGGAGAGGTACACGTGCCCGGCCTCGACCAGCGGCCGCATGAAACGGAACAGGAAGGTCAGCAGCAGGGTGCTGATGTGCTGGCCGTCGACGTCGGCGTCCGCCATCAGGATGATCTTGTGATAGCGGAGCTTCTCGATGTCGAAGTCCTCGTGCACACCCGTGCCGAAGGCGGAGATCAGCGCCTGGATCTCCTGGTTCTGCAGGATCTTGTCGATCCTGGCCTTCTCCACGTTCAGGATCTTGCCGCGGATCGGGAGGATCGCCTGGTACTGCGGGTTGCGGCCGGACTTGGCCGAACCGCCGGCGGAGTCACCCTCGACGATGAAGATCTCGCACTTGGTGGGGTCGTTCGACTGGCAGTCGGACAGCTTGCCCGGCAGGGACGCCGACTCCAGCAGGCCCTTGCGCCGCGTGAGGTCACGCGCCTTGCGGGCGGCGACACGCGCGGTGGCGGCCTGGATGCCCTTGCGGATGATGTCCGCGGCCTCGTTCGGGTTGCGGTCCAGCCAGTCGTTCAGGTGCTCGTAGACCGCCTTCTGCACGAAGGTCTTGGCCTCCGTGTTGCCCAGCTTGGTCTTGGTCTGGCCCTCGAACTGCGGCTCGCTGAGCTTGACCGAGATGATCGCGGTCAGACCCTCGCGGATGTCGTCACCGGTGAGGTTGTCGTCCTTCTCCCGGAGCAGCTTCTTGTCGCGCGCGTACTTGTTGATCAGCGACGTCAGCGCGGCGCGGAAGCCCTCCTCGTGGGTGCCGCCCTCATGCGTGTGGATGATGTTGGCGAACGAGTAGACACCCTCGCTGTAGCCGCTGTTCCACTGCATCGCGACCTCGAGGGACAGGCTCTTGTCCTTGTCCTCCGCCTCCAGGTCGATGATGGTCGGGTGCACCACCTCTCCCTTGCGGGAGTTGAGGTACTTCACGAAGTCGACGATGCCGCCCTCGTAGTGGTACGTGACCGACTTGACCTCGGCCTTCTCGTCCGCGCCCGCCTCGTCCGCGCCGCTGGTGGCCTTCGCCGACTCGCGCTCGTCGGTGAGCCTGATGTTCAGGCCCTTGTTGAGGAAGGCCATCTCCTGGAAGCGCCGGGACAGCGTCTCGAAGGAGTACTCGGTGGTCTCGAAGATCTCCGGGTCGGCCCAGAAGGTGACCGACGTGCCGGTCTCCTCGGTGGCCTCGTGCTGGGCCAGCGGGGCGGTGGGCACGCCCATCTTGTAGTCCTGCGTCCACCGGTACCCGTCGGTCTTGACCTCGACGGAGACCTTGCCGGACAGGGCGTTCACGACGGACACGCCGACACCGTGCAGACCGCCGGAGACGGCGTAGCCGCCGCCGCCGAACTTGCCGCCCGCGTGCAGCACGGTCAGCACGACCTCCAGGGCCGGCTTCCCCTCGGAGGGCACGATGCCGACCGGGATGCCACGGCCGTTGTCGACGACGCGGACGCCGCCGTCGGGCAGGATCGTCACGTCGATGAGGTCCGCGTAACCCGCCAGCGCCTCGTCGACCGAGTTGTCGACGACCTCGTACACCAGGTGGTGCAGTCCGCGCTCGCCCGTGGAGCCGATGTACATGCCGGGCCGCTTGCGGACCGCGTCCAGCCCTTCGAGCACGGTGATGGCGCTGGCGTCGTACGAGGCCGTCGAGGCCGGGGCCTCGGCGTTCACGCCGGCGTCGGTGGACGGGATGTTCTCGTTGGGGTTGCCGGAATCGGCCACGAAGCGCCCTTTCTGGCACTGGCACAGCACGAGCCGGGCTCCTGGGGGCACCCCCGGTGGGGGACGGCTGCCGGAGCGGCTGCGGCATGTTGCGTTGGTAAGCCTTGATCAGCGTTGCTCAGCTTTTCCCGGGCGGTCCCCACATTGGGGCGGGATTGGCTTCCAGTCTACCGGTAGCGCTGACATCGATGGGGGTTTGCCGGTACCTGAGTCCCCATGTGCCGCCCTGAACCGGTCTCGGCCGGGTACCGATATACGGAAGGGGGCTCCAAGAGCCTCACAGCGGCACTCAGAGCTTCGAGCCGTCAACCCTTGGCTACTCCAGGGTCAGTACGCGTCCCGCACCCGTGCGCACACGGGCGCGCGCAGGGCAAACCCGCAGGACAGAGGGGGGTGACGAGAGGACGCGACGTGAGGTACGTCACCCGTAGGTGTCGCCAGGACCCATGCTTCCCGGGGCCCGCAGCGGGCCGTAGCGGCGGGCCGGGCCACCGGGGCCGTGCACCTTGATCAGCCGGACCGTGCCATGGCCGAGATCCTCGTTGAGCCGGGCGACCAGGGCAGGCGCGAGCAGCCGCAGCTGGGTCGCCCAGGCCGTGGAGTCGCAGGCCACCACGAGCACCCGCTCGTCCTCGTCGTAGCGCTGCGGCACACAGTGCTTGGCCAGGTCCTCGCCGACGATCTGCGGCCAGCGGCCCATCACCCCGCCCACGGCAGCCGGGGTCTCCCAGCCGCGCTCGGTGATCAGCCGGTTGATCGCCGAACCGAGCGCCATCGGGTCGCGGCCGTCGGCGCGCGCCCCGGACCGCAGCCCGCCGCCGCGCCGGGCCTGCTTCTTCTGCCGGGCCGCGTCACCGCGCGCCCGGGCCTGCTCCTTCGCCGCGCGCAACGCCACGCGCGCGAGGTCCACACCGGAGGGCTCGCCGCTCTTGCCCGAGCTGTCCTTCTCGCCGCTCATACGCGTTCCACCGTCCCACCCGAGACGGAGTACCGCGCCCCGGCCAGCACATGCGGGACGTCGTCGTCCACGGCCGCGGTGACCAGCACCTGCTCGCCGGGCGCGACCAGCTCGGCGAGCCGCTCGCGGCGGCGCGCGTCCAGCTCGGCGAAGACGTCGTCCAGGACGAGGACGGGCTCGTTGCCCTCGGCGCGCAGCAGCTCGTACGAGGCGAGGCGCAGGGCGAGGGCGTACGACCAGGACTCGCCGTGCGAGGCGTAGCCCTTGGCGGGCAACTGGCCGAGTTTCAGGACCAGGTCGTCCCGATGAGGGCCGACGAGGGTGACGCCCCGCTCGATCTCCTGCTTGCGCGCCTCGGCCAGGGCGGCCAGCAGCTGCGCGTACAGATCCTCGCGGGTGTGGGCCTCGCCGGGCGCGGACGGCTTGTACTCCAGCGCGAGCGGGCCGCCGCCGGGGGCCAGCTGCTCGTACGCCTTGTCGGCCAGCGGCCGCAGCGCGGCGATCAGATCGAGCCGGCGGGCGAGCAGCTCGGCACCGGCGTGCGCGAGGTGCTGGTCCCACACGTCGAGCGTGGACAGGTCCATGGTCCTGCCGCCGTGCCTGCGGGCGAGCGCCGCGGACTTCAGGAGCGTGTTGCGCTGTTTGAGCACCCGCTCGTAGTCGGAGCGCACCCCGGCCATCCGCGGGGACCGCGCGGTGATCAGCTCGTCCAGGAACCTGCGCCGCTCCCCGGGGTCGCCCTTCACCAGGGCGAGGTCCTCGGGCGCGAACAGCACGGTCCGTACGATGCCCAGCACGTCCCGGGGTCTGACCTGCGAGGACCTGTTGATCCGGGCGCGGTTGGCGCGGCCGGGGTTCAGCTCCAGCTCGACCAGCTGCTGCCGGTCGCCCTGGCGGACCTGCGCCCTGATGACGGCGCGCTCGGCGCCCATGCGCACCAGGGGCGCGTCGGAGGCGACCCGGTGGCTGCCCAGGGTCGCCAGATAGCCGACCGCCTCCACCAGGTTGGTCTTGCCCTGGCCGTTGGGCCCGACGAAGGCGGTGACGCCCGGGTCGAGCGGGACCTCGGCCCGCGCGTACGAGCGGAAGTCGGCCAGCGAGAGATGCGTGACGTGCATGGGCGGTGCGCCGGCCTCCTTCCGCTTCCGCGCGACGTACGGGCTGTGGGTCGAACGGGCTGTGGGCCGCGGGGCGACCCCCTGGACTACTTCTTCTCTACGGCGTGGCCGCCGAACTGGTTGCGCAGCGCGGCGATCATCTTCATCTGCGGCGAGTCCTCCTGGCGGGAGGCGAACCGCGCGAACAGCGACGCGGTGATCGCGGGCAGCGGCACCGCGTTGTCGATCGCGGCCTCCACGGTCCAGCGTCCCTCACCGGAGTCCTGGGCGTAACCGCGCAGGTCGTCCAGGTGCTCGTCCTCGTCCAGGGCGTTCACCGCGAGGTCGAGCAGCCAGGAGCGGATGACGGTGCCCTCCTGCCAGGAGCGGAAGACCTCACGGACGTCCGTGACGGAGTCGACCTTCTCCAGCAGCTCCCAGCCCTCGGCGTAGGCCTGCATCATGGCGTACTCGATGCCGTTGTGGACCATCTTCGCGAAATGGCCCGCGCCGACCTTGCCGGCGTGCACCGAGCCGAAGTCGCCCTCCGGCTTGAGCGCGTCGAAGACCGGCTGCACCCGGGCGACGTGTTCGGCTTCACCGCCGTACATCAGCGCGTACCCGTTCTCCAGGCCCCAGACGCCGCCGGAGACGCCGCAGTCCACGAAACCTATGCCCTTGGCGGCCAGTTCCCCGGCGTGCTTCTCGTCGTCCGTCCAGCGGGAGTTGCCGCCGTCCACGACCACGTCGCCCGGCTCCAGCAGCTCGGCGAGCTGATCGACGGTCGACTGGGTGGGCTCGCCGGCCGGGACCATCACCCACACCACGCGCGGGGCGCTGAGCTTGCCCACAAGCTCTTCCAGGCTGTGGACATCCGCGACATCGGGGTTGCGGTCGTATCCGACGACGGTGTGGCCCGCGCGGCGGATCCGCTCGCGCATGTTGCCGCCCATTTTGCCGAGGCCGACGAGACCGAGCTCCATCAGTTGTGTTCCTTAGGGTCGCTGCTGGCGTCTGGGGCACGGGAGTGCCGCCCCGAGCCTAAACGGCCCCGCTCACGCACAGTTGTGGGCTCCGGCGCTCATCCGGCGCCACCAGGCGGCGGTGCCGGACGCCCTCGCGGACGCCCGGCACCGTGCACACCTGTGGACGACGGTCGGCCGCGATCAGCCGCTGAGCCGCACCGGCATGATCAGGTACTTGTAGGCCTCGTCGGCCTCCGCGTCCAGCGCCGGCTTGCCGCTGAGCAGTGCGGGCTTCGTGGACGTCGTGAACGACAGCTGCGCCACCGGCGAGTCGATCGCGCTCAGACCGTCCAGCAGGAAGGTCGGGTTGAAGGCGATCGAGATGTCGTCGCCCTCCAGCTGCGCGTCGACCCGCTCCACAGCCTGTGCGTCGTCGCTGGAACCGGCCTCCAGGATCAGCACGCCCTGCTCGAAGCTCAGCCGCACCGGGGTGTTCCGCTCGGCCACCAGCGCGACACGCTTGACGGCCTCCACGAACGGCGCCGTCTCGATCACCGCGACCGAGTTGAACTCGGTCGGGAACAGCGTCCGGTACTTGGGCAGGTCGCCCTCGAGCAGTCGCGTGGTCGTACGCCGGCCGGCGCCCTCGAAGCCGATGAGGCCCTCGCCCGCGCCGGAGCCCGACAGGGCCAGCGTCACGCTGTCCCCGGCACCGAGCGACTTCGCGGTGTCCAGCAGCGTCTTGGCGGGCACCAGGGCGACCGCGGACGCCTCCGGGTTCTCCGGCTTCCACAGGAACTCGCGGACCGCGAACCGGTAGCGGTCGGTGGACGCCAGGGTCACCGTGTCGCCCTCGATCTCGATGCGCACACCGGTGAGCACGGGCAGCGTGTCGTCGCGGCCCGCGGCGATGGCCACCTGGGACACGGCGGCGGCGAAGACCTCGCCGGGCACGGTGCCGGTCGCGTTCGGCATCTGCGGCAGCGCCGGGTACTCCTCCACCGGGAGGGTGTGCAGCGTGAAGCGGGACGATCCACAGACCACGGTCGCCCGTACACCGTCTGTGGAAATCTCCACCGGCCGGTTGGGCAGCGCACGGGAGATGTCGGCGAGCAGCCGGCCGGAGACCAGGACGGTGCCCTCCTCCTCGACCTCGGCGTCGACGCTCACCCGAGCGGACACCTCGTAGTCGAAGCTGGACAGGCTCAGCTGGCCGTCCTCGGCCTTCAGCAGCAGGCCGGCGAGCACAGGCGCCGGCGGACGGGCAGGCAGGCTGCGTGCCGCCCAGGCCACTGCCTCCGCCAGTACGTCGCGTTCCACCCGGATCTTCACCGTAAGCCGCCTCCTGCTGTTGCTTCTGAGTCCTCCGACTCGGTGTCACCGCCCACTGCGAAGGGCAGGACACCGGGGACCAGTCTGACGCACCGCACTGACAGTAGGTGCCCGTCGGGGTCAAGTCGGACCGAGCGGCAGTCGGGCTCGAAACAGCGAGTTGTGCACAGCCCCCGCTTCAAAGCGATTGCCGAGCTCTCTCTAGTTGGGAGTAGTAGTAGGGCCTGTGGATACCGTGGATAACCACGTTTGCCCAGCTCAGCGCGTGTTTTTTGTCCACCGGGCCTGTGTATGGAGGCGGTGGACAACCCGGGGTATCTGTGGAGAACAGAAAGTTCTGCACACCTCGCCCACAGGACGAGGGCAGTTCTCCCCAGCTGTGTCCCCAGGAATACCCAGGTTTCCCACACCCCAACCCGGCACCTTTGTGTGACGCCTTTCACTCGACGCGGTGAGAGAGTGCGTCGCGTTGCCGAACAGTGGACAGCCATGTGGAGAAGCCGCGCCACACTGGGGACAACCGCCCCCAGCCTGTGGGTTGTCGGTGGACAACTTTCTGCACAGCCTGTGGATCATCTCGTCGTCCACAGCCTGTGGATCACCGTCATCCACGATTCCACAGCCACCTGAGCTGCGTCGACGCGATCTCCCCGCCCTCCCTGTGGACACAGCTCGGGACAACTTCACCATCCCCACCATGTGGAAGAAAGAAAGTCCCCAAATCTGTGGAGGGCGGCCGTAACCCGACGAGAAATCGAACAGTCGATGACGACTGCGATGACGACCGCGGTGGCGGCCGAGGTGCCGAGCGGACCGCCGCGGCGGCCGCAGCGGCCGTCACCGGGCCGCTCCGGCCGTGCCGATGGCGGCCGCGTCCGTCACGGGGCGGCCGGGAAACGGGCGGCTGGAAGCTCTGCTGAGGGGCCCGAGCGCTCCGGTGACGTCGGCACCGCCTCCGGGGGAGGCACCCGCCCACCGCTGGTGCGCGTGACCCACCCCGGCCCGCCTCAGCCGTCCTGCGCCCCCGCAGAAGCCCACACATACGAAAAGGCGCCCCCGAGACCTCAGTCCCGAAGACGCCCTCGGCGACAAGCCGGCCGAGACCGGCGGCTAGCCGTTCTTGATCCGGTTCGTCAGCTCCGTCACCTGGTTGTAGATCGACCGCCGCTCCGCCATCAGCGCCCGGATCTTCCGGTCGGCGTGCATCACCGTCGTATGGTCCCGCCCGCCGAACTGCGCCCCGATCTTCGGCAGCGACAGGTCCGTCAGCTCCCGGCACAGATACATTGCGATCTGCCGGGCCGTCACCAGCGCCCGCCCCCGCGAGGTTCCGCACAGGTCCTCGACGGTCAGCCCGAAGTAGTCCGCGGTCGCCGCCATGATCGCCGAGGCCGTGATCTCCGGCGCGGAGTCCTCCCCGCCCGGGATCAGGTCCTTGAGCACGATCTCGGTGAGCCCCAGGTCCACCGGCTGCCGGTTGAGCGAGGCGAACGCCGTCACCCGGATCAGCGCGCCCTCCAGCTCACGGATGTTCCGCGAGATCCGGGACGCGATGAACTCCAGCACCTCCGGCGGCGCGTTGAGCTGCTCTTGGACCGCCTTCTTGCGCAGGATCGCGATCCGCGTCTCCAGCTCGGGCGGCTGCACGTCGGTGATCAGGCCCCACTCGAAGCGGTTGCGCAGCCGGTCCTCCAGGGTGACCAGCTGTTTGGGCGGCCGGTCGCTGGAGAGCACGATCTGCTTGTTGGCGTTGTGGAGCGTATTGAAGGTGTGGAAGAACTCCTCCTGCGTCGACTCCTTGTCCGCGAGGAACTGGATGTCGTCCACGAGCAGGATGTCCATCTCGCGGTACCGCTTGCGGAAGCTGTCGCCCTTGCCGTCGCGGATGGAGTTGATGAACTCGTTGGTGAACTCCTCCGAGCTCACGTACCGCACCCGGGTGCCCGGGTAGAGGCTGCGCGCGTAGTGCCCGATGGCGTGCAGCAGATGGGTCTTGCCGAGTCCCGACTCCCCATAGATGAACAGCGGGTTGTACGCCTTCGCCGGTGCCTCCGCGACCGCCACCGCGGCCGCGTGCGCGAACCGGTTGGACGCGCCGATGACGAACGTGTCGAAGAGGTACTTCGGGTTCAGCCGCGCCGTCGGCTCACCGGGACCGCTCGCGGGCCCGGGCTTGGCGGCTGGCGGTCCTGACGTCCCCGCCGGGGAGTTGTCCGGCCGCCCGGTCCCGCCGCGGTGCGCGGGCCCGGGGCCCATCGGCTGCTCGGGCAGCTCACGGCGGACCGGGTCGCGCTGGTCGTACTCGGTGCGCGACTTCTCGTAGTCGGACCGGTCGTAGTCGGACCGCTCGTACTCGGAGCGCGGCTTGTCGTAGTCGGGGCGCGAGGGCTCGTACTCCCCGCGCTCACCCCGTTCGCGGTCCCCGCGGTCCCGGTCGCGCGGGCCGTCGTACTCGCCGCGCTGCTGCTCGTACGGCGCCCGGTCCATGCCCTGCTGGCGGTAGTCGTGGACCGGCGACCCGTAGGGGTCCTGCGGGTGCGCGTGGGAGGACGGCGAGGCGTACGGGTCGCGCTCGGGGAAGCCGAGCCGCTGCTGCTGCCAGCCGTAGTCGTCCTGTCCGCCGCGCGGCCAGGCGCCGGGCTCCGGACGCTGGTACTCGGCGGGGTAGGCCGGGCGCGCGGTGGGCAACTGGTCGCCGCGCGAGGACGGTTCGCCGCCCGGGTGCTGGTCCGCGCGGTGCCGGCCGTAGCCCTCGTACGACGGGCCTTGGGGCAACTCCGGCTCCTCGTAGCGCGAGGGGGCCGGCTGCGGCGTGCTCGGGGCCGGGGGCTCGCCCGCGGAGTCGTCGACGGTGATCGCGATACGGATGGGGCGGCCGCACTCACGGCTCAGCGTCTCGCTGACGATCGGGGCGAGACGGCCCTCCAGTACGTTCTTCGCGAATTCGTTCGGTACGGCGAGCAGAGCGGTGTCCGCGACCAGCGCGAGCGGCTGACAACGGCGGATCCAGTGTTCGTCCTTGACCTCGACACCCTGCCCGCGGCCCTCCCCGCCGAGCAGCTGCTCCAGTACGCGTGGCCACACTGCGGCAAGATCGGCAGGTACGTCAGCCACAGGGCACGCTCTCTCACGGGGTGAATTTCGGGTGGTCGGCGGGGCAAACCCGCCGGGGCGGGGGACAAAAGAACGAATCGGAGTCCAGTCACGGTAGTCAGCGGGGCCGGTAGGGTTCAAGTTGTTGTCCCCAGCCTGTGGACAGTGTCTCCCAGCGACACTCGGTTTGACCGGATGGCGTAGCCCCGCGTACCGTAACCAGGTCGAGTTGTCGATGGCTGCTGCCGCCTGCCTCCGATGGGCACAGATCGCGTCAGGTGATCGGGAAGCGGTGCAATCGGGCGTGACGCGAGCTACTCGTGGGCGCACGGTGACAGCCAGGACGGCACCCCGCCACTACCGAATCTTTCTGGAGCCCCCGAGTGAGCAAGCGCACCTTCCAGCCGAACAACCGTCGTCGCGCGAAGACCCACGGCTTCCGGCTGCGTATGCGGACCCGTGCCGGCCGCGCGATTCTGGCGACCCGCCGTAGCAAGGGTCGCGCCCGTCTGTCCGCCTGATCCCGGTCAGGTCATGACATCGTGCTGCCCACCGAGAACCGGCTGAGGCGGCGCGAGGACTTCGCGACCGCTGTACGACGAGGCCGCCGGGCTGGTCGCCCGACTCTCGTCGTCCACCTTCGTAGCGGTGCCACGGACCCGCACGCGCCTGGGGAGAGCGCTCCTCCGACGCGTGCGGGTTTCGTCGTCAGCAAGGCCGTGGGTGGCGCGGTCGTGCGCAACAAAGTGAAGCGCAGACTGCGTCATCTGATGCGTGACCGAGTCGCACTTTTTCCCCCCGGTAGCCTGGTAGTGGTACGAGCGCTGCCCGGGGCGGGCGACGCCGACTATGCACAGCTGGCCCAAGACCTGGATGCCGCCCTACGGCGGCTACTGGGAGGGGGCACGCGATGAAGTACCCGCTGCTGGCTCTGATCAAGCTGTACCAGTGGACGATCAGTCCACTGCTGGGGCCGGTGTGCAAGTACTACCCGTCGTGCTCCCATTACGGCTACACGGCCATCGACCGGCATGGTGCGATCAAGGGCACGGCACTCACCGCCTGGCGCATCCTCCGGTGCAATCCGTGGTCGCTGGGCGGCGTGGACCATGTCCCGCCGCGCAAGCGTCCGCGGTGGCACGAAATGCTGCGCGACGCCTGGCGCGCACGCCGGGGCGGGTCCTCCGCCGCCGAACCGGCCACCGAAGCGAAGCCCGAGGACTTTGTCTCGGAGCTTCCTCCGAGCCCGGCCGCAGAGACCTCGTCCCATGCCCAAGGAGCATGATTAGTGGACACGATTGCCAGCCTCTTCAGTTTCATCACCTGGCCCGTCTCCTGGGTCATCGTCCAGTTCCACGCGGTGTACGGCGCCATCTTCGGCCCCAACACCGGATGGGCCTGGGGCCTGTCCATCGTGTCCCTGGTGATCCTGATCCGCATCTGCCTGATCCCGCTCTTCGTGAAGCAGATCAAGGCGACGCGTGCGATGCAGACGCTCCAGCCTGAGATGAAGAAGATCCAGGAGCGCTACAAGAACGACAAGCAGCGTCAGTCCGAAGAGATGATGAAGCTGTACAAGGAGGCGGGCACCAACCCGCTCTCCTCGTGCCTTCCCATCCTGGCGCAGTCCCCGTTCTTCTTCGCCCTGTACCACGTGCTCAACGGCATCGCGTCGGGCACCAAGATCGGCTACATCAACGCCGAGCAGCTCGCCAGCGCCCGCCAGGCGCACATCTTCGGGGCCCCGCTGGCCGCGAAGTTCCTGGACGGCGCCGACACGGTGCAGAAGCTCGGTGCCTCGCTGACCGACGTCCGCGTCGTCACCGCGATCATGATCGTCCTGATGTCGGCGTCGCAGTTCTACACGCAGCGCCAGCTGATGACGAAGAACGTCGACACCACGGTGAAGACGCCGTTCATGCAGCAGCAGAAGATGCTGATGTACGTCTTCCCGATCATGTTCGCCTTCTTCGGCATCCGCTTCCCCGTCGGGGTCCTCGTCTACTGGCTGACCACCAACGTGTGGACCATGGGCCAGCAGATGTACGTCATCCGCAACAACCCGACCCCGGGTTCCAAGGCCCAGGCCGCGTACCTGGAGCGCCTGACCAAGCACGTCACGCACCACGGCAAGGTCGGCCGCCGCAGCGAGAAGGCGATCATCAAGGCGATCGTCGCCAAGGGCCGCGAGCGCAACGAGTTCGAGCGCAAGTTCATCAACTCTCTGAACAAGGCCGGCCTCGCCGCCCAGGCGGACGGCACCGTGGTGAAGAGCGTGGCGACCGAGACCGAGGCGCAGTCCGAGGACGGCGTGACCACCGCCACCGCCGGTGCCGCCGCGCGGCGCCAGCAGCCCAAGCGCCAGAGCAAGGCCCAGCGTCAGTCCGGCGGGACCAAGCAGCCGGGCGACTCTCCGTCCCTGGAGAAGTCCGACTCCGCTGAGACGTCCGACACCTCCGAGCAGCCCGACTCGTCGGAGGAGACCGACCAGCCGCAGGACAGCAAGCCCACCGCTGCCCAGCAGGGCTCGAAGCCCAGCACGGGCGCCCGCAGCAAGGCCCAGAGCGGCCAGCGCAAGGGCGGCTCGCAGCGGCCCAAGTCCCCGTCCAAGAAGTAAGAAGGAGCCCAGCCCGTGACGGAAGGCACCACCTCCGCCGCTGCCGAGGGTGCAGACACCCTCTCCCGCCTGGAGCAGGAGGGCGAGATCGCGGCGGACTACCTGGAGGGTCTGCTGGACATCGCCGACCTCGACGGCGACATCGACATGGATGTCGAGGCCGATCGGGCCGCCGTGTCGATCATCAGCGACAGCGGCGGCCGGGATCTGCAGAAGCTGGTCGGCCGTGATGGCGAGGTGCTGGAGGCGCTTCAGGAGCTGACGCGTCTGGCCGTGCACCGGGAGACCGGTGACCGCAGCCGACTGATGCTGGACATCGCCGGCTACCGGGCCAAGAAGCGGGCCGAGCTGTCCGAGCTGGGCGCCAAGGCCGCCGCCGATGTGAAGAGCTCCGGTGAGCCCGTGAAGCTGCGGCCGATGACCCCCTTCGAGCGCAAGGTCGTACACGACGCGGTCAAGGCCGCCGGGCTGCGCAGCGAGTCCGAGGGCGAGGAGCCGCAGCGGTTCGTCGTCGTGCTGCCCGCCTGATCGGCCCCCCTTGTTCCACCGGCCCCGTCTGTTGAGCAGGCGGGGCCGAACTTTGTCAGCCTGGTAGTTCTGGTGGCCGGTGCGCGAAGCACCGGCGCTGTACGGAAGGACGGTCCCCGTGACGGAGGCAGCGGAGCTTCCCCCCGCGCCCGAGCAGGCGCGCGAAGTATTCGGTGATCGCTTCGCCGATGCGGTGCGCTACGCGGAGCTGCTCGCGGAGGCGGGCGTGCAGCGTGGTCTGATCGGCCCGCGGGAAGTCCCCCGCCTGTGGGAGCGGCACATCCTGAACTGCGCGGTGCTCTCCGAGGCCGTTCCCGAGGGAGTGACGGTCTGCGATGTGGGCTCCGGCGCCGGGCTGCCGGGCATCCCGCTGGCCCTGGTCCGTGAGGACCTCAACATCACCCTGCTGGAGCCGCTGCTGCGGCGCACCAACTTCCTCACCGAGGTCGTCGAGCTGCTCGGCCTGGACCATGTCACCGTCGTACGGGGACGTGCCGAGGAGGTTCTGGGCAAGCTGGCGCCGGTCCATGTGGTGACCGCCCGCGCCGTGGCCCCGCTGGACCGCCTGGCCACCTGGGGGATCCCGTTGCTGCGCCCGTACGGCGAGATGCTGGCCCTCAAGGGCGATACCGCCGAGGAGGAGCTGAAGGCATCCGCCACCGCGCTGAGCAAGCTCGGCGCGGTGGAGACCTCGATCCTCCAGGTGGGCGAGGGCATCGTGGACCCGCTGTCGACCGTGGTCCGGGTCGAGGTCGGGGAGAGCCCCGGTGGGGTGCGCTTCGCCGCCAAGCGGGCGAAGGCCGCGCGCACGGGCCGGGTCCGCCGGCGCCGCTGAGCCGACTGGCCGTACTCCCACAAGCTGCCCGCCCACGCACGACGGAGTGTCGCGAGGACCCGGTCCCCGGTGCTGTGCATCGTTGTTTCACGTGAAACGTCGCTCACTGTTGCACGGCATCATCAGTCGCGGCCGCGCGGCCGAACCCCGCGACCGAAAGCCCCTCGGCTCTCTCGGAGGAGGCTCGGGCCCCTTTGCACGACCGGCTCCGTCCCCCGCAGGGGGCACGGAGTTGTCCACAGAGGTGGATTTCTCCACAGAAGACCCGGCCTCACTGGTTCACGACCCCGAAGGCATGGGAGGCTCTGTTCATTGCGAGCCTGAAGTCGAGGAGAGTGAATCCTTGCGGTCCGACGCCAACATCGCGGGACCGATGACCGATCCGGTCCCCGGTCCCCGAACCGAGTCGATGGGGGCGGATGTTTCACGTGAAACACCGCCTCCGATGGACGACACCCCCATCGGTCGTGCGGCCCAACTGGCCGTGGAGGCTCTCGGCCGCGCCGGCGAAGGTCTGCCGCGACCGGAGCAGACGCGCGTCATGGTGGTCGCCAACCAGAAGGGTGGCGTGGGCAAGACGACGACGACCGTCAATCTTGCCGCCTCGCTGGCTCTGCACGGTGCCCGTGTGCTGGTGATCGACCTGGACCCGCAGGGCAACGCGTCCACGGCCCTCGGGATCGACCACCACGCCGAAGTTCCGTCGATCTACGACGTGTTGGTGGAGAGCAAGCCGCTCGCCGAGGTCGTCCAGCCCGTACCGGACGTCGAAGGACTCTTCTGCGCCCCGGCCACCATCGATCTCGCCGGTGCGGAGATCGAGCTGGTGTCCCTGGTGGCCCGCGAAAGCCGCCTGGACCGCGCGATCCAGGCGTATGAGCAGCCGCTGGACTACATCCTCATCGACTGCCCGCCCTCGCTCGGCCTGTTGACGGTCAATGCGCTGGTGGCAGGCCAGGAGGTCCTCATCCCGATCCAGTGCGAGTACTACGCACTGGAGGGCCTGGGCCAGTTGCTGCGCAATGTCGATCTGGTGCGGGGGCACCTCAACCCCGCCCTGCATGTATCGACCATCCTGCTCACCATGTACGACGGCCGGACGCGTCTCGCCTCCCAGGTCGCGGAAGAGGTGCGCAGCCACTTCGGCGAAGAGGTGCTGCGGACGAGCATTCCCCGCTCGGTCCGTATCTCCGAGGCGCCGAGCTACGGGCAGACGGTGCTGACTTACGATCCTGGATCGAGCGGCGCTCTCTCGTATCTTGAGGCGGCCCGAGAAATCGCGCTGAGGGGCGTTGGCATCAGCTATGACGCGAGCCAGGCCCATATCGGCGCCCAGAGCGACCCGAGCATGGTGGAGGGGATCCAGTGAGTGAGCGACGGAGGGGGTTGGGCCGAGGACTGGGTGCGTTGATCCCTCCTGCCCCGGTCGAGAAGAACCCGGTACCGGCCGCGTTGGGCGGCGGTGCGTCCGCCCCTCCCGCGGGCGTCCCGGTCCTGACCGCGGAGCGCGGAGTGGCCGCGGCGAAGGTGGCCACGCTGCCCTCGCCCTCCCAGGAAGCCGAGGAGCGATCGGCGGCCCCGGTCGCGGAGACGCCCGCGCCTCCGCTGGGCGCCCACTTCGCCGAGATCCCCCTGGACGCGATCACGCCGAACCCGCGCCAGCCGCGCGAGGTCTTCGACGAGGACGCCCTGCACGAGCTGATCACCTCCATCCAGGAGGTCGGTCTGCTCCAGCCGGTCGTCGTACGGCAGCTGGGCCCCGGCCGCTATGAGCTGATCATGGGCGAGCGCCGCTGGCGTGCCTGCCGTGAGGCCGGTCTGGAGGCCATCCCGGCGATCGTCCGGGCCACGGACGACGAGAAGCTCCTTCTGGACGCGCTGCTGGAGAACCTGCACCGCGCGCAGCTGAACCCGCTGGAAGAGGCCGCCGCCTACGACCAGTTGCTGAAGGACTTCAACTGCACGCACGACCAGTTGGCCGACCGGATCGGGCGCTCCCGCCCGCAGGTCTCCAACACCCTGCGGCTGCTGAAGCTCTCGCCGACGGTGCAGAAGAGGGTCGCCGCCGGGGTGCTCTCCGCCGGGCATGCGCGGGCACTGCTGTCCGTGGCGGACTCGGAGGAGCAGGACCGGCTGGCCCATCGCATCGTGGCCGAGGGGCTGTCGGTGCGGGCCGTCGAGGAGATCGTGACCCTCATGGGCTCCCGGCCGCAGAAGCCGCAGCGTCCCAAGGGGCCGCGGGCCGGCTCCCGGCTCTCCCCGGCGCTGAACGAGCTGGCGACCCGGCTGTCGGACCGCTTCGAGACCCGGGTGAAGGTCGACCTGGGGCAGAAGAAGGGCAAGATCACCGTGGAGTTCGCCTCCATGGATGACCTCCAGCGGATCCTGGGCACCCTCGCCCCGGGCGAGGGCCGGGTCCTGCCGAGCGACCTTCAGGAGGGCGCCGAAGAGGACCAGGACGACTGATCCCTGGACCCTTCGATCCCCTGGGATCAGGCGAAGAGCGGGCGTGTCCGGTGTGTACCGGAACACGGCCCGCTCTTTGCTTTGCGGCGGTATCGAGCGAATCGCATGGTGGATACGATGCCTGTGTTCAGGGAGCGCAGTGCTCGAACGGCCGCTCGCGCCGCGGCGGCCGGTGAGGGAAGCGAGGAAGGGCCTTCATGGGGCGTCGGCTGGTGCCGCTCACGCTGGACAACCTTCAGGACCTTCCCCAACGCTGTCGCTCATGTGTCTTCTGGGAGCTGGACCCCGTCAGCGGTGAGGCGGCCGTCAAGGGCGGCACGGCCGCCGTGGAGAAGGAGTCCTGGATCTCCGCCGTCCTGCTGGACTGGGGCTCCTGCGGCCGAGTGGTCTATGTCGATGACGCACCGGTGGGCTATGTGCTCTACGCCCCTCCCGCCTATGTCCCGCGCTCGGCCGCCTTCCCCACGAGCCCAGTGTCACCGGACGCTGTCCAGCTGATCACGGCCTTCATCAAGCCCGGCTATCAGGGGCAGGGGCTCGGCCGGGTGCTGGTGCAGACGGTGGCCAAGGATCTGCTGCGCCGGGGCTTCAAGGCCATAGAGGCATTCGGGGACGCCCGCTGGAAGGAGCCCGCCTGTCTGCTGCCGGCGGACCATCTCTTGGCCGTGGGCTTCAAGACGGTACGGCAGCATCCCCTGCATCCCCGGTTGCGGCTGGAGCTGCGGTCGACGCTCTCCTGGAAGGAAGACGTCGAGATGGCGATCGACCGGCTGCTGGGTGCGGTGCAGAAGGAGCCGGTGCTGCGGCCGCTGTAGCGGGCACAGACGAAGGGGCCGACCCGTGGAGGTCGGCCCCTTCAATGTTTCACGTGAAACATCACTCGGCGATGAAGTCCTCGAGGTCGCGGACGATCGCGGCCTTGGGCTTGGCGCCGACGATGGTCTTGGCGACCTCGCCACCCTGGTAGACGTTCAGGGTCGGGATGGACATGACGCCGTACTTGGCGGCCGTGGCCGGGTTCTCGTCGATGTTGAGCTTGACGATCTCGATCTTGTCGCCGTGCTCGGCCGCGATCGCCTCCAGGGAGGGGGCGATCTGGCGGCACGGACCGCACCAGGCGGCCCAGAAGTCCACCAGGACGGGCTTGTCGTTCTTGAGGACGTCCTCGTCGAAGGAGGCGTCGGTCACGTTCTTCAGGGCGGCCACGCTGGGCTCCTTAACTTGATCGTGGGGCGGGGAGGGGGGAGGAAGCTGAGAGGAGCGTCAGACCGCGGCGGTCTTCTCGGGCTCGGCCTGGTCCTCGTCCGCGAGAGCGGCGAGGAAGCGCTCGGCGTCCAGGGCGGCGGAGCAGCCGGTGCCGGCCGCGGTGATCGCCTGACGGTAGGTGTGGTCGACCACGTCACCGGCGGCGAAGACACCGGTCACATTGGTGCGGGTGGAGGGGGAGGCGACCTTCAGGTAGCCCTCCTCGTCGAGGTCCAGCTGGCCCTTGAACAGCTCGGTGCGCGGGTCGTGGCCGATCGCGATGAACAGACCCGTCACGGGCAGCTCGGACAGCTCGCCGCTCTTGAGGTTGCGGAGCTTGAGGCCGGAGAGCTTCTGCTCGCCCTGGATCTCGGCGACCTCGCTGTCCCACACGAACTTGATCTTCGGGTCGCCGAAGGCGCGCTCCTGCATCGCCTTGGAAGCGCGCAGGGTGTCCCGGCGGTGGACGATCGTCACGGACTTGGCGAAGCGCGAGAGGAAGGTGGCCTCCTCCATCGCGGTGTCGCCGCCGCCGATCACGGCGATGTCCTGGTCCTTGAAGAAGAACCCGTCACAGGTGGCGCACCAGGAGACACCGCGGCCGGACAGTGCGTCCTCGTTCGGGAGGCCGAGCTTGCGGTGCTGGGAGCCGGTGGTGACGATGACGGCCTTGGCCTTGTGCACCGTGCCCGCGGTGTCGGTGACGGTCTTGATCTCCCCGGTGAGGTCGACCGAGACGATGTCGTCCGGGATCAGCTCGGCACCGAAGCGCTCGGCCTGCGCCCGCATGTTGTCCATGAGGTCGGGGCCCATGATGCCGTCACGGAAGCCCGGGAAGTTCTCCACCTCGGTGGTGTTCATCAGCGCGCCACCGGCGGTGACGGCGCCCTCGAACACCAGGGGCTTCAGCGATGCGCGGGCGGTGTACAGCGCCGACGTATAGCCTGCGGGCCCGGAGCCGATGATGATCACATTACGGACATCGCTCACGGCTAGATTCCTCGTCTCTGGTCTGCGTCAGTCGACCGGGGAGAGGCCCTTTCGGGTCTCTCACCCCACCCAACGGATCCTACGGGGCGCGCATTCCCGCTGTGTCCGGGCACACGCGTGCAGAGGACGACTGGCCGGTACCGGGGCTCAGGGACGGGCGACGGGCTGCTTCAGCAGAACCTTGCCGGCGGAGACGGGTTGCTGTCCGACACAGGCGGCGTCGACCACATAGGCCGTCACGCGCGCGCTGTCCTGAGGGTCGGGGAGGACGACGAGATAGGCGCTCTTCCCGGCATAGGTACCGGTCTTCGCGGCCAGCGCCTGCTCGCCCCGGGGGACCGCCCGTCGGACGCACTCGGGGACGGCGACCTGAGGCTGGAGGAGCGTGTTCGCGCTCTCGCCCGTCTGCGGGGTGTTCTGCCCGGAACGCGGCCGCTGGCCGTCCTCCCGCTGAGGGCTCTTCTTCGTGGCCAGCAGATCCCGTACCTGGTTCTGGACGCTGCTTCCGGAGAACGCACTGGCGGACGCGCTGGGCTTGCCCTTGGCCGTCGTGGAGGAGGTGCCGCCGCCGAGCGACTGGAGCACCAGCGCACCGGCGCCCAGGACAGCGGCGGTCAGCACACCGCCCAGCACGAAGGCCCTGCGGCGGCGGCCGGGTCCGCTCTTCTTCCGGCCCGGCCCGGTCGCGGCCCCCGCCCGGCCGGCCGGGCGATCGGCGGGACGGTCAGCCGGACGGTCGGTCGGCGCGGGTGCCGCGTGCTCGGTGGGGGCCGATGTTTCACGTGAAACATGACCCGTGGAGTCCGGCCCGGAAGTGGTGAGCAGCGCCTCGGCGGCCAGGGCGGCATCGATGCGCTGGGCCACGTCGACCGGCATGGGCTCCGGCGCCTGTGCGGATCCCAGCAGCCCCCGGATCTCCTCCAGGGAGGCGTAGACGTCCGCGCACAGCTCGCAGCCGCCCAGATGGCGTCGTACGTCCGTGCCGCGCTCGGGCGGGAGAAGCCCCTCGGCGAGGTCGGAGATCTCGGTGACGTCCGGGTGCCCGGCCGTGTCCGTCGTCGATGTCACGCTCGCCCACCTCCGCCCTTCGCTACGGCTGAATCGGTCGGTCCCGCATGCGGGACCGACCG
>NZ_MUNF01000779.1 GCF_002154555.1 Streptomyces murinus
GTGTGGGGTCGGCGGCCGGGGGCGGGAGCCGGAAGCTTCCGGTGTCCGACAGGGAGCCGGTGCCCGTGTCCGACGAGGAGCCGGTGCCGGCGTCCGGCTGCGGGGCGGCGGGGGACCTCGGTGAGCGCTTCAGCGGACCGCTCGGCCCGAAACCCGGCGGCAGGGGCGGGAGTTGGTCGAAGATTTCGATCGGCTCGTCGTCCAGGGTCGGCTCCGGCAGGAGTTCGATGACCGGAGCGAGCGACTTGCGGGCCCCCGTGGCGGAGCGGTACCGCGCCTGTGGATCGGGTTGCAGCAGGGTGGCGACGACCTCCCACAGCGGCCCGGGAATGCCCTTGGGCGCGCCCGGGGTGCCGTGCTCGGTGAAGTACCGCACGAGTTCCTTGGCGTCGGGTTTGGCGCCTTCGAGCAGATATACGGCGACGAGGCCCACCGCGAACAGATCGGCGGTGAAGTCCGGGTCGGCGCCCGCCAGTTGTTCCGGGGCGAGATAACCGGGCGTGCCCACCACGAGGTTGGTCTCGGTCAGGCGCGGCTCCCCGAACCGCATGGCGATGCCGAAGTCCCCGAGCCGCAGCCGGGGCCTGCCCGTACCGGTCGCCTCCAGAAGGATGTTGGCGGGCTTGATGTCCCGGTGCACGACCCCCTCCGCGTGCACCGCGGCGAGCCCGGACAGCAGCTGGTCGAGCAGGACGCAGACGAACGCCGGCGGCAGGGGGCCGTAGTCGTTGACCAGGCGGACGAGGGAGCCGCCCGCGACCAGGTCCATGGTGAACAGCACCTGGTCGTCGTCGGCGGCCCAGCTGGCCGGGGCGAGCACATGGGGATGATCGATGCGCAGGGCCTGTTCGCGCACGAAGCGCAGGAGGGAGTGGGCGTCGCGCTGCTGGAGCACCTTGGCGGCCACATAGCGCCCCCGCCGGTGGTCCCAGACGCGCCAGACATCGCCCGCGCCGCCGCGCCCGATCGGGTCGGCCAGCTCGTACCGGCCGTTGAACATCTCACCCATGACTGCCGCAGCTCCTCCCCCTCGGGCCCCCGCCCCTCCCGGCTTCCCCCTGCGCCGGGCGGGCGCTCAGTTCTGGTGCGACTGGTAGTGCGCGACCGCGTCGGAGGTGCGGCCGGCACCGTAGACCCGCAGGAACTCGGCGAGTTCGGGCTGGGTCGGGGCGAGCGCGTCCGCGGCCTCGATGATGTCGCTCGCGGCGGCTACCGAGCGCAGCAGCGACTGGAGCTCGCGGACGACCCGCTTGACGGTGG
>NZ_MUNF01000780.1 GCF_002154555.1 Streptomyces murinus
CCGCGGACGCGTCCGCGGCGGGTGCCGACGGGGTGGAGGGCTCCTCGTCCGTGGGTGTGGTGAGTGCGACGGCGGCCTCGTGCGTCTCGTCGGCGACCGGCTCCGGAGCCGCTTCGGCCTCCGCCGCCGGCTCCACCTCGGAAGTGGGCTCGGGGGTCGCTTCCGTCTGCTCCGCAGTCTCGGGCTGCGCCTCGGCCACAGCCTCCGGCTGGAGGCCCGCCTCGATGTCCGCCCCGGGCTCGGCCGGCGCGTCGAGGTCGTCCTCGGCGGCCGCCTCGGCTTCCGGCTCCGGTTCGACGGCTGCCTCGGGCTCGGCCTTCGGCTCGACGGTGGCCTCGGGCTGCTCCTCAGCTTCTACCGGAACCTCGGCCTCGGGCGTGGCGGTCGGCTCGGCTTCCGCCTTTTCCTCGGTCTGGACCGGCGCGTTGACGGCAGCGTCGGTTGCCGCTGCCTCAGCGTCCGCCTCCGGTGTGGCCTGCGGTTCGATGTCCGTCTCGGTCGCGGCCGTCGGCTCGACGGTGGCCTCGGCGGCTGCCTCAGCTTCCGCCCGCGGCTCGACGTCTGCCTCGGCTTCGGCCTCCAGCGTCGCCTCGGGCTCGGCCGTCGGCTCGGGCTCGGCCTGCGGCTCGACGGTGGCCTCGGGCTGCTCCTCAGCAGCTATCGCAACCTCGGCCTCGGCCTCACGTGCGGCGGTCGGCTCGGCTTCGGCCTCGGCGGCTGTCTGCGGCTCGATGTCCGGCTCGGCGGTGGCCTCAACCGTGGTGTCGGGCTCGGCCTGCTCCTCAGCCGGGGTGCCGGCCTCTGCCGCGACCTCGGACTCCGGCTCGTCCTCGGCGTCCGCCTGCGGCTCGACGGCCGTCTCGGCTTCGGCGTCGGCCGTCGCGGTGGGCTCGGTCTGCTTCTCGGCGTCGGCTTCCGACTCGGCCTCGGCCGAAACCGTCGTCTCAGGCTCGGCCTCGGCTTCCACGGCAGGCTCAGCCTTGGCCTCCGGCTCGGCCTCCACCGTCGCCTCGGGCTCGGCCCCTACCTTCGCCCCGGTGTCCTCGGCCGCACGCTCAACCCCAGCCTTGGCCACCCCGTCAGCCTCGGTCTCGGCGTCAGCCGCAATCCCAGCCTCGGCCACCCCGTCAGCCTCGGTCTCGGCGTCAGCCGCAATCCCAGCCTCGGCCACCCCGTCAGCCTCGGTCTCGGCGTCAGCCGCAATCCCAGCCTTGGCCACCCCGTCAGCCTCGACCTCGGCCTCAGTTGTAACGCCGGCCTCGGCCCCGGTGTCGGTCGCCTCCTCGGCCGCACCCTCAACCCCGGTCTCGGTCGCATCCTCGGCCCCGGGCTCTCCCGGCTGCCTCGGTACCCGGACCTTGTTGAACGCGGCCGCCACCAGGTCGTGTTCCTCGGTGGGCGGGGTGTCCGTGTCCTGTTCGAGGGACGGGGACTCGCGGGGTTCCGGGATCGGCGGGGTCGCCTTCGGGGTGGTCGGTTCCGGTTGGGACGTCGCACCCTCCGCCTCGGCGGCTCGGGGCTTGCGTGAGCGGCCGAATGCGTTACGCAGGAGAGTGAGAATGCCCATGTGTGCAACCCTTCGCTGAGGTGACACCGTCAATCGCTGGCCAGGACGGACACGTAAGGTTAGCGGCCCTGGATGCGGTGCCCGGTCCGCGTCCGTGCCTACGCGGTGCCGTCCACCCGCAGCAGGAAGGCGTGCAGCGCGCGGTTGAACTCCTCGGGACGTTCCAGATTCGGCAGATGCGCCGCGCCCTCGATGACCTCGACGACGGAGTCCGGCACCGCGGCGCCCAGGGACTCGGCGTCCGAGACGGGCGTGTAGGTGTCGTCGGCGCCGACCACGATCAGCGCGGGGACCGATACGCGGGTCAACACGGGCCGGTAGTCCGGGCGTTCGGCTCGGCCGCGCAGCGACGCCGCGGCACCCTGCGGCGGCGTGGCCGTCATCATGCCGTGGACATGGGCCTTCACCCGGGCGTCGGCGTACGGCGCGACCATCCGTTCCAGCACCTCGTCGGCGTACCCCCGCATGCCCTCGGCGAGCAGCCGGTCCGCCATCGCCCGCCGGTCCCGCTTCCCCTCGGGCGTCTCCGGGGTGGCGAAGGTGTCCGCGAGGACCAGGCCCCGGATCCGGTCGCCGAAGCGCTCCCAGCACTCCATCGCGAGCTGGCCGCCCATCGAGAGCCCGGCGAGCACGCACGCGTCCACGCCCAGGAAGTCCAGGAGTTCGGCCAGATCGTCGGCATGGCGGGCGAACGGGACGGTACCCGGGGTCACCGGGGAGGCGCCGTAGCCGCGCAGATCCGGGGCGATCACCCGGCGCTCGGCGGAGAACCGCGCCACCTGCGGGTCCCACATCGTGCGGTCGAAGGGGTGGCCGTGGAGAAGGAGGAGAGGAGCCCGGTGAGAAGTTTGGGGGCCTTTGTCGGTGTAGGACAGGTAAGGGGGCATGTGGGTGACCCTAAGTGGCTCAACTCCTCGGTGCAATAAGATCTTTGCCCTCGGTGCAATCCATGACCGCGCCGAGAGCGCAAGGCATCAGGGGGAGCTGTGAACGACTACCGGCGTATCGCCGACCGAATAGCCGCCGACATCGCGAGCGGACGACTGCGGGCGGGGCAACAACTGCCCCCGCAAAGGGCGTTCGCCCGCCGGCACGGCCTGGCGCCCTCCACCGCGGGGCGCGTGTACGCCGAACTCGTGCGCCGGGGGCTGGTGGTGGGGGAGGTC
>NZ_MUNF01000781.1 GCF_002154555.1 Streptomyces murinus
CAACTGCTGGGCGGCGGCGGCTCGCTGACCAGTGGCTGCACCCCCGAGGCGCCCACGGGTACGGCTTCCACCCCGGCCGGCACCTCGGCGTGGCCGGGCGGCCTCGATGTCACGATCGCCGACAACGTCTGCGCGTTCACCACGTCCACCGGCCCCGAGGGGCGTGATGTGAGCGGGCTGGCGTTCGACCCGGCGAACCCGTCGGTGCTGTGGGCCGCCAAGAACAAGAACTGGCTGTTCAAGCTGGTCAAGAGCAACGGCAAGTGGATCCCGGACGCGTCGTGGAGCGCGACGGGCAAGCAGATCCGTTTCCTGGGCGGTTCCGGCGAGCCGGACTCCGAGGGTCTGACGGTCGGCGCCAACGGGCACCTCTATGTGACCTCCGAGCGCGACAACACCAAGAACACGGTCCCCAAGGACACGATCATGGAGTTCGACCCGGCGGCCGGCGGCTCGACGCTCACGCCGATCCACCAGTGGGACATGACCTCCCAGTTCCCGCAGCTCGACACCGGCAGCAAGGACGACGCCAACCTGGGCTTCGAGGGCGTCGCCTATGTGCCGG
>NZ_MUNF01000782.1 GCF_002154555.1 Streptomyces murinus
CGGCGGCCCCGGATTCGTGCTCGTCGACTCCCGCTCCACCCACTCCTGGGACCAGGGGCACATCCCCGGCGCCGTCCACCTCCCCACCGCGCTCATCCCCGAACAGGCCCCCGCCCTGCTCGACAGGTCCGTCCCCGTCGTCACCTACTGCTGGGGCCCCGGTTGCAACGGCGCCACGCGTGCCGCCCTCGCCCTCGCCGAACTCGGCTACCAGGTCAAGGAGATGCTCGGCGGATTCGAGTATTGGGTGCGCGAGGGCTACGCCTACGACACCTGGCGGGGCCCAGAGCGCCGCNNTACGCCGCACCGGGTCCTACGACGCGCCGGGTCCTACGCCACACTGGGTTCTACGACGCCTCGCGCGCCCAGGCCCGGACCGCCAGCTTGCCCGTCGTACCGAGGTCGAGATGGGGCGTGACCGTCACCGGCGCGGCACCCTCCTTCGCCCGCACCCTGACATACGGAACATTGACCGCCGTACCGAACTCCGTGAGGTTGCGCCACATGAGACCCGAGACCGCGCTCTGGCCCGGCTTCAGGACCAGCGGGCGGGCCGGGTCGTCGAACCCGCTGCCGGTGCTGATGCCGCTGCTCCCGTGGAAGATCCGGACGCCGTGGACGGGCGCGAGGTCGTCGTCCAGCAGTTCCAGTTGCGGATAGCCGTCGAGGGCGTAGTCCCGCTTGCCACAGTTCTCCAGGCGCAGGCCGACCACGCGCAGCCCCATCGCGGCGTCGCCGTCGTCGTTGGTGAGACGGACGCCGGAGGGCGGGCACACGCCGGGCGCGGGCGGTGCCTCGGCGGCGGGCACCCGGGTCACCTGGGCGACCTTGATCCGGCTGACCCGCGACGATCCCGGGGCCGGCGCC
>NZ_MUNF01000783.1 GCF_002154555.1 Streptomyces murinus
GAGGGGGAAGTGTGGGGGTGTGCCGCGGCGGCCGTGCGCTGTTCCGTGGGATCAGGAGCGGACGAAGCCCGGACCGTGGTCGTCGGAGGCCTGGACGGAGTGGTTGCCGCCCTGCACCACGGCCTGGTGCAGCCCGGTGCCGGGCAGCGCGGCGGCGGCGCCCAGGGCGAGGACGCCCACGCCCGCCAGGGCCGCCAGAGCCGTCTTCGTACGCAGTGCGATGGAACGCATGTGCAACCCCTTGTGAGAGACGGACCGGGTTCCGGTCGCCGGGCTCTCCCGGCGCCACGACCGATATTTGGGGGAAGCGGTCCCTGTGCCGTCCCCGCCGGTTACCGGGGCCGGGGAGGCCGTCGGGACCCTTACTCGGCTGCGCAGGTCAGAACGGGTGTCGGGCGGGTGTCAGAGGGGTTTGACGACGCCCAGGAAAGCCTGTGCGACCGGTGCGACACCCTTGCCGAGCGTGTCGTCGGGCTCGCGCACGGTACGGAAAGCGAGGGTGAACCCCGCGCTCGTCAGCAGCCGGACCATGTCCTCGGGGCGCCGCCGCCGGAAGTCCAGCGTGACCGGGTGCCCCCAGGGGTTCTCCAGCCTGCGGGGCTCCGTGCCGGTCTGGAACGCCAGCAGCAGCCGCCCGCCGGGTGCCAGGACGCGGTACAGCTCGGCGAACAGCTCCGGGAGCCGCTCGTCGGGGGTGTGGATGGTGGAGTACCAGGAGACAGCGCCGGCGAGACCGCCGTCGGGCAGCGGAAGGTCCAGCATGGAGCCCTGCTCGAACCGCAGCCCGGGATGCTCGCGGCGGGCCACGGCCAGCATGGCGGCGGAGAGGTCCAGACCGAAGGCGTCCACGCCCAGGGCGGCGAGATGCCCGGTGACCGCGCCGGGACCGCAGCCGAGGTCCGCGACGGCCGCTCCGGGTCCCACCTGCTCCGCGAACGCGGCGAGCAGGGCGCGCTCCAGCGGCTTGTCGGCGAGGGGATTCGCGAAGTGCTCCGCGTAGTCCTCGGCGACGGTGTCGTAGAAGTCGCGGGTGGCGGTCAGGAAGTCCGGGGAGCCCTGAGTTTTGGTCATGCCCCGAAACGTAGTAGTTCGTGAACGAATCGCGAACCGCGGAAGAAATAGTTCCGTATACGGACCGTTCGCTCCGCCCGCCGCGGACCGTCCGCGGAAAAGGCAGGAGCCCCGTCGCCGAAGACGGCGCGGGGCTCCTTGGGTACTGCTCTCAGGTTCTGCGATCAGGCAGTGATCAGACGGGGGTGACGTTCTCCGCCTGCGGACCCTTCGGGCCCTGCGTCACATCGAAGGACACCTGCTGGTTCTCCTCGAGGGAGCGGAAGCCGCTGGCGTTGATCGCGGAGTAGTGAACGAAGACGTCGGGGCCGCCGCCCTCCTGGGCGATGAAGCCAAAGCCCTTTTCGGCGTTGAACCACTTAACGGTTCCGGTAGCCATAAGCCCTCCTTGGGCCCAAAAGGGTTGCCCTGCTCCAGAACCTGCCGGTGCGAAAACGTGCTGCACCACTGCATTCGTCTGAAAACGACGAGAGCCCGCGGTCACATGCTCCGCAGGCTCTGTACTGCAAGGGAAACCAAACTGCAACTTGCGGCGAGCCTAGCATGCAGGCAGCCGAAAGCAATAGAGGGCAAGATCACTTCACTCGGATGTTTGAAAGCCGGTAACCCGTTTGACGGCGGGGCCGGTCCGAGCACCGTACCAGCCGAGGGCTAGAGTCCCGCGATGTGGACATTTCTCGCACCCGGCCGCGCGTCGGCCACATCCAGTTCCTGAACTGCCTGCCCCTGTACTGGGGGCTCGCGAGAACCGGCACGCTCCTCGACTTCCAGCTGACCAAGGACACGCCGGAGAAGCTCAGCGAGCGGTTGATCCAGGGGGAGCTCGACGTCGCCCCGGTCACCCTGGTCGAGTACCTGAAGAACTCGGACGACCTGGTCGCCTTCCCGGACATCGCCGTGGGCTGCGACGGCCCCGTGATGTCCTGTGTGATCGTCTCGCAGGTCCCGCTGGAGCAGCTGGACGGCGCGAAGGTCGCCCTCGGCTCCACCTCCCGCACCTCCGTCCGCCTCGCCCAGCTGCTGCTCGGCGAGCGGTACGGCGTCCAGCCCGAGTACTACACCTGCCCGCCCGACCTCGGCCTGATGATGCGGGAGGCCGACGCCGCCGTACTGATCGGCGACGCGGCCCTGCGCGCCAACCTGCACGACGGCCCGCGCTACGGCCTCGACGTGCACGACCTGGGCACGCTGTGGAAGGAGTGGACGGGACTGCCGTTCGTCTTCGCGGTGTGGGCGGCCCGGCGGGACTACCTGGAGCGCGAGCCGCTCATCACCCACCAGGTGCACCAGGCGTTCCTGGAGTCCAAGAAGATCTCCCTGGAGGAGGTCGACAAGGTCGCCGAACAGGCCGCCCACTGGGAGGCGTTCGACGCGGAGACGCTCGCCAAGTACTTCACCACCCTGGACTTCAGCTTCGGTGACGCCCAGCTGGCCGCGGTCGCCGAGTTCGCCCGCCGGGTCGGCCCCACGACCGGCTTCCCGGCCGATGTGAAGGTGGAACTGCTCCGCCCGTAATCACTAGGCTGCGGTCGGGTCTACGGGGGAGAGGTGAGACCGTGCAGCCGCTCGCTGGGGACGAACCGGCGGCCATCGGGCCGTACCGGCTGCTGGGACGGCTCGGGGCCGGCGGGATGGGCCGGGTCTACCTCGGGCGCAGCGCCGGGGGCCGCACGGTCGCCGTCAAGATCGTGCATCCGCAGTTCGCGCTGGACGAGGAGTTCCGCGCCCGCTTCCGCCGCGAGGTGGAGGCCGCGCGCCGGGTCGGCGGCGCCTGGACCGCGCCGGTGCTCGACGCGGACCCGGACGCGCCGGTGCCCTGGGTCGCCACGGCCTATGCGGCGGGCCCCTCCCTCGCCGCGGCCGTCTCCGACGCGGGCCCGCTGCCCGAGCACACGGTACGAGCCCTCGCCGCGGGCCTCGCGGAGGCGCTGGCCGCGGTGCACGCTCTGGGTCTTGTGCACCGGGACGTCAAGCCGTCCAACGTGCTGCTGACCCTGGACGGCCCGCTGCTGATCGACTTCGGCATCGCGCGGGCCACCGACGGCACGGCGTCCCTCACGGCCACCGGCGCCTCGGTCGGCTCGCCCGGCTACATGGCCCCCGAACAGATCCTCGGCGCCGGTGTCCTGGGGGCGGCGGACGTCTTCTCGCTCGGCGCGGTGCTGACGTACGCGGCCACCGGACAGGCCCCCTTCCCGGGCGACTCCTCGGCGGCGCTGCTGTACAAGGTGGTGCACGAGGAACCCGAACTGGGACCGCTGAGCGGTGAGTTGCGGTCCGTCGCCGCGGCCTGCCTCGCGAAGGACCCGTCGGCCCGCCCCGCCCCGGCGGAGGTCGGCCACCGCCTGGCCCCCGAGGGCGCGGCCCGCCTGGTGTCCGGGGGCTGGCTGCCGGGACCCCTGGTCGAACAGGTCAGCAGGAGCGCGGTGCAGCTGCTCGACCCAGAGCGTGCACCGCGGCCAGCGCCTCCGCGAGGCCCGCGGCGAGGGCTCGTACCGTGTGCTCGGGCAGCGGGCCCGCGTCGGAGACGGCCGCGGCGAGGGAGGGGCCCGCCGCATAGGCCGTGGCGACCCAGGGCACCGGCGCGTCCGGGTCCGCGTCGAGCACCGGCGCGGTCCAGGCGCCGCCGACCCGGCGCGCGGCCTCCACCTCGCGGCGGAAGCGGGCGCGGAAC
>NZ_MUNF01000784.1 GCF_002154555.1 Streptomyces murinus
GGCCGGGACGGCGCCGGGCACGGCCGCCGCGCCCGGCGCCGTCCCGGCCCTCCGGCCAAGGCCGTCGTGCCGATCCTGCTGCTGGCGCTGGCCTGCTACGCCGTGGGTTTCTGGGCGCTGACCCGCGTCTGAGCCCGCCGGGCCGCCAGCGTCCAGCCGCCGAGCACCAGCAGCAGCGCGGTCCCCAGCCCGATCCCGCCGGCCGCGACGGCCTTCATCGCCGGTGAGCCGCCGCCCGCGAGGCCCCCGGCACCGCCGCCGTCCCCGATCGGCGGCGCCGCCTCGTCCTGGGCCGTCGGCGTGAAGACGCCGTCCGGCTCCGGACGCCCGGCGTACCCCGGCCCGGCGTGCGCCCGGCCGTCCACCCGGACCCGCAGGGTCACCTCGTACGGCCCCTGCCCGAACGTCTCGGTCAGCCGGTCGCTGAGGTGCAGCACCAGGTAGTAGTCCCCGGCGAAGCGCAGGGCGCTGACGGCGGCGGGGGCGGCGTAGCGGTTGGCGTACTCGACGGGCGGCAGCGGTGCGAGGGCGACCGGCTTGCGGACACCGGTGTAGCCGAGGGAGACATCGTCGGCGAGGCCCCGGACGGGGTCGTACAGGGAGAGGTCGAGGGCGCCGCCGACGTACCCGTGCCCCGCCGCGCCGCCCAGTTCGGCGGAGGCCTGGAGCCGGCGGCCCCAGTCGAGCGGCACCTTGTAGAACACGGTGCGGCCGGGCACGAGGGTGGTCCGCCAGACTCCGGGGCCCAGCGTCCGGGCCGCCGTGAACCCCGCCCCGCCGGCGCGCTCGCGGGCCTCGCCGGTGACCGGCTCGGGCGAGGCGGAGTCCCAGGCCTGAGGGGCACCGGTGGGGCCGGGGGAGGTGAGCCGGGGTTCCATGACGGGTGCCAGCTCCAGGTCCCAAGGCGCGGCCGTGCCCCCGGTGTCGAGGCGTTCGACCAGTACGGAGTACGTCCCCGCGGCCCGGCACAGCGCCCGGCCCGCCTCGCGCTTGCCGAGGGCGGTGACCGGACGCGGGCTGAGCCCGGCGCCGAAGCGGGCGGTGGCGAAGGAGCAGGCCGTGCCGTGCGCGTCCCGGACGGTGACCCGGATGCCGTCGGTGGAGGTGACATCGGTGTGCGCGGGCGGTACGGCGGTGACCGGGACGTAGGCGGTGGCCGTGGCGTCGGCGAGGTCGAGGCGGTAGGTGAGCCGGCCGTGCGCGGGCAGCGAGCCGCGGTAGACACGGCCGGGGTCCAGGCGGGGGGCGCCGGCGGAGGAGGCCGTGCCCTCGACGGTGCGGGCGCCGGGGGCGAAGGCGTAGGCCCCGGGGCCGGTGGCGGCCGACGCGGCGGCGGCCGGGAGCAGTCCCGTACCGCACAGCCCCAGTGCCAGAAGCGCGGCGGCCGGGCGCCCGCTGCCCCGTATCCGTGCTCTACGTCCGTGTTCCCACGCCCCGCGCCTGCGCCGCCGCACGTGCACCCCCTATGACGTCACGTTCCCGCGGCCCATCCTGCCCCGGCGGCCGCTGCGCCATCAGGGCATTGCGCGGGACCGTCCGAAAGACCCCGCCCCCGACGCCCGGCGCGGCCACGCGTACCGCACCCCGCGGGACCCCGCAACCCACAGCAAAGGCCCCGGCCGCTTGGTGCGACCGGGGCCTGCTGAAATTCTGGAATCGGACTCACGAACCCGTGGGCACGGAGTCAGTCGCCTCCGTCCACAGGTCCTGCTCGGCGCGATCCGCCTGAATCTGGCGGTACACGAGGAGCCCGCCGATGGCGGCCAGTGCGACCAGGAGCAGCTTCTTCACCGCGCGACCTCGTCTTTCCTTGACGTAGGGGACCTCTGGCGCCCGACTATACACACCGGCCGATATCGATCGGTGACCTACGTCCGGCCCCAACTCCGGTCCCTGCCAGCGCAATAGCCCAGGTCGGGAGCCGTTCTGATCGGAGGGTGATCACACCTCCACGGACGGTCACTTTGCTCCCCCTTCGCGCATGCTGACCGGGATTTAGGGGTTTTCCGACCTTCTTACGGCCATCCGAGTGGTGTTCATCTGAACATCGCCGCGCCACGGGCGTCGGTCCACCACTTCGCGGTCCACATACACATCATGAGGAAAGTACGCAAATCGCCCAACCCGAAAGTGAGGGGCCATGGACCGGAACAAGGTCATGAAGCTGTGGACTGCCATCGTCACCGCCTTTCTCGCGCTGTGCACGACGCTCGGACTCGTGAGCGCCGCCGCCGCCCCCGCGGCCGCCGCGCCGCGCACCGAGAGCCCCCGCACCGAGACCGCGCAACGCACGGTCCCGGCGATCCCGGCACCACGCCATTGGACCTGGTCCTCCACCAAGGCCCTGCCCCCCACGATGAAACAGCGGATCAGGGCCGAGGCCCACGGGAAATCCCCCAGCTGCCGGCACCGAGCCCTCGACGACAGCGAGCTGACATCGGACGGCCACGAGACACAGAAGGCCCGCGAGGCGCAAGAGACGGAACGGACGCGGGAGACAGAGGCCAGAGAGCCCTCCGCATCGCTCGACTGCTGAACCGACCCTCCTCTCCCCCTCGGTACCGCGACGTCTCGACAACTCGGCGACTTGCGTACGCACGGTCGACACGGAAGGACCCCCGGCCACGGCCGGGGGTCACGCGCGCGTTCCTCCAGGGGCCCGAACCACCCCGGGCGGGGCCTGAGACGATGGCCACGACATCCCGGAGAGGTCTTTGAGAGGTGGTGAGTGCTGCCGTGACCCGGCACACCACCGTTGTCACCGTCATCACCGCCGTGCACGCCCCCTCGGCCCGGTTCCTGCCGCAGGCCTGGGCGTCCCTGTGCGAGCAGGAGCTGCCCGGCGGCGCGCGCTGGGAGTGGGTGATCCAGGAGGACGGCACGACAAACGAGGTCCGTCCCTACGTCCCCGAGGATCCGCGCGTCGTCTTCCACCAGGGCAGACCCGGTGGTCCGGGGGTCGCCCGCACGATCGCGCTGGCGCACGCGCGGGGCGCGTATGTGAAGGTCCTGGACGCCGACGACCGGCTCACCCCGGGCGCGCTCGCCCGCGATCTCGCCGTGCTCCAGGCGCGTCCCGACCTCGGCTGGACGACCTGCCGGGTCCTGGACCTGCTGCCCGACGGCTCCACGGCCGGTTTCCCCGGCGACCCGGACGAGGGTCCGCTGGAACGCGGCGCCGTGCTGCGGCACTGGCGGGCGAACGACTTCCGGCCCCCGGTCCATCCGGCGACCCTGTGTGTGCGCCGGGAGCTGCTGTCCGCGCTCGGCGGCTGGATGGCGCTGCCCGCCTCCGAGGACACGGGGCTGCTGCTGGCGCTGGACGCGGTGAGCCGCGGCTGGTTCTCGGCCGAGGCCGGGCTGCTCTACCGCAAGTGGGAGGGCCAGGTCACCGGCCAGTCGTCGCACACCGACCCCGCCGAGCGCACGGCCCGCGCGGCGGTCGCGGAGGCCAGGGCACGCGCACTGGCCGACCTCGGCTGGACCTATCCGGCGCCGTGAACGCCGTACGCCCGCGGACGCACCCCTACTCCCCGAGCACGATCGCCTGCGAGGGGCACCGTTCGGCCGCCTCCCGGACCCCCGGTTCCTCGGCGGCGTCCTCCTTGCCGGGCAGCACCACGCCGTAGCCGTCCTCGAAGGCGAACACGGCCGGGGCCCGGAACGCGCACTCCGCGGAGCCGTAACACGCGGCGCGGTCGACGGTGACCTTCATACGTCCTCCAGCCCTCCCTGGGCACTTCGAGTTCCAGGACGTCACTGCCCGGCCGGGCGGGCGCTCAACCGGCGGCTGACGCACCGGCCGCGGCCGCGAGCCAGTGGGCGACCCGGCGGACCGTGGGCTCGTCCAGCCGGCCGGCCAGCGCCCGCACGGCCGCGCCGTCCTCAGGAGCGAGGTCGTACAGCCCCGCCCTGCTCAGGGCGGCGGTGAGCACCTGGTGGCGACGGTTCGTCATACGCTCGACCAGCTTGTCCGGTCCGCCCGTTTCAGCCGGTTCGGATGTTTCAGACGGTTCACGCGGCTCAGCCGATTCGCCCGGCTCAGCCAAGTCGCCCTGTTCATCCCCTACGACCGGCCGCTCGGCGGCGGCCTTCTCCTCCGGGGTGCCGTACAGCCGCCAGCCGCCGCCCTCGGGCCCCCACAGCGCGAGCGTCAGCTCGGCGCCGCGGGCCCGCACGGTCCGGGTCATCTCGCCGACGGCGTACAGCACGGGCGTCCGGTACGGGGACTGCGCGGCCGGGACCCAGGAGTCCCGGGCGGCTTCGTGGACCATCGCGACCCAGCGCGGGGCGCCGGACGGAGGCGGGCACGGGGAAGGCTCGGGCATGGCACACACCCCTTCGGGAAGAGCCGGTGCCCGCGACCGTAACTGACGACCCGTCAGATATCCAGGTGTGCCGCGACGGAAAAGTCCCCTGCCCGCCGGCACCGGTCCCTCCCCTCGTGGGGACCGGTGCCGGGCGGTGCGGGACGTCGATCCGCGCCTCGTCGGCGTGATGGCGCGGATCGACGTCCCGCA
>NZ_MUNF01000785.1 GCF_002154555.1 Streptomyces murinus
CGGCGCGCACGATCCGGTAGCGCGTGTCCAGCACGGTGAGTTCGTCGACGGGCTCGGTCTCCAGCCGGGCGACCGCCGCGAGCAGGGCCCGGCGCTCCGCCCTGTCCTTGGCCTCGTCCTTCGCGCGGAACCACAGCCGGGAGTACAGGGTGTCGCGGGAGATCTGCGGGAAGGGAGCCGTGATCGAGGTCACCGCCCGCCAGCGCTGCCCGTCCTCGGCGGTCTGCGCGACCACCCCGAACAGGGGGCCGCGCACGGCCACTTCACCGGCGCTGTGCACGGCGTCGAGGGCGTCGGCCTCCATGGCGGCCTCGACCGGCTCCACCGGAATGCGCACGACCACCGGCCGAACCCCGTCCGGACTGACATTCCCAAGGTCCATGCCCCCATCCTGCCGAGCGGGAGGTACGGTCAGCGCGGTTTTTGGTGAAATACCGCTGCCCGTGCCGAAAACCAGCCATCCGTGGGGGATCGGCGGCCGTGAGGTGACGGCCCCCGGGCTAGGCGTCGGGGGCGGGGAGTTGTGGCGGAGGGGCCTGCTGGGAACTTCCCGCGCGCCCCCGGATCGTAGGGCCCCAATAGCCTCACGAGCCCAGGCAGAAGGGCTCCCAGGGCTTCAAGATCAACGCATTGCCCCCTATGACCCGCATCTCGGTCGTACTCCGACTACCGCCGGTCCGAACGGCCTCGGGCGGCGAGATCCGGTGCCGAGAAGTTCGTCAGGCAGGAGGCCAACTGGAGAGGAGGGCGCGTTGGCGGCCGGGGACACCGGGCGGATGCGGGCCCGCCTGGAAAAGTTGTCGCCGATCTGGGCTGCTGTCACGTCACGGCGTCGGCGAGCATGAAGGCGGCCACGGCCAGCAGGACCACGGCGAAGATGCGCTGCAAGTGGGACGCGGAGACCTTCGCGGCTATGCGCTTGCCGTCCCAGGCGCCCAGGATCGCGGTTCCGATGAACGGGCCGATCAGCGCCCAGTCGACCGAGGCAGCGGTGCCGGAGCGAGTGGCCAGGGAGGCCAGTGAGTTGGCCGTGATGACCAGCAGACTGGTGCCGACCGCGGCCTCCATCTCGAATGCCAGGACGGTGACCAGGGCGGGGACGGCGAGAAAGCCGCCGCCCACACCGAGCAGTCCGGTCAGCGTGCCGAGTGCGGCACCGGCCCCGGCTGCCTTGCCCGGCCGTACACCGCCGTCTTTGGGGCGGGCGGTGTCAGCGGGCCGGAGCATTTTGAGGGCGGAGAGGGCGACTATGGCGGCGAAGGCGAGGGTGAGGACGGCTTGAGGCAGGTGGGCGGAGGCTGCCCCAGCGACGGCCGCCGGAAGAATCCCGGCGGCTGCGAATGCCGCTCCGGCCTTCCACCGCACCCGCCCGGCCCGGGCGTGCGCGTACAGGGCGGTCAGAGATGTGGCGGTGACGATGATCAGGCTGGCGGTGGTGGCTGAGGCGGGGGTGAAGCCGAGCAGGTAGATCAGGGCGGGCACCGCCAGGACGCTGCCGCCGCCGCCGAGGGCGCCGAGCATCAGGCCGACAACGGCTCCTGCAATCAGGGCCAGGATCAGGGCGGTCACGCTATTCGCTCACTGTGTCTGCTGTCGCCGGCCGACGGCATTGCGGTACCGGTGATGCGGGGGTGGGCCGGTACGGGGCCGAGGCAGCCAAGAGCCTGGCGGTAGAGGAACATCACGTGCCTTCTGTGCAGGTGGAGCAAGGGATTCATGACCGGGTGAGGCTCAGGCCCGCGTCGGCGGCCGCCTCGAAGCTGTCATCGATGGCGACGACCTGTCGTCCGGCCGCGTCCAGGAGAGACGCGGCGATCGCCGCGCGCATCCCGCCGGCGCAGTGCACCCACACCGTGCCGTCCGGCACGTCGCCGACCCGGCCGTGCAGTTCATGGAGCGGAATGTGCACGGAGCCCTCGATGAAGCCGTTCGCACGTTCGGAATCCCGGCGCACATCCAGTACCACCAAGTCCTCGCCGCGCTTGTGTGCGGCGGCGAGGTCGGCGAAGCCGGCGCGGGGGAAGAAGGCGAGCCGTTCCCTCTGACGGACCCAGGCGGCTGGATCACCGGTGGCGGCGGCGGCCGGGCGGTCGATACCGACCCGGGTCAGCTCCCGCTGCGCCTCGGCAATCTGCGCCGGGGTGTCGCCGAGCAGGGTGACCGGCTTGCCCCACGGGATCAGCCAGGCCAGATAGGTGGCCAGCTTGCTTGTGCCCTCGAAGTTGAACGATCCGGCCACATGGCCGTCGGCGAAGGCGACCCGGCTGCGCAGGTCCACCACCCACTCACCCGCCGCCAGTCGTTCGGCGATCTGTGCGGCGTTGGCGGGCTCGGGCGGGGTCAGGTCGACGGGCCCGGGTCCGGCGGCGTTGGCCGGGCCCATGTGCGTGTAGTAGGCGGGCACGTTCTCCAGCCCGGTCAGGACCCGCTTCACGAAGTCGTCGACATCCAGGGTGAATGCGTCGTTGCCGGCGCGTTCCTGGCCGATCGTGCTTGCATCGCCCTCGGCCTGGGAGGAGGAGCAGAAGCTGCCGAAACCGTGCGTGGGCAGCACCGGCACCTCGTCGTCGAGTGTCGCCGCCAACCGGTGGACGGAAGCGTGCTGGGCACGGGCCAGTTGTTCGGTCAGCCGCGGGTCCACCAGGTCCGGTCGTCCCACGGAGCCGATCAGCAGAGAGCCGCCCGTGAAAGCAGCCACCGGGTCTCCCTCCTCCTCCAGGACGTACGAGGTGTGGTGCGGGGTGTGGCCCGGGGTGGCTATCGCGCGCAGCACCAGGTACTCGTCCACCTCGGACACGTCCCCGTCCGCGACAGGAGTGCGAGGGAAGGAGACGCGGGCCCCGACCGGGACGAGGTAGCGGGCGCCGGTGAGGCGGGCCAGTTCCAGACCGCCGGTGACGTAGTCGTTGTGCAAGTGCGTCTCCGCCACGTAGGCGATGCGCACCCCTCGCCGCGCAGCGAGGGCGATCACCTGATCGACGTCCCGCGGCGGATCGACCACGACCGCAGCTCTCCGACCCCCTGCCAGATAGCTACGGTTGCCCAGCCCCTCGAACTCCAGGGTGTCGACAAAAAACATGGCGTGACTCCTCTCCGGGCTGGCGTACCCGGGTAATTCCTTTTCGGTTCTAATTTCCTGGGCCATTGCGCAAACGGTCACCGTCTTGAATGGCGGTAGCGGATTTTCCGGAGACTGAGGGCGGACGGCGTGTCCGGCCGGCCTCATGTCGGCGGACGTATGCGCCGGTTGTCTTCCGGTTTTGCTTTCGTCAGTCCTCGTGCACCGCATCTGCGACGCGATCGCCGTTGTTCTCGGCGCTTTCGCTCCCGGGAAGGACGACCGGCAGCCCCGCTGCTTCCCACGCCTCAAGGCCGCCCGCCACGCTGTAGACGGAAGACCGGCCCGCGCGGATCGCCTGCATGCCGCCCTGCGCGCTGCGGTTGCCTGTGCGGCAGACGAAGGCCAGTGGGCCGTCAGGCAGATCCGACAGCGACGCCGGCAATGTGCTGAGCGCGGCGTGGACGGCGCCGGCCGGGTGACGCGCTGCCCATTCATCGTCTTCACGGACATCGACCAGTGTGAGTTGCCCATTCTCGGCGCGGCGACGCGCCTCAACAGGAGACAGGTCAGCGGGCATGCGACCGTCGCCGGAACTCAGGCTCTGCGTGGGCAGGACCGTCCGGATCGCCTCGTAGTTCGAGGCATGGACGACGGCTATCTGCTGTCCCATCATCGGGCAGACATTCATTGCCTCTTCCCAGTGACGGGTGGACTCCCATTCCGCCACGTTGACGAGAGAGAATTTGCTCCCCGGAACGATCGTGCGGAACATGTACGTCCGAATGAAACCGGGCTGCGCCGCCATCACCTCCGCAGCATCTTGCCATGCGGCGAGATAAGAGGCTTCCTTCTCCTCATCGATCTCGATCGGAATGATCACGACGTGGCGATTTTCCATCTGCTGCTTCCTCAAGTATTTCAACTATCGGCATGCGGCTCGATCCGGAGGAATTCCCAACGAATGCGGGAGCACGACCGAGTCCTGGAGATACCGGCTTTCAGTTGGGGGCCGGAACCATCTGGACGCAGCTTGCACACGCGTATCCGCAGGCGACGAATCCTCTTGCTGGACCGGCAAGTTGCTCGGCGTGCTCCGGGGCCGTCGGCCGACCGGCGAGCCATCCCCGGCGGCGAGAGCCAGCGCGTTTTGCCAGGACAGCATGAATCTTTGCGGCATCCGTGGCGCCGTCGCACGCTGATGGCATGAGCGAGTTCGAGTTGATACGAGATGGTGAACAGGCCTGGGACGTCGTGGTGGTCGGGGGTGGGACCGCCGGCCTTTCCGGGGCTTTGACTCTGGCCCGGGTGCGCCGGTCGGTTCTGGTGATCGACAAGGGTGAGCCCCGCAATGCTCCGGCTGCCGGCGCCCATGGTGTGCTCGGCCGCGAGGGCATCTCTCCTCTGGAGCTACTGCGGCGAGGGCGCGAGGAGGTCGCTTCGTACGGCGGTCGTGTCGTTTCGGGGCAGGTCACGCGGATCTCCCGGGACGGCGCGGGCTTCCGGGTTGTCACCGAGGACGGGCAGCACCTACGGACACGCAGAGTGCTGGTGACCACTGGTTTGGTCGATGTGCTGCCGGACGTGCCAGGGCTGGCCGAACGGTGGGGGCGCGACGTGCTGCACTGCGTGTACTGCCACGGCTGGGAAGTCCGGGACAAGGTCATCGGGGTGCTCGGCAACTTCCACCAGGCACTGTTGTTCCGTCAGATGTCCAAGGACGTCACGCTGTTCCTGCACACCGCAACGGAACTGACCGATGAACAGTGGGAGCAGCTGGCTGCTCTCGGCGTCGCCGTGGTCGACGGTGAGGCCACCGGGCTCGAGGCCGACAGCCAGGACCAGCTGGCGGGCGTGCGGCTGGCATCGGGAAAGGTGGTGCCGGTCCAGCAACTGGTGGTCGCCCCCCGGTTCCTCGCGCGCGCGGGTTTCCTGCGCGAGCTGGGCGTGACGATGCGGGAACACCCCATGGGCCTGGGGGAGCAGCTCCAGGTGGACGCCTCCGGGTTCACCGGAGTGCAGGGCGTGTGGGCCGCGGGGAACGTCAGCGATGTACTGGCCGGGGTTCCCGCCGCGGCAGCGGCCGGCACCACCGCGGCCGCCGCGATCCACATGGACCTGCTGAAGGCCGACGCGGAAGCCGCCGCCCGCGCGGCGAAGGACGGTGAAGTGTTCAGCGGGGCGATGGAGGCCGAGGTGTCGCGGCGGGTGCTGGGCAGCCGTGCGCACGGACTGGGCTCCCTCCCCGGCGGGAACTGAGCCCTTACCGCGACCGGGTCAGGTGGCGCGGACCCGGAGGTGGGCCCGTTCTCCCTGGCGTCCAAGCAGGATGAGAAGTTCAACGGCCTCGTCGCCGTCGGCGCCACGGGCCGGTCTTCGCGTCCAGGCCCCTGGCCTGGGCGATCTGCCGGTCGGCGGCGGCGAGTCGGGACTTCAGCGCACCGTCGGCGCGCCGGGTCGCGGGCACCGCGCCCGGTCCTGGGCGGAGGCGACGACGGACGCGGTGGCCGAGTGGGCGTGCGCGGCACGGGCCGCCGCCGGGTCGGGGGCCGGGGCGGCGAAGGCGGAGGGCGCGGCGGCGAGGCGCTGGGCCGCGCAGAAGGTGACCAGGGTGGCCGCGGCGGCGGTGAGGGTGCCGCGTCCGCGGGGGGTCTATACGGGTAGATGATTCCCCCGTAATGATGACGGGGACATGTCACCCTGCACAAGGTTTTCACGGCGTGAACAGATAAACTTCTTTGCTCTACAAAGAAGTTGATGTCGCGTCAGGCAAGAGGGAAGTCGTGTCCCTTGCCCCGCTCGTCGGCCGGGCGCGGCCCGAAGTGGCGGCGCTCCGCCTCCTCGATGGGCATGTCGTTGATGGATGCCTCGCGGCGGCACATCAGGCCGTTGCCGGCGAACTCCCACAACTCGTTGCCGTACGAGCGGAACCAGCGGCCCCCGGCGTCGTGCCACTCGTACTGGAAGCGGACCGCGATGCGGTTGCCGCCGAAGCTCCACAGGCTCTTGCGCAGCGCGTAGTCCAGTTCGCGCTCCCACTTGGCGGTCAGGAAGCCGACGATCTCCGCGCGGCCGGTGAGGAAGACGTCGCGGTTGCGCCAGACGGAGTCCTCGGTGTAGGCGAGGGCGACCCGGTGCGGATCGCGGGTGTTCCAGGCGTCCTCGGCGGCCTGGACCTTGGCCAGGGCGCCGTCGAGGTCGAAGGGTGGCAGGGGCGGGCGGGTGTCGGACATAGTCGGGCGGTCCTCCGGGTCGGTCAGCGGATCGGCCGCAGCATGTCGGAGCGGACCCGCAGGGTCTGCTCGGCGGCGTCCTTCAGGTCGACGTACGACGTGGTCATGTAGGCGACGCGGGCCAGTGTGTTGCCGTCGGCCCAGGCGCAGGCCGGGTAGGTGAGGGCCTGTCCGTCGGTCCAACTGCGGCTCAGGTACTCACAGCTGACCCTGACGGGGGAGGAGGCCGGGGTGAGGTCCCTGGGCGGGGTGACCACTTTCACGGGGCTGGCCGTGGAGCCGCGTTCGGCGAGCAGACGGGCGCGCAGCGAGGCGGTGTTCCTGAACCGGCCGTACATGCCGGTCACGACCACATCGTCGTAGTCGGCGTCCTTCAGCCGGTACGACGCGACGACGCCGTGGGCGGCCTCGGCGTCCAGGCTCAGCCGCCAGGTCCGCGCCATGGTCCGGCCGGTGGTCGCGGAGTCGTCCCGGCGCAGCTCGTACCGGCCGTCGAGCACCGTGTGCGGAACGGTCAGCGTGGACTCGGCCCGGGGAAAACTCCGGTCGAAGACCTTCCCGGACAGCACGACCGCCGCCAGGATCGCCACGATCAGCAGCAGGGCCCCGCCGATGACCGCCGCCACAAGGGCGGCCGGTCTCTTCCGCGGCGGGGGCAGGGGCGGTGCGCCCCAGGGGTCGAGATGCGCCGACTGCGGCGCCGAAGGCATGGACACGCCAGAAAGATACTCGATGTGATCATGGAGTCACGCGCGCTGTCCGCCGGCGCCGCGCCAGTGCCGGATCTCCAGCGCCGCGGCGACGTCGAGCGGATGCTCGGCGAGCGGGCGGGGGAGCAGCCGGTCGGCGCGGCCGAGGCGGCGCAGCAGGGTGTTGCGGTGGGTGAACAGCCGGGTGGCGGCCCGCGAGGCGTTGCACTGCTCGGCCAGGAAGGCGCGGACCGCGTCGATGAGGTCGTCCGGGGCGTGCTCCAGATCGCCGAGGGTGCGCTGGACGAAGCGGTCGGCGCGCTCCAGGTCCTGGGAGAGCAGGGCGACGAGTTCGACCTCGTCGTGCGAGGCGAGGCGCTGGGCGGAGGCCAGCCGGGCGAGCATCCGCTGGGTGGTGAGGGCGTCCAGATGGCTGCGGCGGAAGCCGTCGACGCCCGGGGCCGGTGAACCGAGCGCGATCCGCACGGCGGGCAGCCGGCCGAGCCCGGCCCGCACCCGGTCGGTGTCCGGCCGCCCGGTGAGCCACACCCAGCGGGTGGCGTCGCTCGCCATGACGCTGAGCAGATGCGCGGGACCCGCCGCGGCGGCCAGCAGATCGGCGGCGCGGTCGAGTTGGCGCAGCTCCGCCTCGGGGGCGTCGGTCCAGACGACGGCCGCGGTATGGGTGGCGTCCAGCGGATAGCCGAGGCGGGCCTCGGCGCGCTGCCGGGTCATGGGCGCGCCGTCCAGGAGCAGGG
>NZ_MUNF01000786.1 GCF_002154555.1 Streptomyces murinus
CGGAGGACCTCACGGAGTACGGCGGCCCGTCCGACAAGGCGCTGCGGTACGCGGCCGGCGACACGCTGAAGAAGGGCTGTGTGGTGCCCGCGCTCGGCGACCGCACGGACACCTTCATGGACTCCTTCAGGCGCGAGCGCGCGGACCACCCGGCGGTACGGCTCGGCACGGTGCTGGGCAGCGTCGACCAGACGATGATCAACGCGACCGGCGGCTCCTCGGGGCCGTACGAGGGGGCGTACGTCACCGGCTGGTACCCGCCCGCGAACGACGCACGCTGGAAGCAGATGAAGCAGGTGATCAACAAGGAGGCGTTCGGCGACAACCGCATCGACCCCGCGGACGCCGGGGTGCAGACCACCTGGATCGCCTACACCGTGCTGAAGGCAGCGCTGGAGAAGATCGGCGACGGCGAGGTGAGCGCCGACTCGGTGCGCAAGACGCTGGACGGCGGCCTGGCGGTCTCCACCGGGGGCCTCACGCCCACCCTGCGCTGGCCCTACGAGGGCAAGCTGGCCTCGGTCGGCTTCCCGCGGATGGTGAACGCCGACGTCACCCTCCAGGTGGTGCAGGACGGCGAGCTGGTCGCGGCCCGCAAGGGCGTCGGCGGGATCGACGGCACCACCGACATGACCGGCACGCTGGAGAACGCGGACGTGGAGTAGGCCCCACGTCCGCCTTCCCCTGAGCCCAGCCCGCGTCCGCCTTCCCCGGAGGCCACGGCCGCCTTCCCCGGAGCCGGGGCGGTCAGAGCTGGGTGGGCTGGCGCTGGGTCAGTCCGTACTTCACGGCGATGGCGTTCCACAGCGCCGCCGCCTTGACCTTCTGCTGGCTCGCGGTGCCGCTCTCGCGGTTGCCGGCCTGCGCCTCGTCGGTGGTCTTCGCATGGCCCTTGTGGCAGGTCTTCTTGCCGCCGCCCTTGACCTGGTCGGCCCAGGCCGCGTAGTGGTTGTCGGCCGCGGCCGAGGCCTGCCACGCCTTGGTCAGGGCGGCCGTCAGGGCGGCGTTGTCCGGCAGCTTGTCCACGCTGAGCTTGCCGAGCCGGGTGACCAGCTGGCCGCGCTGGCCGGCCGCGCCGCGCAGATTGGTGGCGGCGCCGTCCAGGCTCGCGCACTGCTTGACGTCGGCCACCGACTTGATCACCGTGGCACGGCTGCTGCCGCTGTCGGCGAGCAGCTTGTCCAGCTCGACCGCCTGGGCGCGCGCCGGGTCGGCGGCGGGCGCGGAGCTCTGCGGGGCCGCGGAGGTGGCGGCCACCGTCTTGTTGTCGTCCGTGCTGTCCGAGGAGCCGCCGCCCTTGCTGAGCAGCGCGCCCGC
Organism: Streptomyces murinus; assembly: GCF_002154555.1. GTDB lineage: Bacteria > Actinomycetota > Actinomycetes > Streptomycetales > Streptomycetaceae > Streptomyces > Streptomyces murinus. The sequence continues at coordinate 1,318 of NZ_MUNF01000786.1, forward strand.
GCCCACACCGACCACGACGATGCCGACGCCGACGGCCGCGATCAGGGGCACCTTCGAGGGGCGGCGCCGGGGCCGCTCGTCCTGCCCGTCGTCATGGCGGGTGTACGGCGACGGGGGGCCGTCGTACGAGGGCTGGTAGGCGGCCGGCTGATAGGCGTCCGGCTGGTCGACGCGCGGGAGCTGCTGGGTGGAGCCTGCCGGGGCGTCAGTGGCCGGGGCGCCGCGGAAGAGGTTGTCGAACTCGGCGGGCGGCTGGCGGTCCCCGCCCTGGGCCTGCGCCGGGTTCTGGCCCTGGGCCTGAGCCTGGGCCTGGTACGGCGGGATGTACTGGGTGGCCTCGGCGTCGGGCGACGCGGGCGGGGTCTGCTGGTTGCCCCCGAGGTAGCGGGTCTGCTCACCGGGCGACTCGGGCGGCAGCGCCCCTGCGGTCACCGGCGGTATGTACTGCGTGGCGCCCTCGTCGGCGGGGGCGGCGGAGGCCGGCGGCAGATAGTGGGTGGCGTTGTCCGCGGCCGGGGGCAGCGGGGCCGCGTGGCCGGGGGCCGGGTACGGCGGCTGCTGGTGCTGCGGCTGATGCGCCTGGTGCTGGGGCTGCTGCTGGCCCTGCTGCTGGTACGGGTCCTGCGCCCCGTAGCCCGGCTGCTGACCGCCGTGACCGCCGTACGACGCCTGCTGCTGTCCGCCGTACGACGGGGCCGGTGCGCCCTCCGGGGGCAGCGGGCCCGCGCCGGACACGGGTCGGCCGTCCTGGCCGCCGTGGTCGCCCCACTGCTGGGCGGGCGCCGGGGGCCAGCCCTGGCCCTGCGCTCCGGGCGGGGGCGTCTGCTGCTCGGGCCCCCAGGATCCGCCCCAGGCCTGCCCGCCGGCGGGCGTGGCGTTCATGCCCGGTAGCAGGGGCTCTCCTCCGTCGGAGGGCAGCACGATGCCTTCGCGCGCGGGCTGCGCCGAGAGCTCCTCGCCCTGTCCACTCTGCGTCACCGGGACTCCTACCAATGGGGGACCTTGTGAATCGTCGGGCCACGCTACCGGGTCCCCGGAGCCCCTTGCCACGTACCTCGGTCCGCGGCCCGCCCGCCCGTGACGGCAGTAACGGAACGGCCCCGCGCGACGCTGTATATGGCACCCGGTGTGCGCCGGGGTGGTGTTCGCCACATGTTCACGTCTGCGCGGGGCCGGTGTTCACGCGGCCTGCTGAAGATCCAGCCGGGCCCCGAATTCCCGGACGACCGCCTCGTCCCGGAAGGGTTCGAGACGCTGCTGGAGGTCTTCCAGATACTCCGCGCCCCGGTTCGAGCGCAGCGTCTCCAGCAGTTCCACCGCCTTCATGCCGGTGGCGCAGGCCTGTTCGACCTCGCGCTGCTGCACCTGGGCGGTGGCGAGCAGCACATAGCCGATCGCCCGCCGGCGCGCCCGGGACTCGGGGTGTCCGGCCAGGGACTGCTCGGCGTAGCGCGCGGACTGCTCGGGCTGGCCGAGATCCCGGTGGCAGTGCGCCAACTCGTCGGCCAGATAGGCCCCGTCGAAGTGCCGGATCCACACCGGGTCGTCCCCGGAGTCGTCGTCGCACTGCTCCATCGCGGAGACCGCCCGCGCGGTCGCGGCGCCCGCCGCGCGCCCGTCCCCGAGCAGCGCGTGCCCGCGCGCCTCGGCCGCGTGGAACATCGCCTCCACCCGGGGGGTCGCATGCCCGCGTGCGCCCTCCTGCGCGGCGCGCGCCAACTGGGCGATCTCGCGCGGGTTTCCGAGCTGGGCGGCGAGATGGCTCATGGACGCGGCCAGCACATATCCGCCGTAGCCGCGGTCCCCGGCGGCCTGGGCGAGGCGCAGTGACTGGATGTAGTACCGCTGGGCCAGGCCGGGTTGGCCGGTGTCCACGGCCATGTATCCGGCGAGCTCGGTCAACCGGGCCACGGAGGCGAAGAGTTCGCGTCCGGTCGACTCGCGGTACGAACCGGCGAGCAGTCCGGAGACGACGCTGTTCAGGTAGTGCACCAGGACCGGGCGCACATGTCCGCTGCCGAACTGGTGGTCCAGGTCGGTGAGGGCCTGGGTCATGGACCGTACGGCCGCCACGTCGGACTGGCCCACGCGCGGGCCCGCCTGCCGGGCCACCTGGGCGTCCGGCGCGGAGATCAGCCAGTCGCGGCTGGGCTCGACCAGCGCGGACGCGGCGACCGAGGAGCCGGAGAGGAAGTCCCGGCGCCCCACATCGCTGCGCCACAGCTCGCAGACCTGCTCGATGGCGCCCAGCACCGTCGGCGAGAACTGGAGGCCGACCCCGGAGGCGAGGTTCTTGCCGTTGGCCATGCCGATCTCGTCGATCGTGACCGTGCGCCCCAGCTTGCGGCCGAGGGCCTCCGCGATGATCGCCGGCGCCCGGCCCCGGGGCTGCTGGCCGCGCAGCCAGCGGGCCACGGACGTCTTGTCGTAGCGCAGATCGAGGCCGTGCTCGGCGCCGCACATGTTGACCCGCCGGGCAAGTCCGGCGTTGGAGCACCCCGCTTCCTGGATGAGTGCCTGCAACCGTTCGTTCGGCTGCCTCGCGACGAGAGGCCTTGCGGCCATGTGCTACCCCCTGCGAACCCCTGGAGCGTGACCTTTCGGAAAGATCACTGCCCAGCTGACATACCGTCAATGCGTGACATGTGCGGTTTGCCGGGTACCGGCTGATGCCAACCCCACTCCTGGCTACCCAACTCACGCCCCGCCTCCTACCGCGCGCCCCCACCGGTGCACCCATGCGCCCCGGACGGGAAGGCGATGCTCCTCCCCCGGCGGGGCAAGGGCCGTAACTCCAGGTGGGTGCGGGAGTTGAGTGGGACGTGGAAGAGACGATCGCGGCCGCCGAAGACAGTCAGATTGCCGGGCAGATTCCGCAGCAGCGCGGGGATTCGCCGCAGGAGACCGCCGTGCGCTACGCCGAGGAACGGCACTGGGACGTGGTCCCGGGGACCTGGCTGGAAGCCGTCCGCGGCGTGCCCCGCTGCTCGTGCGGCGAGGCGTCCTGCTCTGCGCCGGGTGCGCACCCCGCGCGCCCCGACTGGGCGACCCAGGCGACGGGGAGCGCGACGGTGGTACGGCGGCTGTGGCAGAAGCAGCCGACGGCGGCGGTGCTGTTGCCGACGGGGCGCACGTTCGACGCGC
>NZ_MUNF01000787.1 GCF_002154555.1 Streptomyces murinus
CCGACGGTGACCGTGTGCCGCTGGGACGCCTCGGCCGGCTCCCTGAAGCCGCTCACCGAGGTCCCCCTGCTGCCGGGCGCCCCGGCCGGCGACGCCTACCCCTCGGGGATCGTGGTCGCCCCCGACGGCCGCTTCGTGTGGACGGCGACCCGGGGCGAGGACGTCCTGTCGGTGCTCGCCGTCGAGGGGGACGGCCTCAGACTGCTCGGCACCGTGCCCTGCGGCGGCCACTGGCCCCGCGCCCTGGCCGCGCACGACGGCTTCCTGTACGTGGCCAACGAGCGCTCCGGCGACGTCTGCTGGTTCGCCGTGGACGAGGCGACCGGCGTACCGCGCTACGACGGCTCGGTGCAGGTCGCCGCGGCCTCGTGCGTCGTCTTCGGCTGAGCGCGCACGACACCGGATCCCCGGCAGGGCGAAGGGCCCGCCCCCAAGGGGAGCGGGCCCTGCTTGTGCGAATTTCCGTTTTCGTGCGGTCAGCGGACCGGGGTGCCCTGCGCCTGCTGCGGCGCGATACCCAGGGCCGTCGTGTACTTGGCGAGGGCCAGCTTGCCGATCGCCGGGTAGGCGCCCAGCGGCTCGGCCATCGAGCAGCCCACCTCCTCGGCGGCGGCCGCGAGCAGCGTCGCGTCGATCTCCGGGCCGACCAGGTACGGCGCGAGCGCCAGCTGCTGCGAACCGGAGGAACGCAGCTGCTCGGCGACCGAGGAGATGGAACCCTCCTGGTCCAGGGCCGCCGCCATCACCGGCACGGCCAGGCGTGCGGCGAGCAGCATGCCGGTGATCCCGGCCGCCTGCACGGCCTCCTCACCGCCCACGGAGGCCAGCACGATGCCGTCGGCGGCCGTGGCCACGGTGAACAGCCGGGCACGGTCCGCGCGGGCCAGGCCCGCCTCGGACAGCCGTACGTGCAGCGCCTCGGCGAGCAGCGGGTGCGGGCCGAGGACATCGGTCAGCTCGGCCGCGACCCGGCTGTCGTTCACCGACTGGCGGATCTGCCGCAGCAGCGCGTTGTCCGGACCGGCCAGCAGCGGTACGACGACGGCGACCGGGCCGTCGGGCTCCCGCAGGCCCTCGACGCCGGCGGCGACGGCCTGCTCGTAACGGGCCGTGCGCTCCTCGGCGGCGTGCGCCAGCACCGACCGCAGCGAGGGGAACTCGGCGTCGTCACCGTCCAGGTAGCCGATCCGGGCGTTCAGGCCGGGCAGCTCGGAACGGGCGATGCTCACGACCTCCTCGGCGAGGCCACGCGTGGCAGCGCTGGGCACACCGGGCACCGCGAGGACGAGCGCGGGCGCGCCCTCGGGAGCCACCAGCGGTTCGGGCCGGCGGTGCCGTCCGGGCTGGCGGGGTCGCGGCATTCGTACTGGGAGGCCGGACTCGGGTCCAGTGGAGGAGCTCATGGCGCCGCATGTTACTGGTTTCCCGGATGGTCCTGTTCGGGGAGGGTACAGGTGAGCGGTATCCGTCCGGATTTGTCTGTCCGCTTACGGGTGGCGGCTGTGACGTGCAGCATTGTCGGTTCACCCGGCAGCGTGAGCCGCCCGGTGGCCAGCTCGGCCGCGATCCGTACCGCGCCGTGCAACGGGTCGCCCTCGGGCGGCACCTGGCGGGCGTGCGGCAGCCGTCGCGCCAACTCCTCGCGCAGCGGCACGAGCAGAGGATCGCCTATCTTGGACAGGCCACCGGTGACCGCCACTTCGGGCGTCCCGTCCACCGGGCACACGGCCGCGGCCGAGTCCGCCATGTGCCGCGCCGCGGCGCGCAGGATTTCCGCTGCGACGGGGTCGTCCGCGCTGCGATCGGCCACCCGGGGCGCGAACGAGGCGAGTACGGCGGCCCGGTCGGTCCGCGGATAGAGCAGGCCGGGCAGTTGGCGCACCGGCCCGAACTGTTCCTCCGCGCACCTCAGCAGCGCGGCCGAGCCGCCCGCACGGCCGTCGTGGGCCCGCAGCGCCGCCTCCAGACCGGCGCGGCCGATCCAGGCGCCGCCGCCGCAGTCGCCCAGCAGATGCCCCCAGCCGTCGGCCCGCCGCCAGCCGGTCAGGTCGGTGCCGATGGCGATCAGACCGGTGCCCGCGGCGAGCACCGCGCCCGGCCGGGAACCGAGGGCCCCGGCATACGCGGTGACGGCGTCGGCGGCGAGCGCGACCCGTCGTACCCCCAGTGCGCGGGCGAGGGCGTCCGGCAGTTCGGCGCGCAGGGCGTCGCCCAGGGTGGCGAACCCGGCGGCGCCGACGACCGCCGTGCCCAGCTCGTCCACCCCCGCCTCGGCCGCCAACTCCCTGGCCAGCGGGGTGAGTTGGGACATCAGATGGGCCGGGTCGATGCCGCGCGCGCCGGTACGGACCGGCTCCCGGGTCTCCCGCTGTGCCGAGGGCGCCCGCCCCGGCACGCCGACGGCGACCCGGAGGCCGGAGCCGCCGGAGTCCACGGCGAGATACCCGGCGACGGTCACGGCAGGCGCCAGTCCACGGGCTGTCCGCCCTGCTGGATCAGCAGGTCGTTGGCCCGGCTGAAGGGGCGCGAGCCGAAGAAGCCGCGGTCGGCCGACATCGGCGAGGGGTGCGAGGACTCCACCGCCGGCAGGCTCCCGAGCAGCGGACGCAGATTGCGCGCGTCACGGCCCCACAGGATGGACACCAGCGGCTTGCCGCGCGCCGCGAGCGCCCGGATGGCCTGCTCGGTGACCTCTTCCCAGCCCTTGCCCCGATGGGCGGCCGGGCTGCGCGGCGCGGTGGTCAGCGCCCTGTTCAGCAGCAGGACGCCCTGCTGGGTCCAGGGGGTGAGGTCGCCGTTGGACGGCTGGGGCAGCCCCAGGTCGTTGTTCAGCTCGCGGTAGATGTTGATCAGGCTCGGCGGCAGGGGCCGTACCTCGGGAGCGACCGAGAACGACAGGCCCACCGCGTGCCCCGGGGTGGGATACGGGTCCTGACCGACGATCAGGACCCTTACCTCGTCGAAGGGTTGCTGGAATGCCCGCAGGACATTGCTTCCGGCCGGTAGGTAGGTACGTCCCGCGGCGATCTCCGCGCGCAGGAAGTCGCCCATCTGGGCGATCCGTCCGGCCACGGGTTCCAGGGCTTTCGCCCAGCCCGGTTCGACGATTTCATGCAAGGGTCGTGGTGCCACGGGCGTCACCCTACTGCCGTACGGCCGCCGGTGATCAACCGATGGCCGGAACCCGGCCGGATGCCCCGCGCCCCCGGCCCCCTGGAA
>NZ_MUNF01000788.1 GCF_002154555.1 Streptomyces murinus
CGCTCGCCGAGGACGTTGGTGTCGCCGATGCGGGAGACGGCGGGGGCGGGCAGGCCCGCCGCGACGGCGCGGGCCGCCAGGCGGTCCTGGAGGGCCGCGCGGGCGGCCTCCAGGGGTGCCGTCGCCGGGGCGGGGGCGGTGACGGTGGTCATGTCCGGTTGCTCCAGCGGAAGATCCGGGTGGCGATCAGCCCGAAGATCAGGGCGAAGACGACGAGTCCGACGCAGTCCAGGCCGATGTCCCCGAGGTCGCCGCGACCGCCCATGGCGTCGGTGAGGCCGTCGTTGAGGTAGTGCAGCGGCAGCACCTTGGCGACGGTGCGCAGCCAGCTCGGCATCAGGTCGTCGGGGAAGAACGAGCCGGACAGGAAGGCCATCGGCACCATCACCAGGTTGGCGATGGCCGCGACCGACTCCGGGGTGTTCGCGAGGCTGCCGACAACCAGCCCCATGGCGAGGAACGCGGTGACGCCGAGTACCAGCAGCGGAATGCCGGTCCACCAGGGGCCGTTGAGCTCAAGGCCGAAGAAGGGCAGCAGGGCCACGGCGGTGAACAGCACCGTCTGCGCGGCGGCGACGCCGAGGGCGAGGGTCCAGCGGGAGGCGATCAGCGAGCGCAGCGGGGTCGGGGTGCGCCAGATGAGGCGCAGCAGGTCGTCACGGCGCCACTGCATCAGGGCGAAGCCGACGGAGAACACGCACGCGTTGCCGACGCCCCACGAAAGGACGCCGGGGGCGGTGTAGTTGATGGAGGCCATCCCGCCGTTGACGTGCTGGCCCTGGAAGATGAGGCCGAAGAGGACCAGGAAGGCGAGCGGGAAGAGGAAGGTGAAGAAGAGGGTCGTACGGTCGCGCACGCTCGCGACGTAACCGGCCCTGGTCAGTGCGGCGTAGGCGGTCAACTGCGGTGCTCCGTTCCATGGCCGGTGAGGCTGAGGTAGGCGTCTTCGAGGGTGGCGGTGCGCACGGTGACCGACTCGATGTCGACGAGGTCGCCGAGCGCGGTGAGGACGTGGTTGACGGCCGAGGTCTCCAGGACGAGTTCGTCGCCCTCGACGGTGGCCCGGTCCACGCCGGGCAGCGCGAGCGCGGCCTCGGCCGTCAACTCGGCTGCGGGCAGCATCAGTCGGGCGGGCGCGGCGAGGGCGCGGATCAGGCCCCGGGGGGTGTCGAGGGCGATGATCCGGCCGCCGGCCACGATCGCCACCCGGTCGCACAGCGCCTCGGCCTCGTCCAGGTGGTGGGTGGTGCACACGATGGTGCGGCCCTCGGAGCGCAACGAGCGCAGCAGCGCCCACAGTTCGCGCCGGGCCTCGGGGTCGAGGGCGGCGGTGGGCTCGTCCAGGAAGATCAGTTCCGGTTCGTGCAGCAGCGCGGTGGCGATGGCGAGGCGCTGGCGCTGTCCGCCGGAGAGATGGTCGACGCGCGCGTTCTCCTTCTCGGTGAGCCCGACCCGCTCCAGGGCGATGCGCACCGCGTCCGGGTCCGTGCCGTAGAGCGCGGCGACGGTGCGCAGATGCTCGCCCGCGGTGAGCCGGGCGAAGAACGCGGACGCCTGGGTCTGGACGCCGATCCGGGCGAGCAGCGCGGTGTCCCGGGGCCAGGGGCTCTGGCCGAGGAGGCTGACGGTGCCGTCGTCCGCCTCGCGCATGCCCTCGACGATCTCCACCAGGGTGGTCTTGCCCGCGCCGTTGGGGCCGAGGATGCCGAAGAACTCACCGCGCCGCACGGTGAGGGAGACGCCGTCGAGCGCGGTGACCTCCCCGTACCGCTTGATCACGCCGTCGAGGACGACGACCGGCCCGGTGGCGCTGACGGGGCCGGGTGCGGTCCCGGTCTGTGCGTGGGGTTCGTTCATCTCGCCTTTCCTTGCGGGGTCCAACGGGGCGCGGACACCGGTGACGTGACCGGGTTCCGCGGACGGGGAGGTGGGCGCGGCGGACCGCGCGGGGCCCGGCGTCCGGTCTGCGGCGGGGTCCTGGGGGCGGCCTTCGGTACGGCTCTTTGTACGGCCTTCCGCGCGGCTCTCGGTACTGCCTTGCGTACGGCGTCCGCGCAGCCGCCGCCCCAGGTTGCCGAGTCCCCACAGCAGCAGGGCGGCGGCGAGCAGGGCGGTCGGCAGCCACCAGGCGAGCAGTGCCATGCCGTCCGGCAGCAGATGGCGCAGGACCAGCCCGGCGAGGGCCAGCAGCGCGGCCGTCTGCGCGGCGGTGAGCAGGGCGAAGCCGCCGTACAGCAGGCGCAGCCGGGGCGGGTAGGCCCGGAGGCCGGGGCCGCGGCGCAGCAGGGCGCGGGCGGCGAGGGCGGTGAAGGTGCGGCTGCCCTCGGCGAGTCCGGAGACCCCGAGGGCGTGGCCGAGGGCCCGGTAGCCGTCGAGCGGTGCCAGCGGCAGCAGGTTGGCGAGGCCGGTGACGACGCCGAGCAGCAGTAGCGCGCCGAACGCGGGCCGGGCCTGGGCATCGGCCGGGAGCACCAGCCAGATGACGTAGAACGGCACCAGGAAGAGGAGGTTGGCGAGGACGCCGGCGCAGGCGGTGGCGATCTTGCGGGCCCGGCTGCCGAGGAACTGGACGTCGTCCACCTGGCAGTAGAGGTAGGTGGCGCCGAGGATCCAGCGCAGCCCGATCTCGCTGACGCGGCCGCCCCAGGTGCGCGCGAACAGGCCGTGGGCCAGTTCGTGCAGGGCGAGGCTGCACCACAGGACGCAGCCGACGGCGAACAGCAGCACGGGCTGTTCGGCGGTGTGCACCGTCTGCCGCCACAGGGTGCCGGCGCTGACGGCGACGGCGGCGAGCACGCCGACGGCCAGCGCGGTGAGCACGGCCAGCAGGGCGGGCCTGCGGTCCAGCGCGGTGAGCCGGTGCAGCCGGTCCATGAGGGCGGGCGCGTCGGCGACCATCCTGGTGTGTCCGGACAGGAAGCCGCTCGGCCCCTCGGCGGGGGTGGGGG
>NZ_MUNF01000079.1 GCF_002154555.1 Streptomyces murinus
GCCGAAGCGCTCGTCGTTGGCGAGGGCGTACTCAAGGCATTCGGAGCGGACCTCGCAGGCGAGGCAGACCTTCTTCGCCTCTCTGGTGGAGCCGCCCTTCTCGGGGAAGAAGGACTCGGGGTCGGTCTGGGCGCACAGCGCGCGCTCCTGCCAGCCGAGTTCCTCGTCCGCGTCGTCGACCAGCAGTTGCTGCACCAGCTCGGTCATGTGCGCCCCTCGTCTGTCTTTCGCGTCCCCGTGCGTACGCCGTTACCGATTTCGGCTGAACGACACGAGTGAAATTACAAGTGTGCTGCTCCGGGCGAGTCAAGCCGAGATCTGCTATTGAGCCCGTTATTCACTCTGCGGAACCAAGGCCATGCGGAAAGTGTTCAAATCGGCATAAAGCACGACACTCATCCGCTCCATGAAGGAAGACGTCCTGACGTTCGATCGCGTTGCGCCGCTCGTCGAGCGCTCGGATGTGCCCCATGTGTCCCGGTCCCCCGAGCAGCAAACCTCCTGCGCGGCAGATGACCCGGATGGGGTGAAATGTGTCCCACATGGCGGTCGTCGAGTTGACAGCACTGGTGTGAACCGTTGTCCTAGGGGGCATGCTCGCGAACTCGGTACCCACCTCGACCCGCACCGCCGGGTCCCACGGTGCTGCCCGGGCCCGCTGTAGCTGTTGTCGCTGTTCCAGCTGTTGAGCCGGCCCCTTCCTCTTTCTTTCGGGTCTCCGCTCCGGCTGTCGCCGACGCCTCGTCCTTCCGCGGCTCGGTCGTCCTTCCTTCGCAGCCCCCTCCGCCGGGCTTCCGCTCTTCTCCGCCGAGGAACCAGCACACCCCCATGAACAGCGACAACGACCTCCAGATCGCCGGTGACCTGCTCGAGGTCCCGCACCTGCTCCAGCCGCCGCGCGAGCACCCGGCCACCGTCGCCGAGTTCGCCGGCCTGGCCCGCGCCATCGCCGCCGACCGCGCCCAGTGGGCGGACCTCGTGCGCTACGACGCCACGGCCCGCTGGTACCACCGGCTGCGCACCGGCCCCGGTTACGAGGTCTGGCTGCTGTCCTGGGTGCCGGGGCAGGGCACCGGGCGGCACGATCACGGCCGCTCCTCCGGTGTCCTCACCGTCCTGGAAGGCTCGCTCACCGAGCACACCCGGCGCGGTGCCAGGACGCTCACGCCCGGCGCACAGCACGTGTTCGCGCCGGGGTACGCCCACGAGGTCGTCAACGACGCGCTGGAACCGGCGGTCAGCCTGCACATCTACTACCCGGGTCTTACCGAGATGCCCATGCACCCTGCGGCGCACGCCGGGGCGCACGCCTCCCCCTCCTGCGCAGCGCGTCCGGTGACTGCCTGACGCGTTGTCGGACCCTCCTGCAAGACTGGTTCCCATGCGCATTGTGGTTCTGGCAGGCGGTATCGGTGGTGCTCGGTTCCTGCGTGGTCTCAGGCAGGCCGCGCCCGACGCGGACGTCACGGTGATCGGCAACACCGGCGACGACATCCACCTCTTCGGGCTGAAGGTCTGCCCGGACCTCGACACGGTGATGTACACGCTGGGCGACGGCATCAACGAGGAGCAGGGCTGGGGACGGTCCGAGGAGACCTTCCATCTCAAGGAGGAACTGGCGGCCTACGGGGTCGGCCCCGAGTGGTTCGGGCTCGGCGACCGGGACTTCGCCACGCACATCGTGCGGACGCAGATGCTCGGCGCGGGCTATCCGCTGAGCGCGGTCACCGCGGCGCTGTGCGAGCGGTGGAAGCCGGGCGTGAAGCTGATCCCGATGACCGACGACCGGGTGGAGACGCATGTGGCCGTCGAGGTCGACGGCGAGCGCAAGGCGGTCCACTTCCAGGAGTACTGGGTGCGGATGCGGGCCGGGGTGCCCGCCGAGGCCGTGGTCCCGGTCGGCGCCGAGCACTCCAAGCCGGCCCCCGGTGTCCTGGAGGCGATCGCCGAGGCGGACGTCATCCTCTTCCCGCCGTCCAACCCGGTCGTGTCCATCGGCACGATCCTCGCGGTCCCCGGCATCAGGGAGGCCATCGCGGACGCGGGCGTGCCCGTGGTCGGCCTGTCCCCCATCGTCGGCGACGCGCCGGTGCGCGGGATGGCCGACAAGGTGCTCGCCGCGGTCGGTGTGGAGTCCACGGCCGCCGCGGTCGCCGAGCACTACGGCTCGGGCCTGCTGGACGGCTGGCTGGTCGACACCGTGGACGCGGCGGTGGTCGAACGCGTGGAGGCCGACGGAATCCGCTGCCGTGCCGTACCGCTGATGATGACCGACGTGGCCGCGACCGCGCAGATGGCGCGGGAGGCGCTGACGCTGGCCGAGGAGGTGCGGGGCGCGTGAGTGCGGACCGCGCGGAGGCTCCCGCGTTCCAGGTCTGGGCGCCGGCCGGGCTGCCCGAGGTGCAGCGGGGCGACGACCTCGCCAAGCTGATCGCCGTCGCCGAGCCCGGCCTGGCCGACGGGGACGTGGTGGTCGTCACCTCCAAGATCGTGTCCAAGGCGGAGGGCCGGATCGTCCGGGCCACCGACCGGGAGGCCGCGATCGACGCGGAGACGGTGCGCGTGGTGGCCCGCCGGGGTGCCCTGCGGATCGTGGAGAACCGGCAGGGCCTGGTCATGGCCGCGGCCGGGGTCGACGCCTCCAACACCCCCGCCGGGACCGTGCTGTTGCTGCCCGAGGACCCGGACGCGTCCGCCCGGGCGATCCGCGACGGGCTGCGTGATGTCCTCGGGGTCGAGGTCGGGGTCGTCGTCAGTGACACCTTCGGGCGACCCTGGCGGGCGGGGCTCACGGATGTGGCGATCGGCGCCGCCGGGGTGCGGGTGCTGGACGATCTGCGCGGGGGCACGGACGCGCACGGCAATCCGCTCAGCGCCACCGTGGTGGCCACGGCCGATGAGCTGGCCGCCGCCGGTGACCTGGTCAAGGGCAAGGCCGAGGGGCGGCCGGTTGCGGTGGTGCGGGGCCTGTCCCAGGTGGTGGAACGGGCCGGTGAGACGGGCACGGGCGCGCGGGCGCTGGTGCGCGCTGCGGCCGACGACATGTTCCGGCTCGGCACCTCCGAGGCGGTCCGCGAGGCCGTGACCCTCAGGCGCACCGTAAGGGCGTTCACCGAGGAGCCGGTGGACCCGGGTTCGGTACGGCGGGCGGTGGCGGCGGCCGTGACGGCGCCCGCGCCGCACCACACCACGCCCTGGCGGTTCGTGCTGCTGGAGTCCGCCGAGTCGCGGAACGAACTGCTGGACGCGATGCGGGACGCCTGGATCGCCGACCTGCGCCGGGACGGCAAGAGCGAGGAGTCCATCGCCAAGCGGGTCCGGCGCGGCGAGGTGCTGCGCGACGCGCCCTACCTCGCGGTGCCGTGCCTCGTCATGGACGGCTCGCACCACTACGGGGACGCGCGGCGCGACGGTGCCGAGCGCGAGATGTTCGTCGTCGCCATGGGCGCGGGCGTGCAGAACTTCCTGGTGGCGCTGGCCGGAGAACGCCTCGGCTCGGCCTGGGTGTCGTCCACGATGTTCTGCCGGGACGTGGTGCGCGAGACGCTCGGGCTGCCCCCGGAGTGGGATCCGATGGGCGCGGTGGCGATCGGGCATCCGGCCCAGGCGCCGATGCCGCGGACGGAGCGGGGCGCGGAGGCGTTCATCGAGGTGCGGTGAGACGGGGGCGGGGCCCGGTCTCGCCTAGTCTCGAAGGACGGCACCGCGGCATCCGGCCGCACCGGCGACCCGAGGATCCATCCGTGGCAGGACGTTTCGTTCAGCGGCCCACGCGTACGGCTGTGCGCGGTGGGCAGGCCGGCGTGTCCGCGGGCGGTACGGGGGGTGCGGGTGGGATACCGCGGCAGGTCGCGGTGCCCGCGCGGGTGCGGCGGTGGGTTCCCGGGGGGCCGCTCGATCTCGGTCTGGTGCTCGGGCCGCTGCGGCGCGGGCCCGCCGATCCGACGTTCCGGGCCACGGCGGACGGGTCCGTGTGGCGGGCCTGCCGCACCCCGGCGGGTCCCGGCACGCTGCGGGTACGGGCGTACGGCGGTGAGGTGCTCGGCGAGGCGTGGGGGCCGGGGGCCGAGTGGCTGCTCGACGGTCTGCCCGCGTTGCTCGGGGCGGCCGACGATCCGGAGGCGTTCGTGCCCCGGCACCGGGTCGTGGCCCTGGCGCGGCATCGGCGACCGGGGCTGCGGCTCACACGGACCGGTCTGGTCCTGGAATCACTGATCCCGTCGGTGCTGGAGCAGAAGGTCACGACGGACGAGGCGTATCGGGCGTGGCGGCTGCTGGTGCGGCGGTTCGGGGAGCCCGCGCCGGGTCCCGCGGGGCTCGGTGAGCGGCCGATGTTCGTCATGCCCGCGGCCCGGACATGGGCGCTGATTCCCTCCTGGGAGTGGCATAAGGCCGGGGTCGACGACAAGCGCGCGTCCACGATCCTGCGGGCGGTGCGGGTGGCCGCGCGGATGGAGCAGGCGGTGGACATGCCCCCGGGGGAGGCTCGGGCGCGGCTGGAGGTCGTGCCGGGGGTGGGGGTGTGGACGTCGGCCGAGGTGGTGCAGCGCAGCCATGGGGCGGCGGACGAGGTGACGGTCGGGGATCTGCATCTGCCGGGGATCGTGGGGTGGGCGCTGGCGGGCGACCGGCACGCGGACGACTCCGAGATGCTGCGTCTGCTGGAGCCGTACGCCGGGCAGCGGCACCGTGCCGCCCGGCTGATCCTGTTGAGCGGACTCACCCCTGCTCGGCGGGTTCCGAAGATGCCTCGGGTGGACATCGGGTTGCTCTGAGCCGGAGTTAGAGCTGAGCGGGGATGGGTTCCGCTCACCGGCGCGGGCCGGGTGCCGCTGCGCCCACCCGTGCCGCCCCAGCGGCACGATTGCCCGCAGTTACGGGGGACGCAAGCCTCCCCCGCCCCCGCACCCCTACTGGTCGGAAGAGAACCGCACCGCGCCCGCCGGAATACGCGCGTCGCACCACACCCGCGCCCCCTCGCGGAGCTCGTTGTCGGGGCCGATGACCGCGCCGTCGCCGATGACCGTGCCGGTGAGGACGGAGCGGGTGCCGACGCGGGCGCGGGTGCCGATGAGGGAGTCGGTGATGACCGCGCCGGGCTCGATGACCGCGCCCGGCAGGATCGTCGAGCCGAAGACCCGCGCGCCTTCCGCGACGAACGCGCCCTCGCCCACCACCGTGCCCCCGGTCAGCTTCGCGTCCGGCGCCACCTGGGCCGTCGGCAGCACCAGCCGGTCACCGCAGCGCCCCGGCACCGCGGGCGACGGCGCGCGCCCGAGCACCAGGTCGGCCGAGCCGCGCACGAACGCCGCCGGGGTGCCGAGGTCCAGCCAGTACGTGGAGTCGACCATGCCCTGGAGGTGCGCCCCGGCCGCGAGCAGCTGGGGGAACGTCTCGCGCTCCACCGACACCGGCCGGCCCGCCGGGATCGCGTCGATGACCGAGCGCCGGAAGACGTACGCCCCCGCGTTGATCTGGTCGGTGACGATCTCCTCGGGCGTCTGCGGCTTCTCCAGGAACGCCAGCACCCGGCCCGTCTCGTCGGTCGGCACCAGGCCGTAGGCCCGCGGGTCGGACACCTTCGTCAGATGCAGCGAGACATCCGCGCCCGTCGACTCATGGGTGTCGACGAGGGCCCGGATGTCCAGACCGGTCAGGATGTCGCCGTTGAAGATCAGCACCGGCTCGTCGGGCCCGGAGTGCAGCCGCGAGGCGACATTGCGGATCGCGCCGCCGGTGCCGAGGGGCTCCTCCTCGGTGACGTACTCGAGGTGGAGGCCCAGCGCGGAGCCGTCGCCGAAGTACGGCTCGAAGACCTCGGCCAGATAGCTGGTGGCAAGGACGATGTGCTCGACGCCCGCCGCTCTCGCCCGCGCCAGCTGGTGGGTGAGGAACGGCACGCCCGCGGCCCTGACCATGGGCTTGGGCGTGTGCACGGTGAGCGGGCGCAGCCGGGTGCCTTTGCCGCCGACCAGGAGGATCGCTTCTGTCACCTGTCGTCTCTGCTTCCTGCCGGGACCGGCCGAACTGACTCGTTCTACTCGTATCGGCCGGTCAGTGTATGCAGACCGTAGCGACGGAGGCCGTGACGGCCACGCGGTTTGCCGTGAGACGGGTGTGAGATCAGTGAGAGACGCGCCCCCGTCGCGCGCCGTCGCGCGCGTACCCTGTGCCGGGTGAACGCCACCGATCGCACCCCCGCCGACCTGCTGACTTCCGCCCTCGCCGCGGATCCCGGCCGCCCGCTGGTGACCTTCTACGACGATGCCACGGGCGAACGCGTCGAACTCTCGGTCGCCACCTTCGCCAACTGGGTGGCCAAGACCGCGAACCTCCTTGAGGGCGACCTCTCCGTGGAACCCGGCGACCGGGTCGCGCTGCTGCTGCCCGCGCACTGGCAGACGGCGGTGTGGCTGCTGGCCTGCGCCTCGGTGGGCGCGGTCGCGGACGTGGCCGGGGATCCGGCGGCGGCCGATGTGGTGGTCAGCGGGCCGGACACGCTGGAGGCGGCACGGGCGTGCCGGGGCGAGCGGGTCGCGCTGGCCCTGCGGCCGCTCGGCGGACGGTTCCCGCAGCCGCCGCAGGGGTTCCTCGACTACGCCGTGGAGGTGCCGGGCCAGGGCGACCGGTTCACCTCGCCGTACGGCGGGGAGTCGGCGCTGATCGTGGCCGGCGCGGAGTTCAGCGGGGCCGAGGTCGTGCAGAAGGCCCTCGCCGACTCGGCCGAGCTGGACCTGACGGGGCCCGGCTCGCGGCTGCTGTCCGGGTTGCCGTACGACACCTGGGAGGGGCTCAGCGCGGGGCTGTTCGCGCCGCTGGCCAGCGGGGGATCCGTGGTGCTCTGCCGGAATCTGGAGCGCCTGGCCGAGGATGCGCTGGCGAAGCGGATCGAGAGCGAGAAGGTGACGGCGGTACGGCGGTGAACCCCGCCTGATCCGGCGGGCCCGGCCCCCCTCTTGGAGTAGTACAGGGCGCCTCCTCCCGGCCCGCGCCCCATGGTCGTAGGGACACCTCCTACGACCATGGGGC
>NZ_MUNF01000789.1 GCF_002154555.1 Streptomyces murinus
GCCGACCCCCGCACGCGCGGCGACCTCCTCCAGCGTGGGCCGGCCCCCGCTCCGGCCCCGCACTCCGTGGCTCGCCATGTGCTCCGCCTCCCTCGCTTCCTCCGGCCGGCCGCTTCCTCCGGTTGGCTGGAATCTAACAGTCCCACCCGGGACCCCATCGGCCCCGTATGCCCCCGGCGCCCCGAACGCCCCACCCGTGCGGGCCAGTTAACGCTCCGATAACTGAACTCAACCCCCCGCGTCAGGTCCCTTGACACCCCGCTCCGAACCGACGACTCTTCAAGCCATCACTTGTGGGAGCGCTCCCACAGTACCTGACACCTACACAACCCGCACGTTCCCCGCCCGAGCCGCAGCGCGTGACGAACGGGCCCGATTCCATGCAGTCGGCCGGGGGGTCGGCACGTCAGGCAACAGGAGGACGCAATGCGCACGAACTTCCGCCGGTCCAGGCGGATGATGGCCCTGGCGGCCGTCGCCGCGCTGACCACGAGTTTGTTGGCCGGCTGCGCCAAGGACGCCAAGGACGGCTCCTCGGACGACGCGGACGGCGGCAACGGCAAAGGCAAGATCACGCTGACCGTCGGGACCTACGGCGTCTTCGGCTACAAGCAGGCCGGCCTCTACGACGAGTACATGAAGCTCCACCCGGACATCAACATCAAGGAGAACGTCACCACCCGCACCGACGTCTACTGGCCGAAGGTGCTCACCCGCCTCCAGGCCGGCTCCGGCACCGATGACATTCAGGCCATCGAGATCGGCAACATCACCGAGGCCGTGCAGACCCAGGCCGACAAGTTCGTCGACATGAGCAAGTACGTCGACAAGTCCCAGTGGCTGGACTGGAAGAACGCCCAGGCCACGACCAAGGACGGCAAGCTGATCGGGCTCGGGACCGACATCGGCCCGATGGCGATCTGCTACCGCAAGGACCTGTTCCAGAAGGCGGGCCTGCCCACCGACCGGGACAAGCTCGCCCAGATGTGGAAGGGCGACTGGGCCAAGTACGTCGATGTCGGCAAGCAGTACATGAAGAAGGCGCCCAAGGGCACCAAGTACGTGGACTCGGCGGCCTCCGTGTACAACGCGGCCCTCGGTGGCGGCGCGGACCGCTACTACGACAAGGACGGCAACGTCATCTGGGACAAGTCGCAGGGCGTGAAGAAGTCCTGGGACGTGGCGATGACCGTGGCCACCAGCAACATGTCGGCGAAGCTCAAGCAGTTCGACCCGACCTGGGACCAGGGCTACGCCAACGCCTCCTTCGCCACCGTCGCCTGCCCGGCCTGGATGATCGGCTACATCGAGCAGAAGTCCGGTGACTCCGGCAAGGGCAACTGGGACGTGGCGGCGGCGCCCACCGCGTCCAACTGGGGCGGCTCCTGGATCGGTGTGCCGAACGCGGGCAAGCACCAGAAGGAGGCCATCGCGCTGGCCAAGTGGCTGACCGAGCCCGCGCAGCAGGAGAAGGTGTTCTCCAAGCAGGCGAGCTTCCCGTCGACCCCCTCGGCCTACCCGAACCTGAAGCCGGCCGCGGACACCACCGCCTACTTCTCGAACGCGCCGCTCACCCAGATCTTCTCCGACTCGGCGAAGACGATCCCGACGCAGATCTTCGGCATCAAGGACCAGCCGATGACCACCGCCATCACGGATGTCGGCATCCTCCAGGTCGAGCAGAAGGGCAAGACGCCGGCCCAGGGCTGGGACGCCGCGTCCAAGGAGATCAAGGACGTGCTCGGCCAGTGACCAGCTCCAACGAGGCTCTCGCGCACTCCGCGTCGAGCGCCGAGGCCGCGCCCGGCACCCCGCCGGGCGCGGCCCGGGGCGCTCACGGCCCCGGCGGGCCGGCGGCCGACTCCTGGCGCAGCCGGCTCTACCGCTGGGACATGAAGGGGTCGCCATACGCGTTCGTCGCCCCCTTCTTCATCCTGTTCGGGGCCTTCACCCTGGTCCCGCTGCTCTACACGGCCTGGTACTCACTGCACAATGTGCAGCTTTCCTCGCTGGACCACCAGACCTGGACCGGCCTGGACAACTACAAGAACCTGTTGTCCTCGGACTTCTTCTGGAACGCGCTGAAGAACACCTTCACCATCGGTGTGATCTCGACCGTGCCGCAGCTGCTGGCCGCGCTCGGGCTCGCCCATCTGCTGAACTACCGGCTGCGCGGCTCGACCGTGTGGCGCGTGGTGATGCTGACCCCGTACGCCACCTCGGTGGCCGCGGCGACCCTGGTGTTCACGCTGCTGTACTCGTGGGACGGCGGCATGATCAACTGGCTGCTGCACTTCGTCGGGGTGGGCCCGGTCAACTGGCGTGAGTCCGACTGGGGTTCGCAGTTCGCGGTGTCCTCCATCGTGGTCTGGCGGTGGACCGGCTACAACGCGCTGATCTACCTCGCCGCCATGCAGGCGATACCCGCCGACCTGTACGAGTCGGCGGCGCTCGACGGTGCCAACCGCTGGCAGCAGTTCCGCCATGTCACCGTCCCGCAGCTGCGCCCGACGATCCTGTTCACGGTCGTGGTCTCCACCATCGGCGCGACCCAGCTCTTCGGTGAGCCGCTGCTGTTCGGCGGGGTCAGCGGGTCCAAGGGCGGCTCCGAGCACCAGTACCAGACGCTCGGTCTGTACATGTACGACCAGGGCTGGATCGTCGGCAACCTCGGCAAGGCGTCCGCGATCGCCTGGTCGATGTTCCTGATCCTGCTGATCATCGCCGCGGTCAATCTGCTGCTCACCCGACGGCTGAGGAAATCCCAATGACCACCAGTGAACTGACGCTGCCGCCGAAGGCGCGGACCACGCGCACCCGGCGCCGGGTGCTGGGCGCCGGCAAGCAGCTGCACGCGGGCCCGGTGACGTACGTCGTGCTGGCCGTCTTCGCGCTGGTCTCGCTCGCCCCGCTGGTGTGGACGGCGATCGCGGCCTCCCGCACCGACCGGCGGCTCGCGCAGACCCCGCCGCCGCTGTGGTTCGGCGGCAATCTGTTCAGCAACCTCCAGGCGGCCTGGGACCAGGCCGGGCTCGGCACCGCGATGGTCAACTCGGTGTTCGTGGCGGGCACCATCACGGTCAGCACGGTGCTGTTCGCGACGCTGGCCGGGTTCGCCTTCGCCAAGCTCCGGTTCCGCTTCTCCGGGCTGCTGTTGCTGCTGACCGTCGGCACCATGATGATCCCGCCGCAGCTGGCCGTCGTACCGCTGTATCTGTGGATGGCGGACCTCGGCTGGTCGAACCAGCTCCAGACGGTGATCCTGCCGAGCCTGGTGACCGCCTTCGGCACCTTCTTCATGCGGCAGTACCTGGTACAGGCGCTGCCCTCGGAGCTGGTGGAGGCGGCCCGGGTGGACGGGGCGAGCAGTCTGCGCATCGTCTGGCATGTGGTCTTCCCGGCCGCGCGGCCCGCGATGGCGGTGCTCGGCCTGCTGACCTTCGTGTTCGCCTGGAACGACTTCCTGTGGCCGATCATCGCCCTGAACCAGCAGAACCCGACCGTGCAGGTGGCCCTGAACTCGCTGGGCACGGGCTATGTCCCGGACCAGTCGGTGATCATGGCGGGCGCGCTCCTCGGCACCCTGCCGCTGCTGATCGCCTTCCTGCTGTTCGGCAAGCAGATCGTGGGCGGGATCATGCAGGGCGCGATCAAGGGTTGAGCCCGGCCGGCCGATCACCCCGTACGGGGCCGGGCCGTCACCGCCCGGCCCCCTCGT
>NZ_MUNF01000790.1:0-150 GCF_002154555.1 Streptomyces murinus
GGAAAGCTCGGACGTCCGAGCACCGGTCGTCAGCCGGTGTCAGGCGTGAGCGCGGCCCGTCACAACAACCGGTGAAGGACAATCACTCATGACGACGCCCACGATCGAGCTCAAGCCCTCCGCCAGCCCCCTCGCCGCCGCCGAGCGCGA
>NZ_MUNF01000790.1:164-633 GCF_002154555.1 Streptomyces murinus
TCGTGCCGTACGGCCCGATCTCCCTCGATCCCTCCACCCAGGTGCTGCACTACGGCCAGGAGATCTTCGAGGGGCTGAAGGCCTACCGCCAGCCCGACGGCTCGATCGCGCTGTTCCGTCCTGAGGCCAACGCCCGCCGTTTCCGCACCTCCGCCCGCCGTATGGCCATGGCCGAGCTGCCCGAGGACCTCTTCATCGCCGCCCTGGACGCACTGCTCGCCCAGGACGCCGGCTGGGTCCCGCCGCACGGTGGCGATCATGAAGGGGCGCAGATAGAGGGCCGCCTCGCCACCGAGGCCGCGCTCGNNCCTGCTCCCGCAGGCCGAGGCCGCGGCCCACGGCTGCGACCAGGTCGTCTACCTCGACGCGGTCACCCGCACCAAGGTGGAGGAGAGCGGCAGCATGAACGTCGCCTTCGTCTACGGCGACAAGATCGTCACGCCCACCCTGACCGGCTCCATCCTGGAGG
>NZ_MUNF01000791.1 GCF_002154555.1 Streptomyces murinus
GTGCACCCCGTGGGCGCCGACTCCTGGGCCCAGCAGGACGTCTTCGCCGCCGGCATGTCGGTCGGCGCGCCCCCGGACGCCTTCAACGCGCGCGGCCAGGACTGGGGCCTGCCGCCCTGGCGCCCCGACCGCCTCGCCTCCTGTGGCTACGCCCCCTTCCGCGAGCTCCTGCGCGCCCTGTTCCGCTACGCGGGCGCCCTGCGCATCGACCACGTCATGGGCCTGTTCCGGCTCTGGTGGATCCCCCAGGGCAGCCCGCCCACCGAGGGCACGTACGTCCATTACGACGCCGAGGCCATGCTCGCCGTCCTCGCCCTGGAGGCCGGGCGCGCCGGATCCGTCGTCATCGGCGAGGACCTCGGCACCGTGGAACCGGGCGTCCGCGAGACCCTGCAACGGCGCGGCGTGTTCGGCACCTCCGTGCTCTGGTTCGAACGCGACTGGACCGGCGACGGCCGCCCGCTGCCCCCCGAACGCTGGCGCGCCGACTGCCTCGCCACCGCCACCACCCACGACCTGCCGCCCACCGCCGCCCGCCTCACCGGCGACCACGTCGAACTGCGC
Source organism: Streptomyces murinus (assembly GCF_002154555.1). Lineage (GTDB taxonomy): Bacteria > Actinomycetota > Actinomycetes > Streptomycetales > Streptomycetaceae > Streptomyces > Streptomyces murinus. The sequence goes on from NZ_MUNF01000791.1 coordinate 565, forward strand.
GACCGGCTCGGCCTGCTCACCCGCCCCGCCGCCGAGGAACGCGCCGAGGCCGTCGCCGACGTCACCGAGTGGCTCGCCCTGCTGGGCGGCCTCGGGCTGGTGGACAGCGTCGGACCGGCGGACAGCGCCGGACTGGCGGACAGCGCCGGACTGGCGGACAGCGCCGGACTGGCGGACAGCGTCGGACCCGTGGGCAGCCCCGGACCGGTGGGCAGCACGGCGACCGGGCCGCCCGGCACCGACGAGGAGGCGCAGGTCCGCGCCGTCCACCGGTTCCTGCTGCGCACCCCGGCCCGGCTGATCGGCGTCTGGCTCCCGGACGGCGTGGGCGACCGCCGCCCGCAGAATCTGCCGGGCACCTGCGCCGAATACCCCAACTGGCGGTTGCCGATCGCGGACCGCGAGGGCAGGGCGGTGCCGCTGGAGGAATTGACGGCCGCCCCGCGGCTGCGCGCCCTCCTGGAGGTGTTCGCCCAGCTCAAAGGGGGTTGAGGGGGCGCTACGGGACCCCGGGCGCGCGTCCTTCCGGGTGATTCGCTAACTTGAGATCGTGGACAAGAAGAACGCCCTGCGCGCCGGCACCCTGGGCGCCGGTACGACGCTGATGATGCTGCTCATGTCGTCCCCTGCGCTCGCGCTGATCCGCGACGACGGCGACGACCCCGGCCCGGGCCTGAGCGTCGTCCAGACGCTGGGTCTGTACGTGCTGCTCCCGCTGGTCCTCTTCGGGGTCATCGCCGGTCTGGTGATGGTGCTGTCCCCCAACAAGAGCAAGACGCCCTCGTCCAACATCAACGTCAAGCCCGACGCCCAGGCCAAGGTCTGATCGCCGGACCATCTGTTCTTACGCCGGGGGCGCCTGTCCTCCCGTCGGTACGTGCCTGTCGCGTACCCGGGTGAGGTCGGCGCCCTCGGCGTTTTTGCGGCCACGCATTCCTGTTTTCTACGACTGCTCGGGTGCCGACCGGCTGAAGGCGGCCGGGAGCAGCTCGGCGACGGGCAGCCGGGTCAGCCGCCGCCCCTCGGGCTGTACCAGGACGTCGATGCCGGGGAAGTAGTCGATCAGGACCTGCCGGCAGCGGCCGCAGGGCGGGATCACCGCCATGTCCCGCGAGCGCACGGCGACCATCGCGGTCAGCTCGTACGCCCCCTGTCCCGCGGCGGCGCCGATCACGACCAGCTCGGCGCAGGGGCCGCCGGTGAAGTGATAGACGTTCACGGCCGTGACGATCCCGCCGTCACCGGTGCGCGCTGCCGCCGCCACGGTGTGCAGGTCGGGGCGCGCGTACTCCTCGGCGACGCGGCGGGCGGCGGCGACGAGGGCGAGGTCGGCGTCGTCGTCGGCTTCGGTGCCGGCGCCGATGCCGTCAGTGGTGTTCACGGGCAGTGAGTCTCTCCCGGCGGGAGGCGTACCGCATCTTGTTTCACGGGTTCGGCGCGGTCAGATAGCGCTGCACCGTCGGGCCCATCCAGGCCACCAGTTCCTCCCTGGTCAGCGCCTGCGAGGCGGGCATGCGGAGGACGAAGCGCGTGAGCGCCAGGCCGAGGAGCTGGGCGGCGCAGAGCGCGGCGCGGGCCGTGACCTGCTCGGGGTCGGGGCACACCTGCCGGGCCACCGGGAGCAGCTGGTCGCGGAAGACGCCCTGCATCCGCTCGGCCCCGGCCTGGTTGGTGACGCCGACCCGCAGCATGGCCCGCAGCTGCTCGTTCCCCTCCCACAGGTCGAGGAAGTGGCTCACCAGCGCGCGGCCGGCCTCCTCCCGCGGCACCGGCGTGAGGTCGGGCAGCCGTAGATCGACGTCGATGGCCGAGGCGAACAGTCCCTCCTTGCTGCCGAAGTAGCGCATCACCATCGACGGGTCGATCCCCGCGTCCTTGGCGATGGCGCGGATGGTGGCCCGGTCGTAGCCGTCGGCGGCGAAGCGTTCGCGGGCGGCGGTGAGGATGGCGGTGCGGGTGGTGTCGGAGCGGCGGAGTGCGGGTGCAGGCGTGGTGG
>NZ_MUNF01000792.1 GCF_002154555.1 Streptomyces murinus
GCTGACCGCCGTACCGCTCGGCATCGCCTTCATACTGGGGCGGCGCGCGGCGAACCGGCGCTTCACCTACGGCTACGGCCGCGCCGAGGACCTCGCGGGCCTGGTGATCGTGCTGACCATCGCCGCCTCCGCGGCCTTCGCCGCGCGCCGCCCCAGTATGAAGGCGATGCCGAGCGGTACGGCGGTCAGCGCGTCGGCGGCGTTGTGCACCGTGTCGCCGAGCAGCGCGACCGAGCCGGAGACGGCCACCACGCCCGCCTGCGCAAGGGCGGTCGCGCCCAGCACGGCGAGCGAGACCCACAGGGCGCGCATGCCCTGGGCCGAGGACTCCAGCGCCGCGTCGAGCTTGTCGGCGGTCTCGTGGGAGTGCGGGGTGAGGAGATGGGCCAGGCGGTGGCGCAGGGACGAGGTGCCGTGCCGGTGCGGGCCGTGGTGGTGATGGTCGCTCACGGGGATCCCCCTCTGATGGGCCGCGGTGGACGCGGGGCGTCCTCGGAGCCATTATGTGCGTATGAGCGCACGCATGCACCTATCACCTGCGCACCCTGCGCATCAGCGCACCCCGGGCGAGGAGCAGTTCGCGCTCGCGGCGGAGCTCCTCGCCCTGCTCGGCGACCGCACCCGGCTCACCCTGCTGCACGCCCTGACCTCGGGCGAGGCCGACGTCAGCACCCTCACCGAAGCCTGCGCCGCGGCCCGCCCCGCCGTCAGCCAACACCTGGCCCGCCTCCGCCTCGCGGGCTTGGTCGACACCCGCAAAGAGGGCCGCCGGGTCATCTACTCCCTGCGCCACGGCCACCTTCGCCGCCTGGTGGACGAGGCCCTGAAAACCGCGGACCACCGGCTTGCGGAGGGGCGGACAGAGGGGGAGCGGTAGGGG
>NZ_MUNF01000793.1 GCF_002154555.1 Streptomyces murinus
GGTGGGCCGGGGCGGGACGCGGGGCCGGCGGGCGGGGCCGCTCGGCGGGACCACGGTGCGTTCGGCGACGCGGGTGCCGGAGCCCTGCCGTGCGGTGAGCCAGCCCTCGGCGACCAGGTCGGCGTACGCCTCGCCGACGGTGTTGCGGGCGATGCCGAGGTCGGCGGCGAGGGCCCGGGAGGAGGGCAGCCGGGTGCCGGGGGCCAGCCGGCCGGTGCGCACCGCGTCGCGCAGGGCGTCGGTCAGCCCCCGGCGCAGCCCGCCCGGGCCGGCCGGTTCCAGATGCAGGTCGACGCCCGAAGTGGCCCACGTTTCCGCCATGGAAATGGACCATACTCCTGGGTTGCCTGGCTTCTACGGTGGAGGCATGAACACGGACGAGAACACCGAGTACGCCGCCGAGCACGCCCCCCGTCTGCACTGGAGCGAGCACGCTCCGGACGTGTACAAGGCGATGGTGCGGCTGGACATCGCGGCCCGGCAGGGGCTGGACCCGAAGCTGCTGGAACTGGTGAAGATCCGCGCCTCGCAGCTCAACCACTGCGCGTTCTGCCTGGACATGCACACCAAGGACGCGCTGGCGGCCGGGGAGAGCGTGGAGCGGATCATCCAGCTCTCCGCGTGGGAGGAGTCGCGGCACTTCTACACGGAGAAGGAGCTGGCGGCGATCGAGCTGACCGAGGCGATCACCGTTCTCACCGACGGTTTCGTGCCGGACGAGGTGTACGAGCGGGCCGCCAAGCAGTTCGAGGAGCCCGAGCTGGTCCGGCTGATCGCCGCGA
>NZ_MUNF01000794.1 GCF_002154555.1 Streptomyces murinus
ACGCGATCGGGCTGCTGCCGGCCGCCGGTCCGGCGCCCGGCAGCAGCCCGATCGCGTGCAGCGCCGCGTCCAGGGCGGCCGGATGGATGCCGAAGCCGTCGGCGGCCGGGGCCGAGGCGTCGAGGACGACCTCGGCGAAGACGTCCTCCCCGCGCCGCCAGGCGGCCGTCAGGCCCTGGAAGGCGGGGCCGTACTCGTAGCCCTGGGCGAGCAGGGCGGGGTAGCGGTCGGTGAGGTCGAGCGGGGTGGCGCCCTCGGGCGGCCAGGCTCCGCCGTCCGGTGCGGCGGGCGCCGCGGCGGCGAGGCGGCCCTCGGCGTGCCGGGTCCACGGCCGGGCGGCGTCCGTCCCGTCCGGCTCGGGGCGGGAGTGCACGGAGACCGGGCGGCGGCCCTCGTGGTCCGCGTCCCCGACCAGGACCTGGAGCTGTACGGCCGTGTCAGGGGTGAGAGCCAGGGGGGTGTGCAGCACCAGTTCGTCCACCGCGGGCAGGCCCACGGCCGCGCCGGCGTGCAGGGCGAGGTCCACGAACGCGGTGCCGGGCAGCAGCACGGTGCCGAGCACGGCGTGGTCGTTCAGCCAGCGGTGCTCGCGCGGCCGGATCCGGCCGGTGAAGACGGCCGGGCCGCCGTCGGCCAGATCGACACGGGCGCCCAGGAAGGGGTGCCCGGCCCGCTCCACGCCGAGGTCGCGCGGGGCCGCCGGCCGCCGTTCGGGCAGCAGCCAGTACGGGGCGGACTCGAAGGCGTACGTCGGCAGGTCCACCGGGGCCGGGTGATGCTCCCCGTACAGCGCGGCCCAGTCGACCGGGGCGCCCCGCACCCACGCCTCCGCGGCCGAGCCGGCGAACCTGCGCGGACCGCCGTCGTCACGGCGCAGCGAACCGACGGCGAACACCGGCTCGGCGCCGGTCGCGGCCTCCACCGTCTCCTGGACGGCGGCCGAGAGCACCGGGTGCGCGGACACCTCCACGAAGCAGCGGTGGCCCTCCTCGGCGAGCAGCCGCACGGTTTCGTCCAGGCGGACGGTGCCGCGCAGGTTGCGGTACCAGTAGTCGGCGTCCAGCGGCTCGCCGTCGAGGCGGCGGGCCGACAGGGTGGAGTAGAAGGGGATCTCGGGAGTCATGGGGGTGATGGGGGCGAGCGCCGTGCGCACCTCGTCCTCGATCTCCTCCACGTGCACGGAGTGCGAGGCGTAGTCGACGGGGATCAGACGGGCCCGTACGCCCTCGGCGGCGCACCGCTCGACGAGTTCGGCGACGGCCTCGCGCGGGCCGGAGACGACGGTCGTACGGGGGCTGTTGCAGGCGGCGACGCCCACTCCCCCGCCGACGGCGGCGATCCGGCTTTCGGCCTCGGCCGCCGGCAGGGCGAGGGAGGCCATCGCGCCCCGCCCCGCCAGACCACCCGCGATGACCCGACTGCGCAACGCCACC
>NZ_MUNF01000795.1 GCF_002154555.1 Streptomyces murinus
TCCCGGAACACCCCGACCACAGCAGAGTGCTGCACCTTTCAACAGGAGAAGATGATGAACACCCGTATCCGCCGTACCACCGCTCTGATCGCCGCTGCCGCCGCGCTGCCCCTGATCCTGACCGCCTGTTCCGGCAGCGGCAGCGACTCGGGCAGGTCCGACTCCTCCGACAAGGCGTCGGCGTCAGCCACCACGGGCGAGGGCGGGTCGATCAGCATGGACCAGCCGTTCGGCCCGGCCTGTTCGACCGTGCCGAAGAACGGTGCCGGCTCCTTCGACGGCATGGCCAAGGACCCGGTGGCCACCGCCGCCTCCAACAACCCGGCCCTGTCCACCCTCGTGACGGCGGTGCAGAAGGCCGGTCTGGTCGACACCCTCAACAACGCCAGGAACATCACCGTGTTCGCGCCCACCAACGACGCCTTCGCCAAGATCCCGAAGGCCACCCTGGACAAGGTCCTCAACGACAAGGCGCAACTGACGAAGATCCTCACCTACCACGTCGTCGGCCGGAAGCTCACGCCGAAGAACCTGGAGAACGGCTCCTTCGACACACTGGAGAAGTCGAAGGTGACGACCACCGGCTCGGGCGAGTCCTACACCGTCGACGACTCCGCCAAGGTCGTCTGCGGCAACGTCAGGACCGCCAACGCCAACGTCTACATCATCGACACCGTGCTCATGCCCAAGAGCTGACCGCTCACCGGACCGGGGACGCGCGCCCCGCCCGGACGCCTTGACGGGAGGTGATCCCGGCAGCGCGCGTCCCCCTGACGGGGCATCCGCGACCGCCCGACCGGCAGGGCGCGCGGGTGCCCCTTCTTCGGGAGCGGGCGGGCTGCTCGCCCGGCCGCGGACCGATGTTGGCGACGGCGCGGGACAGCGCGTGGTTGTAGACCTGGCTGCGGGTGGCACCGGGGTTGAGGGTGACGGAGTCGTTGCCGGTGGAGACGCCCAGACCGGGAATCTCGACGGTGATGACGTAGTGGTACCGGGTCATGCGGACTTCCTCCTGCGGGTGGTCTTCTGGGTCGGGACGGAAGTGCCGGCGGGCTTGTCCGCCTGCACGGTCGAGGCGTCGACGACGGTGGGGGCAGCCGCGGGGATGACGTCGCGGCGGAGGTGCGAGGTCGAGGCGACGAAGGCGGGGAGCTGGTCCTCGTCCAGGTCCCCGATGCGGACGCGGTCGTATCGGCCACCCAGGCCGGGGACGCCCGCGCGTGGTGTACCTGCGGATGCCGGCTGAGCCGCCGCGCATTCACTGGTCGGCGCGCGGCCTGTTGGAGCGGGGCGCGCGCCGCTGACGACGCGCTGAAGCGGCACGAAGTACGCGCTCGGTAACCCCGTACGGTTCGTGCTCCGGCACGCCGACGGCGGAGCCGCCCGCCCCCGCC
>NZ_MUNF01000796.1 GCF_002154555.1 Streptomyces murinus
GTGCTCAGCCCGGCCATCCCGCCCTCGCCGAGGACATCGAGGCCGACGCGGCCGTGATCGGCGCCGGGATGGCCGGGCTGAGCACCGCGTACGAACTGGCCAGGGCCGGGCTGCGGGTCGTCGTACTGGAGGCCGGGCGGGTGGCGGCCGGGGTCACCGGGTACACCACGGCCAAGCTGACCGCCCAGCACACCCTGATCTACGACCGGCTGCGGCACACCCGCGGGCCCGAGGGGGCGCGGCTGTACGCCCGTTCGCAGTCGGAGGCGATCGCGCACGCGGCGGACCTGGTGGCCGAACTCGGCATCGACTGCGAGTGGGAGACCCGGGACGCGTACACCTATGTACGGGACCCGGAGCGGGCGGACGAGGTGCGGGCGGAGGCGCGGGCCGCGCGGGAGGCGGGCCTGGACGCGTCGTTCACCACGGAGACCGGGCTGCCGTTCCCGGTGGCGGGCGCGGTGCGGGTAACCGGACAGGCGCAGTACCACCCGGTGAAATATCTGCGGGCGCTCACCGCGGACCTGATCGCGCGCGGCGGCCGGGTGTACGAGGGGACCCGGGTCGTCGGCCTGGACGAGGGCGGCACCTCCGGACCCTGCCGGCTGACGACCGAGACGGGCCGTACCGTCACCGCGCGGAACGTCGTCGTCGCCACGCACTACCCGGTGTTCGACCGCGCCCTGCTGTTCGCCCGGCTGCATCCGCGCCGGGAACTGGTCGTCGCCGGGCCGCTGGGCGAGGGGCCCGACCCCGGGGGCATGTACATCACACCCGAGGAGAACACCCGTTCGGTACGGACCGCGCCGTACGACGGCGGGCGGCTGCTCGTGGTCACCGGGGAGCACTTCACGCCGGGGACCGGAGATCCGGGCGCCGCTCTCGACGGGCTCGCCGCGTGGGCCGAGCGGCACTTCCCCGGGGTGCGCCTCGACCGTGCCTGGGCCACCCAGGACAACGACGCCACCGACACCGTGCCGCTGGTCGGCCCGCTGCACCCGGGCGCCCGGCACACCTATGTGGCCACGGGCTTCGGCGGCTGGGGCCTGAGCGGCGGCATCATGGCCGGGCTGCTGCTGACCGCGCTGATCACCGGCCGGGACAGCCCCTGGCGGGAGCTGTACGACCCCCGGCGCCTGAAGTCGGTGGTGCGCGAGGCGCCCGCGCTGCTCAGGACGCAGGCCGAGGTGGCCCGGCACTTCGTCGGCGACCGGCTGAAGCCGCCGGTCGACCTCGACGAACTGGAGCCGGGCGACGGCGCGCTGGTCCGGGCCGGTGAGCAGCGACTCGCCGTGCACCGCGACGACGCGGGCGCGCTGCACGCCGTCTCGGCCCGCTGCACCCATCTGGGCTGCCTGGTCGCCTTCAACCGCGCCGAACGCGCCTGGGAATGCCCCTGCCACGGCTCCCGCTTCGATGTCGACGGGCGGGTGCTCCAGGGGCCCGCGGTACGGCCGCTGGAGCAGCGGGACCTCGAATCGAGCCCGAGCGTTACGGCGGACGACCCGGAGCGGGACGCCGAGTGACCCCAAGGGCACCCCTGAGCCGACCGCCGCGCGGGTGACCGTACCGCCGCGCCACGGGACATATCGCCATACAAACGATCAAACAGTCTTACGTTCGTACGGTGATCCCACTAGTACGCCGTATGACCGCCGTTTGTGCTCTGGGCGCGGCTCTCGCCGCCTGCGGAACCGCGGACCCCACGGGCAGCACCCGCCCGGCCCCGGTC
>NZ_MUNF01000797.1 GCF_002154555.1 Streptomyces murinus
AGGAGTTCCCCGAGGTCACCATCTCCAAGATCCGTTTCCTGGAGGCGGAGGGGCTCATCGAGCCGCAGCGGACCCCTTCGGGGTACCGCAAGTTCAGCCCCGGTGACCTGGAGCGGCTCGGACATGTCCTGAGAATGCAGCGGGACCACTATCTGCCGCTCAAGGTGATCCGCGAGCATCTGGACGCCATGGAGCGCGGCGAGGCACTCCCGCTGCCCGTGGTGGGGCGCCAGCGCACCGGGGACGATGTCCTGGAAGTGCAGGAGGCGCCCACCGTGGCCCGGGTCGGCCGCTCCGAGCTGCTGGCCGCCGCGGACATCGGTGAGGCCGAGCTGGAGGAGTGGGAGTCGTACGGACTCCTGGTGCCCCTGGTGGACGGGACGTACGACGCGGAGGCGGTCACCGTGGCGGCCCTCGTCGCCGAGCTGGGGCACTTCGGGATCGAGCCCCGCCATCTGCGGGTGATGAAGGCGGCCGTCGACCGGGAGGCCGGCCTGGTCGAGCAGGTGGTGGCCCCGCTCAAGCGCCACCGCAACCCGCAGACCAGAGCGCTCGCCGAGGCCCGTACGAAAGAGCTGGCGGCGCTCACCACGAAGCTGCACGCGGCCCTCCTGAAGACCGCCCTCGGAGTGCGTCTGCCCTGATCCGGGGGCAGGCCGGCGAGGGCCGGACCGGGCCCTC
>NZ_MUNF01000798.1 GCF_002154555.1 Streptomyces murinus
TTTCTGCGTTCCCGGACAATTCCAGAGGCAATATCCGAGACAGTTGTCAGAAGGTGACGTCCGCCGTTTTCACGGTGCCGGTCGTACGCCCGGGTGCGGTCTGGTGGCTCCAGTACAGATTGGTGTGCGCGATGACCTGCTCCGGTGCCGGGGCGCCGTACTCCGTGAGGTCCTCCGTGGTGTGGGCGTCGGCGACCAGCGTCGCGTCGTAGCCACGGACCAGAGCGCCGTGCAGCGTGGAGCGGACGCAGAAGTCGGTCTGGGCTCCCGTGACGAGCACCCGTCCCACCCCGCGTTCGGCGAGGACGGACTCCAGCTCGGTGTCCTCGAAGGAGTCGTGGTAACTCTTGGCGATGAGGGGCTCGGATTCCAGGCGCTTCAGCTCGGAGACGTACTCCCAGTTCTCCGTGCCCGGCACCAGGTCCTCGTCCTGATGCTGCACCCACACCACCGGGACACCCGCCGAGCGTGCCCCGTCCAGCAGGGCGTTGATGTTCGCGAGGACGTCGGCCAGGGCGGGGGCGCCGGCGACGACCCCGTTCTGGACGTCGATGATGAGCAGGGCGGTGTGGGGTCGTTCCTGAAGAGTGGTCATGCGGGCAGATTATGGGATGCCGAGCGCCTGCCGCAGCACTACGGTTGCGGGCATGACCAGGGTGACCAGCGGAGACTACGTCGTACGAGCCATACGCCCCGCGGAATGGGAGAAGGTGAGGGGCCTGCGGCTGGACGCGCTGCGGGATCCGGCCGCGCCGCTCGCCTTCCTGGAGGGGTATGAGGAGGCCGCCGCGAAGGCCGACCTCTTCTGGCAGGACCGCGCGGCCGG
>NZ_MUNF01000008.1 GCF_002154555.1 Streptomyces murinus
CCCCACCCACCAACAACCGCGACACCCCCTTCGCCGCACCCGCCACCCCACCCTTCAGCAGCACCTCGCCCAACAGCGTGAGGTGGTGCACCACCGTTCCGCCCTGCCGCTCCTTGGTGGTGAGGCCGGCGTCGGCCAGGATGCTGGCGTGTTGGCTGGCGGTGGCCGGGGAGATGCCGAGGGCGGTGGCCAGTTCGGTGGTGCTGAGGGGGCCGCCCGCGGCCAGGGTGCAGAGCGCGGCGGCCCGGGTCCGGCCCAGCAGGTTCGTCAGCGCGGGCGGCGGGCTGACCTGGTCGTCCATGAGCAGCCGCCGGTCGCCCGGTATCGGATAGATGAGCACCGGCTGCTCCTGCGGGGCCTCGAAACCGGCGATCACCAGCCGCCCGGACGCGAAGACGGCCGGCTGAAGCAGCAGGCCGCGCCCGCCCAGGTCGACCTCGGTCAGACAGGGTGACATCGGCAGGGTCAGCACGGGCCGCTCCCATCGGATGTCCGGGCGCAGTGTGGTCAGTACCTCGTCCAGACCCCCGATGGCCAACTGCCGTGCCCGGTAGCGGTGTTCCGCCGCCACCAGCAGATCGATCCGCTCCCAGTAGGGGGTGATCGCCGCCGCCTGGTACTCCGCCGTCAGATCGCCGAGCAGCACCCGTGACCTGCGTTCTCCGGCAGCCAGATCCCTGGCGAACGGCGTCAGCCTGCGCAGCCGGCCCAGCCCGCTCACATAGTCGCGGCCGGCCCGGTCCAGCCCGGCCGCGGTGGCCTCGGCGGTGTCCCGGCCGTCCTGCCGTACGGTCAGGAACTCCGGCAGGTCCGTCGCCGAGAACAGGTCGAAGAGCATCGCCGAGCGCGGCTGCCAACGCCGGCCGAGCTGCTCGCGCCATTGCCCGAGCCCGCTCTCGGACCTGCGGGTCGCCAGCATGTGCAGGCTCAGGACCAGTTCGCAAGACATGTCCGCGGCCGGTGCGATCCGGGTGCGCGCGAGGTCCTGTTCGGTGAAGCGGATCTTCAGCACCTCCCGATCCTGGGCTCGCCACCCGCGCACGACAAGGGATTCGACCAGAAACGAAACCGTGGCCCGCGCGCCCTCGCTGACACAAAGTCATCGGCAGCTGGACCAAGACGGCCGGACGGCGGACCAGCGAAGGTCCGCCGCCGGGCCGACACCCACACCATTCCGAGGAGAGAAACCGATCATGCGTACGCACACCTGGACCCGCCGCGCCGCCGCCCTCACCCTGGGCGCGGCCGCCGCTCTTGCCCTCACCGTCGGCTCCGCCAACGCCGCCGGGAACCTCGCGACCGGCAGCAGCGGCCCGGCCGTCGTCTGCCTCCAGCGTGCCCTGGACGACGTGGACGGCGCCGGCCTCGGCCAGGACGGCCAGTTCGGCACCCTCACCCGCAATGCCGTCGTGCACTTCCAGAGCGAGCACGGCCTGAGCGCGGACGGCGTCGTCGGCCCGAACACCGGCGCCACCGTCAAGAACGCCGTCAGCCAGGCCTACTACGCCGCCCACCGAGCCAACGACCCGTCCCAGGTGGAGCTCGGCAACTGGACCTCCACGTGCAGCAGCCAGCTCCCGGGCTGACCCCGAAGCGGAAGAGGGGTCCAGCACTGGGGGGTGGTGCTGGACCCCGCCCGCCGGATCGTCCGCCCATTGGTAGCGTGGCCTGGTTCGCGAGGCGATGGATCGGAGGGTGCGGTGGCCACGGAGGTTGTCGTCAGGTCGGGGCTCGGCTACGGGCCCAGTGGCAAGCTCCTGGACCTGTACCAGCCTGTCGGCCTGCCGGAGCCGGCGCCCGCGGTGCTGCTCTGGCACGGCCAGGGCCCCGACGAACGGGACGTCCTCGGCACGATCGCCCGCGCCGCGGCGGCGCGGGGCGTCATCGTGCTGGTGCCGGACTGGCGTCCCGACGCCCCGGACGAGGGCCGGACCCACCTCGCGGAGTCGGCCGACTTCGTACGACGGAACGTGGCCGACCTCGGCGGGGACCCGGAGCGGATCGTGCTCGCCGGCTGGTCCCGGGGTGCCAAAGCGGCGGTGGGCGTCGCGCTGAACCCCGAGGGTTTCGACAACTGGAGGCCGCGAGCCGTCGTCGGGATCGCGGGTGCGTACGCCACGGCGGCCCCGAGCACCGGCACCGTCCCCCTTGAGGACCTCCGCCGGAACAGCGGCTCGCTCGCGCCGCTGCCCGTGTGGCTGGTGCACGGCACCACGGACCCGGTGGTGGACGTCGAGCGCTCCCGCGAACTGCACACGGCACTGGAAGAACACGGCTGGCCGGCCTCCCTCGCCGAGGTCGCGACCGATCACGCCGGTGTCATCATGACCGAGTTCGTGCCCGAGCGTCAGCGCTGCCTGCCGAGCACCGCCGACCACGCGGTCGAGGCGGGATCGCTGACCGCCGACGTACTGGCCCGCGCCGCGGGAATCGCCCGTTCCGAATAGCGCGACTACCGGCGGCCCGAACGGCAAAGTGGCCCCATGACGACACCAGACGCCAAGGCTGATCTCCGTCAGTACCTCCAGTTCGCCCGTGACGCCCTGCTGTGGAAGCTCGAAGGGCTCTCGGAGTACGACGCCCGCCGCCCGCTCACACCGACCGGCACCAACCTCCTCGGCCTGGTGAAGCATGTCGCCGGGATGGAACTCGGCTATCTGGGTGACATTTTCGGACGACCGTCCGGTGAGCCGCTGCCCTGGCTGGCCGAGGGCGCCGAGCTGAACGCGGACATGTGGGCCACCGCCGACGAGTCACGCGAGTTCGTGGTGGAGCTCTACCAGCGCGCGTGGGCGCACGCGGACGCGACGATCGAGGCGCTGGTGCTCGACGAGACCGCCAAGGTGCCGTGGTGGCCGGACGGCAAGAACGAGGTGACGTTGCACCGTGCCGTCGTCCATGTGATCGCCGAGACGGAACGGCACGCCGGACACGCCGATATCGTCCGGGAGCTCATCGACGGCGACACCGGACTGCGCCAGGGCAACACCAACATGGCGTCGAACGACCCGGCGTGGTGGGAGAACCACCGCAGCCGTCTGGAGCAGACGGCACGGGACGCCGACCGGGACACGGCACCGCGGATCTGAGGGCGGGCGGAAGGGCCGGCGCCACGCGAAAGGGCCGGCCGCCATCAACCGCCGGCCGGTACCGGACTCCACGCCGCGCCCGGGTCGTACCGGACTCCACGCCGCGCCCGGGTCGTACCGGACTCCACGCCGCGCCCGGGTCGTACCGGACTCCACGCCGCGCCCGGCCCGTACCGGACTCGCCGCCGCGTCAGCCGGCCCCCGCGCCCTCCCCACCGACGCCCGTCCACGGACGCAGCTTCTCGGGATTGCGCACGGCCCAGATCGACTTGATCCGATCGTCCACGACATCGAACGCGTATACCACGACGGTGGCACCCTCCCACCGCGCCATCAGGCCGGGCCGCCCCTTGACCGTCCGCTCCAGGATGACAAGGTCGGCCGGCGTCCGGTCGTCGAGCGCGGCGAGGTGGTGCGCGATCCGCACGCCGCCCTCGACCGGCTGGAGCGAAGCCTTGGCCAGCCCGCCGCCGTCGGCGGTGAAGGTGGCGTCGGGGCCGAGGAGCCCGATGAGGGTGGCGATGTCCTGCGCCTCCCACGCCCGCCTGAAGTTCCTTACCGGATCGGCCTGTTGGGCGGCCGGGACCTCAAGGGGCCGCAGGGCGCGGACACGGCGGCGGGCCGAGGAGGCCGGCTGGCGGCAGGCGGGCGGGGTACGTTCTGTGATCTCCGCGATCTCGGTGAAGGCGTAGTGGAAGACGTCGTGCAGGATGAGCGCGCCGCGCTGGGCCGGGGTCATCGATTCGAGTGCGCCGGGGAAGGCCATGCCGGCCGACTCGTCCAGGGTGACCCGGTCGGCCGGATCCGCGGTGGCGGTGCCCGCGGGCACCCCGACCGACCCGGTCCGCTCGGGCAGCGGCTCCGGGATCCAGTCGCCCACATAACGCTCGCGCCGGGCCCGCGCGGAGCCGAGCAGGTCCAGGCAGACCAGGGTGGCGACCGTCGATCAGCCGACCCCTCTCGCCGATGACCTCGCCGAGATGGGTGTCGTACCGCTGGGTTTCCGGACCATCGCGGCGGCCGCCTGGCGCGGCTGGGGAGTGCTGCTGTTCCCGCTGGGCTGGGGCATCGCCTACTTCGCCGGGATGGTCTACAACATCGCGCAGGTCAGCTACCGGCAGTCCGTGACCCCGCCCGAGCTGATGGGCCGGATGACCGTCGCCGTCCGCTGGGTCGTCCGGGGCACGCTCCCCATCGGCGGCGTCCTCGGCGGGGCACTGGGCACGCTGATCGGGGTGCGGCCCGCGCTCTGGCCGGCGTTCGGCGGGTCGTGGGCGGCCGGGTGGTTCGTGTTCTTCTCGCCGCTACGGCACCTGCGCGACGTGCCTCGACCTGATGCGCTTGCCGGCTGAGCCGGGTGACGCGGGTGGCGGAGAGGGCAGGATTTGAACCTGCGTGGACCCCTGGGGGTCCGACCTTGAGACGTGCTCAGCGGTCCCCGATAAGCCACTCCGGGCACCTCTCCTCGCTCCCGGCTCCCGGTCTCTCCCGAGTGCCGTTCACATGAACAAGAGTGGCAGGGGCCCCTGACACGCGGCTGATACGCCCCTGACCGGGTTCCGCCGATCGATCGTCACCGGGGCGGGGACGCGGGGCGGCTGAGGTCTTCCGCGCCGGGGGCTCCGGCGACGGCGGAGAGGGCGCGCCGCAACCCGTCGGCCAGCTCGCCCGCCTGTTCGCGCGTGTACCAGGCGCGCGGCTGGAGGAGGTCCAGGCAGATCGCCTCCCGATGGCGGGTGACGAAGAAAGTGGGCAGGGGGCCCGGCGGGATGGTGATGACGTACGGGCGCTCGGCGGTCAGGCCCTCCGGCAGGGGCGGCGCGGTGCAGTGGTGGAAGACGTTGCTGACGGCCAGCGTGATGGCCGCGGAGGCCAGCCGGGTGAGCATGCGCGAGGTGGCCAGGTACTCCAGCTCGGCGTGACCGGCGTCCAGGGACGCGTGGACCTGCCGGTCGATCTCCGAGGCGACGCGGCCGAGTTCGGTGTCGGGGCCGACGAGGGCGGTGGCGGAAGTGGTGGACGCCGCGAAGGCGAACTCGTCCGCCGGCAGCGGTGGTTGCAGCCGCGACCGTACGTCGACCGGGATCAGACAGGTCAGTTGTACCGGTCCGTCCTCGGCGGGCAGCAGATCGCGCACCGCCCTCATCGCCAGGGCGCAGACGACACTGTTGACGGTCGCCCCCGAGCGGCGGGCGTGCCGCACCAGCGAGCGCGTCTGCCCGGCGGACAGCGTGAACCGGTGGCGGTGGGCCCCTTGCCCCTGCCCGGGACCGCCGTCGCGGGCGGCGCGCGCAGCGAGGACGGCCGGCCGCGCCGCGTCCAGCCGTGCCGACCAGTCCGCGGCATAGGCGACGACGTCCGAGGCGCCGTACCGCTCCCGGAGTCGCTCCTCCACCGGCCGGGGCAACCCCCCGTCAGGGGCGGAAGCCGCCGTACCGGCCCTTCCCTCGGCCAGACTCCGGTAGATCCCCCAGAGCCGCCGATGCAGCGCCATCAGACAGGCGCCGTCGCTGACCGCGTGCCAGGCAAGCAGCGCCAGGCCGTGCCGGTCCGGTCCCTCGCGGCGCAGCAGGACACGCAGCACCTGATCGCCGGGCCGCAGGAAGGCCGCGTCCTGCGGCGCCCATGCGTCGGGTACGAGTTCCAGACCGACCGTCGCGTCGGCGCGATCACGCCGCAGCACCGGAGCATCGGGCCCCTCGACGATACGAGCCGCGAGCACGGGCATCCGATGCGACAACTCCCGTACCGCGGCCCCCAGAAGCTCGATGTCCAGGCTCCCGTGAACCGTCCAGCCGACGACGACGGGCCCACCGGCCATGGCCATCGCCGCCTCACTGGGCGCCAGCACACGCTCCAGATCCAACTCTGCCTCCCGAGCTCGTCACCGCCAACTACCGCGTCACATAAAGAAGTTGTCGATGCTCAATGGTCCCGCTACGGACACCGAAACACCTGACATACGGAGGGAACCATGGACAGGAACGGGTCCACCGGGCCACTGATGCCCTCGTCGCCGCTCTCCCTCCGGCCTCGGCACGTCATGACCGCCCGCAACGGGGGGCCCGTACGACGTACGCGCCGAACCGGGTGCCCGCTCACGCGCCTGCTGCCCGCCCGGTCGATAGGATCAGCGGATGATACGGGTGCGCCGCATGCGTGAAGAAGACATCCACGGCGTCTCGACGGTGCGGGTGAAGGGCTGGCAGGCCGCCTACGCGGGCATGGCGCCGCAGGACTATCTGGACGCGCTGACGGTGACGGAGGACGCCCGCCGGCGACGCGACATGTTCGCACGTGCCGGTGGCACGGTGCTGAACCTCGTCGCCGAGGAGAACGGCACCGTCGTCGGCTGGGCAGCACTGGGCCCCTCCCGCGAAGACGACCGCCGGCCTCAGGACGGCGAACTCCTCGCCCTGTACGCCGCGCCCGACCGCCTCGGCACCGGCATCGGCAAGGCCCTGATGCGGCAGACGCTCATCGATGCCCGGGAACGCTCCTTCCGCCGCCTCATCCTGTGGGTGCTCGCCGCCAACACCAGGGCCCGGCGGTTCTACGAGCACGCCGGTTTCCTGCCGGACGGCGCCTCGACGGACTGGCCGGTCAACGGCGTCGTGGTGCCGGAGGTCCGGTACGGCAGGGACCTGGCCCAGCCGAACCCGACCCTCTCGCCGCGGCCGACCGCTGATTGACCTGGCCGCCTCCTCCACATCTGCCCTATATCGAGAGGGAGTTCAGGTCCGCGACCTCGCTCTCCGACAGACGGATCGCACCGGCCGCCACGTTCTGCGCGAGGTGGTCGACATCGCCGGTGCCGGGGATCGCGAGGACATGCGCGCCCTGGTGCAGGCTCCACGCGAGCCGGATCTGCGCCTCGCTCGCCCCGTGGGCGCGGGCGATGGCGCGCAGGCTGCTGTGGTGGTCGGTGGTGGTCGCTCCGGCCGTGCGGCCGGAGCCGGCGATGGAGTAGAACGGCACGAAGGCGATGCCCTGTTCGCCGCAGGTCCCCAGCAGCCGCGACTGTTCGGGCGAGGCCCCGATGCCGTGCATGTTCTGGACGCAGACCACGGGGGCGATGGCCCGGGCCTCGGCGAGATGATGGGCGTGGATGTTGGACAGGCCCAGGTGACGGATCAGCCCCGCGTCCCGCAGCTCGGCCAGTGCGCCGAATCGCTCCGCGATCGAATCGGTGCCCACGATCCGCAGGTTCACCACGTCCAGGTGGTCGCGCCCGAGCTGGCGCAGGTTCTCCTCGACCTGCCCGCGCAGTTGCCGTGGTGTCGCATGGGGCAGCCACTTCCCCGAGGCGTCCCGGCCCGGTCCGACCTTGGTGACGATGACGAGGTCGTCGCGGTACGGGTACAGCGCCCGGTTGATGAGTTCGTTGGCCGACCGCAGCGGCGAGAAGTAGAACGCGGCGGTGTCGATGTGGTTCACGCCGAGCTCGATCGCGCGCCGCAGTACCCGGATCGCCTGCTCGCGGTCGCGCGGAACCGCGTCGGGCACCAGCGCCTCGCCGTGCTGCGGCAACCGCATCGCGCCGAAGCCGAGGCGGTTGACCACGAGATCGCCGAGCGTCCAGGTGCCCGGTGCCGCCGCGCCGATCGTGTCGGAGGTGATGTGTGAGGTCATGCCGGAATGATCCACACCCGATAGCGTGACCGCCATTGATTCGAACATGTGTGAATCCTCGGGGGTGTTCGTCATGGCCGAACTGGCCTTCTCGGTCGGCGATCTGGCACAGGTACGGTTCGTCGTCTCACCGATGTGGCAGGTGGTGACCAGCTTCCGGCTGCTGTCGAACCACACCGGCCACACCAGCCACTCCGGCCACTCCGGCCAGGCCGGCCACGCCGACCGCACCTCCGTCTCCCCGGCGCACCGCCCGTGGATCGAGCAGGTCCGGCCGCGGGTGGCCGCCGCCGGACTGCACCGGGGATGGCTCGCCGGGCTGATCCCGCCGGCCGGGTTCTGCCCCTACTTCCTCAACCCCGCCCCCACCGGCGCGGCCCCGACCCTCGCCATGGAACTGGCCGCCGTCCGGAACGCCTCCGCCGACCGGATCCGCCGGGACCTCGACCATCTCGCCCACCATCAGGGCCCCCTCGACGCCCGCCTACGATCGCTGCACCACGACCCGGACACCCGCCTGGCCCGACTCACCGAGGAGATCCACACCTACTGGGAGCTGGCCCTCGCCCCCTACTGGGCACGCATCCGGGCGGCGCTGGACACCGACGTCTTCCACCGCGCCCACCAGGTCGCCGAGCACGGCGCGGGCCATGTCCTCAACGACCTGCACGCCGCGGTGAGATGGGACGACGGCAAGCTGCACCTCACCCGCCGGAGCAGACCCCTGTCCCGCACCGCCGCGGGCCCCGGACTCCTGCTGGTCCCCTCCGCCTTCACCGGCCCGCGCGTACCGACCCGGGTCGCACCCCCCGAACCACCGCAACTCGTCTACCCGGCCCGCGGTACCGCGTCGATCTGGACACCGCGGCCCACCACCGGCACCGACGCCCTCGCCGCCGTACTCGGCCGCTCACGGACCCGCCTGCTGAGCGAACTGGACACCCCGGCCTCCACCACTCAACTGGCCCACCGCACCGGCCTGTCCCCGGCCGCCGTGTCCCAATACCTCACCGCGCTCCGCGACGCGGGCCTGGTGAGCGCCCATCGAGCCGGCCGTTCCGTCCTCTACGCCCGC
Source organism: Streptomyces murinus (assembly GCF_002154555.1). Lineage (GTDB taxonomy): Bacteria > Actinomycetota > Actinomycetes > Streptomycetales > Streptomycetaceae > Streptomyces > Streptomyces murinus. The sequence goes on from NZ_MUNF01000008.1 coordinate 8,797, forward strand.
ACCGCCGCCGCCGAAACCCTCCTCGAAGCCGCCACCAACGCCTGAGACGTCAGCGCCGGGCAGCGGTCGGAAGCCGCGCAACTCGCGCAACTCGCCGCCGTACGCCCGGTGTTGGCAACTCGCCGCCGTATGCCCGGCGTTGTGAGCGCCCCCCTTAAGCACCGCCGCCGCCCACCGCCCTGAGGATGAACGGCAGCAGCCGGTCGGCCGTGCGCTCCGCGGTGACCGCGTCGACCTGGTCCGGTCGCCGGGGAGTGAGGAGGAACCTGCTCATCACCGGTCCCGCGACCACGTCGCCAAGGAGTTCGATGTCCTCGACCGGGGGGATCTCACCTCGGTCGACCGCCCGCCGTACCGCCTCCTCCACCCGCCGGTGCACCGGTGTGAGGAAGGCGTCCGTGAGGGCCTCGGCCAGGGCGGTGTTCTGGGCGGCCTCGCCGATCAGGGCCTGCATCAGCCGGCCGCCCTCGCCGGTCAGCGTGGCCGCCTTGGCGCGGAGGACGGCCCGCAGGTCGCCTTGAAGGCTGCCGGTGTCGGGCTGCGTGTCGAGGGTCTCGTGGTAGGCCGCGGCCGCGGCGATCACGAGGTCGTCCTTGGAGGACCAGCGGCGGTAGAGCGTGGCGGTGGAGACGCCCGCGCGGGCGGCCACCGCGGCGGTGGTGAGCCCGCCGTAGCCGCTCTCGGCCAGGATGGCCAGCGTGGCGCCCAGCAGCGCCTGGTCCCGCCCGGCGTCACGGGGCCGCCCGCGGCGCGGCGCGGCCTCAGACATCGCGCATCCGGGCACGGCGGCGGTCAAACGCGCCGGTCGTACCAGGGGGGTCGGTGGTGGACGCCGTACCGGCAGGGTCGGGGAACGGGGTGCAGACCATGTCATCAGCATACCGTCATACGAAACGAAAACATTTCGTTTCGTATATGGTCGCGGATATGAGCGCCTCCATCGAAGCCCCGTCCGCCGAAGGCACGCCCACCGAAGGCACGCCCACCGGCGGCGTGCCCCCTGTCGACGCGGCGGCGTCCGTCGCCCGCCTGCACTCCGCCTTCGCCACCGGCCGCACCAGGCCGATCAGTTGGCGCAAGACCCAGCTGCGCCGACTGCGCCGACTGCTGACCGAGCAGGAGGACGCCTTCGCCTCGGCCCTGCGCGCCGACCTCGGCAAGAGCGCCGTCGAGGCGTACGTCACCGAGATCGGCTTCACGATCAAGGAGATCGACCACACCCTCCGCCACCTGGACCGCCGGCTGAGCCCCCGCAGGGTCTCCGTGCCGCTGCCGCTGCGCCCGGCCAGGGCCCGCACCGTACGGGAGCCCCTGGGCACCGTGCTGATCATCAGCCCCTGGAACTATCCGCTCCAGCTGGCCCTGGCCCCGCTCGTCGGCGTCCTCGCCGCGGGCAACTGCGCCGTCGTCAAGCCCAGCGAACTCGCCCCCGCGACCTCGGCGGCGCTCGCCCACTGGCTGCCCCGCGCCCTGGATCCCGAGGCGGTGGCCGTCGTGGAAGGCGGCGTACCGGAGACCACCGCCCTGCTGGAACAGCGCTTCGACCACGTCTTCTACACCGGCAACGCCGCCGTGGGACGCATCGTGATGCGCGCGGCCGCGGCCCATCTCACCCCGGTCACCCTGGAGTTGGGCGGCAAGAGCCCCGCCGTCGTCGAGCCCGGCGCCGATCTGCGGGCGGCGGCCCGGCGGATCGCCTGGGGCAAGTACATGAACACCGGCCAGACCTGCGTCGCCCCCGACTACATCCTCGCGATCGGCGAGACCGCCACCGGGCTCGAACGGCATCTGGCCGACGCGATCCGCGAGATGTACGGCGCCGACCCCGCCACCAGCGGCGACTACGGCCGCATCGTCAACGAACGGCACTTCGACCGCCTGACGGCGCTGCTGGCGGACGGCCGTACGGTCACCGGCGGCGGGTACGACCGTACGACCCGCTACATCGCCCCCACCGTGCTCGCCGATGTCGACCCCGAGGCACCGGTGATGCGGGAGGAGATCTTCGGCCCGATCCTGCCGATCGTCCGCGTCCCCGACCTGGACACGGCGATCGACTTCATCACCGCACGGGACAAACCCCTGGCGCTGTACGCCTTCACGGCCTCCGCCCGCTCCAAGCGCCGCCTCACCGCGGAGACTTCCTCGGGCGCTCTGTCCTTCGGTGCCCCCAACGCCCATCTCGCCGTCCCCGGCCTGCCGTTCGGCGGCGTGGGCGCAAGCGGCATGGGCCGCTACCACGGCGACCACTCCCTGGACACCTTCAGCCACACCAAGGCCGTCCTCGACAAACCACTGTGGCCGGACACCCTGCGCCTGGCCCGTCCGCCGTTCACCGCGCGCAAGACGGGGCTGCTGCGGCGCTTCATGTGACTGCACCGGACACCCGCCGCGTACGACTGACCGGGGCGGCGGGCCGCTTTCCGGGCCGAAGCGGGGCGAAGTTAAGGTCTCGGATGCCATCAACCTCCTCGGATGTTCCGGGGAGTTCACGACACCGGGGGAAAACGCGTGCCGAGATCCGAGTCCGAGACGCCGTCACTGTGGCGGAACCGGGACTACAACCTGTGGTGGGGCGGCTCGGCCGTCTCTCAACTGGGCAGCGGAGTAAGCCAACTCGCCTATCCACTGCTGATCCTGGGCGTCGCCGACTCCGCGTCCGCCGCGGGAATCGTCGCGGCCTGCGCGAACATCGGCTACCTCGGCGCCTCCATACCGGCCGGGGTGGCGGCCGACCGCGTCTCCCGGCGTGCGCTGCTGATCGTCTCCTCGGTGGTGCAGCTGGTCCTCATGGCGGCCGTGGGGCTCGCCGTGGCAGGCGGGCATGTGTGGGTGCCGCAGATTGCCGTCACCGCACTGGTGCAGGGCGTCATGTCGGCGATGCACCAGGCGGCGACGACTCCCGCCCTGCGCCGCATCGTTGCGCCCGCGCAACTCAAGGTGGCCTTCGCCCGGGAACAGGCGCGTGACATGGGGACGCAGCTGGCGGGTTCGCCGCTCGGCGGACTGCTGTTCGGCCTGGCGCGGTGGATCCCGTTCGCGTTCGACGCGGTGTCCTACCTCTTCGTCACCCTGGCCGCGCTGTTCATCCGCAGCCCTCTCGGGCCTGACCGCGCGGAGGAGAAAACGGCCGAGCCGACTTCCGTACGGCAGGACGTGGGGGAGGGGCTCCGGTTCCTGCGGCGGGACTCCTTCCTCCGGTTCCTGCTGCTCTGGGCGGCCCTTTCGAACTGCACGCTGGCCGGCCTGGCGTTCATGTTCGTGGTGGCGCTACGGCACCACGGCGCGTCGGCGTCGGTCATCGGAACCTCGGAATCGATCGTCATGGCGTGCGGGCTGCTGGGCGCGCTGGCCGCGGGCAGGATCGTGCGGCGGGTGTCGGGCTTCCAGATCGTCGTCACGATGTCCTGGCTCATGGTCGCCGGCACGCTCGGCGTCGCCGCACTCGTCGCCCGTCCCTGGCCGGCCGCGCTGTGCTTCGGCAGCCTGGTGTTCTTCATGACCCCGCTGAACGTCACCTTCGAGGCACGCATGGCGGCGACCGTCCCCGACCGGATCGCCGGCCGGGTGATGATGACGACCTCGATGGCCGCCCAGTCCCTGAAATGGCTCGCCCCACTGGTCTGCGGCGCGCTGGCCGACCGCTTCTCCCCGACCGCGCCCATCCTCGGCCTCGCCGCCGTGTTCGCCCTGCTGGCGGTGGCCCTCCACCTGACCCCGGCCCTGCGCCGATTCGACGACGCCCCCCACACCGGGGACGACACAGGCCTCGCCGCCCCGGACGCCGCACCGGAACCGGCGACACCCGAGACGACCGGACGCGACGCGGAGCCCGCTCGGTGAGCTGAGACGGCCGGACATCGGGCGTCGAACGGACCCGGATCGGCGCGGCCGGTCTCGCGCACACCGGACCACTACGGGTGCTGCATCGGCCGGCCTCGCGTTCACAGCGAGGCCGAGTGGGGCGCCGTCGGCGGCTCAAGCATGGTTTCCAGGTTCTTCCGGGCGATCTGCTTGCGGAACTCCCCTTCATAGGTGGCATCACCGGAGTCGTGCATGACCTGGGTCCTCCACACCGCGGACGCCTGGCGTTCCCACGTGTGGCTCAGACAGGTTTCGGAGTAGCCATCGAGCAGGCTCGTATCGTCCTTCTCGACCTGCTGGATCACCGCACGGGCCAGCACGTCGGCGTCATGAATGGCGAGACTCATGCCCTGCGCGCTCATCGGGGAGATGAGGTGGGCGGCGTCCCCGAGCAGATAGAGCCGCCCGTGGCGCATGGGGCTGAAGACGACTCCCCGCAGCGGCACCACCTGCTTGCTCGTGATCGGGCCCTTGGCCGGCACGGGCCTGCCGAAGCGCGCCTCCAGTTCGCGCCAGACACGGTCGTCGGGCCACTGTTCGACGGTGTCGGTGAGCGGGCACTGGAGGTAAAGCCGGCTCGCGTCCGGACCGCGTGTGATCTGCGCGGCGAAACCGCGTGCGTGCACGGCCAGCAAGGCCAGGGGGTCCGCCGGCACCGCCGTCATCGCGGACAGCCAGGCATAACCGAACTCGTGGGTGGAGCAGGTGAGGACGTCCTCGGGGACGGCCGTCCTGCTGACACCGTGGTATCCGTCGGCGCCGGCGACGAAGTCGCAGGTGAGCGTATGCGTCGAGCCGTTGTCGTCCCGGTAGCGCACGACGGGCCGCCCGGTGTCGATGTCCTGCGGTGACACATCCCGCGCCCCGAAGCGCAGATCACCGCCCTCGCGCAGGAAGATCCTGATCAGGTTGCGGACGAGGATCTGCTGCGGGCAGAACGTCCCGTCGACCTCGTCCTCATCGGCGTCGCCCGTCCTCCACCGCCGCTCTTCTCCGTCTATCAGCAGCGGCAGCTCCGGGTCGGAGTCGCCTCGGTGGCTGTGGCCCTCCACCGCCTCACCCACCCCCCACTCGTTCAGCACGCGCATGCCACCGGTGTCCAGCGCCCCGGCCCGCTGCCGCTGCTCCACGTAGGCGCGGCTGTGCTTTTCGAGGACGACACACCCGATCCCCCCGCGCAGCAGGAAATTGGCCAGCGCGAGCCCAGCGACTCCGCCTCCTATGATCACGACAGTCGTGTCCTTGCCGGTCTCGGTCATGGATTCGAGCTCCTTGTACGAAAGCGATGCCGCACGCGTCCTGGGGTGAACGGCCCTGCCGTCCGGGTCGCGCGGCGTACTGACACCACTGTGGAACCGGCCTCATCCGTCACCAACCGGTCGATGGACACGCGATACCGAAAGCCCGCCAACCTGGCGGGTACGGAGTTCGGGCCGTCGCGGGAGCGTGTCCGCTACGGCACCGCGGTCGCGCGGCTGTCGCGCAGGTCCGCCTGATAGCTGCCCGGGGTCTGGCCGACCACCTCGTGGAAGGCGTCGATGAAGCTGGAGGGGTTCGACCAGCCACAGGCCATCGCGGTATCGGTGACCGACATGCCGTCCGCCAGGTGCGCCAAGGCGTGATGGATGCGCAAGATGGTGCGCCAGCGGTGAAAGCCCATGCCGAGCTCGCTGTGGAACAGGCGGCTCAGGGTGCGCTCGCCGGCCCCCGCGACGCGTCCCAGCTCGGCCAGGGTCGCGGGCCGTGCGGGATCGGCGTGCAGGAGGTCGGTGACGGCACGCAGCCGGTCGTCGGTCGCCTCGGGCAGGTGCAGGGACAGCTCGGGGGTGTCGGACAGCTCGTCGATCACCACGGCGAGCAGCCGCCGATGGGCGCCCGGCCGCGGCTCCGGCCGGTCACCGGTCAGGGCCAGCAACCCCTCGCGCAGCAGCGGACCGACCGCGAACACACTGGGGTGCTCCAGGAGTTCGCCGCACAGCTCGATCGGAACCGTCAGCAGGCGCGCGTCGGTACGGCCGTAGAAGCGATGGGCATGGGCGAAGCCGGGCGGTGTCCACGTCACTCGATTGGCCGGGGCCACCCAGGTGCCGCGCGTCGTCGTGGTGGTGACCGTTCCCGTGGCGGCGTAGACGAGTTGACCCGCTTCGTGAACATGGGGGGCCACCGAGTAGCCGTGCGGCAGCCACGCGGCTCCGCCGGGCATGTCCTGCGACGCGGAGGGCTCCGGGGAAGCTTGGCGGCTTTTCGGCATCATGCGTCAGCCTACCGATGATGTACGAGGCCGTGTGGGCCGGACGTCCCAGCGACCTGCTCACCTCGCTCTTCGAGGGCGGCACGCGGCGCACCGAGGCGGTCATCGGTGGGGTGCGAGGGTGTGGGTGAGGGAGTTGAGGGCGCGGTGGGTGTGGGTCTTGACGGTGCCGACGGTGACCTGGAGGAGGGTGGCGATCTCGTTCTGTGTGAGGTCGTGCCAGTGGCGGAGGACGAGGGCTTGCTTCTGACGGACGGGGAGTTGCTGGAGGGCTTGGTGGAGCGTGTGGTGGTCGTGGTGCTGGAGAGCGGTGGTCTCGGCGGATAAGACGGTTTCGGCGGTGGTGGATCGGGCGTGGTGGTGGATGGTGTGCTGACGGCGGTGATGCATGCGGGCGAGGTTGTGGATGGTGGTGCGGAGATAGGCGGCGGCGGCTTGCTTCTGCTGGAGGTGGTGCCAGCGTTTGCAGAGCTGGAAGTAGGCCTCGGCGACGAGGTTCTCGGGATCGTCGGCACCGAGACTCGAGGCGAGGCGGAGCAGGGACGCGTACTGGGTCTGGAAGAGCCGGGTCAGGACCGTCTCCCGCTCGCCTTCCTCCAGGTCCAGGTCCAGGTCCCGGTCTCGGCCCGGCCCCGGCGCTGTGTCTTCCGGCTCGGGCGAGGGCATCGGGTCCGGTTGTCGCCGACCCGCGTCCTGGCTGTCCGTTCGCGTGATTGCCGCTTCGTCGGCCGTGGTTGCGCGTGGCGTACGTCTGGTGCCGGTCATGAAGTGTCGACATCCCCTGTTGCGTGGCCGCGTCATGGCCCACGAGTCCCGGCTCTTCCCTGCTCCCCAACGCTGCTGGTGTACAGCGGCTTTGGGGGTGAGGAGTGAGCAAGTGGCCTTGTGTGCCGTGATGTTGCTCGGCTCTTAGCTGTCCATCCGTCGTGTGGGTCACACAGGTGTGCACGGTGATCCGGTGTCAAGTCGGCGCGTGTACTGGCGCTTCACCGAAGGGATAGGTGTCCGGATTCACTCCTTCCGATAGCGGCCGGCCGCCCCGTGCGCCGCACGTCCGCGACGGGCGCGAGCGTCCACAACGGGACTGCGGGAAGGCTGGTTCCTACTCCGAGCGGCGCACCGTTTGCCCGCCTCCCCGGACTCCCGGCCGTGCCGGCGAGCGAGCGGGAAGGTGGTGATTCTGACTGGTGAATGGGCATGCCGACGCGTCTCGCGGCCGGCGGCCTCGCCCCCTGCGCGCCGCTTTCGACGCGCGTGTGCCGGCGCACGAGGAGCCGTCTCCTCCGGCTGGTTCGGTGCGCAACTTCTCCCATCCTGTGGGCCCCCGTTGTCGCGTTGATGCCGTGATGCCTGCGTGGCAAGATCCGGCCGAAAACTTACACCTTCGTGTCAACGTTCCGTGGGTGCTGCGCAACTTTTACGTGAGGGTCTCATCCACATTGATCAGAGGGGGACATGCGGCATGAGTGTCGAGGAGTCGGGGATGGACGACGGGATGTGGCTGACGACGGAGCAGGCGGCGAGACGGCTGGGGGTGAAGCGGGAGACGATCTACGCGTACACGAGCCGGGGGCTGCTGCGCAGAGCGAGCGACGGGACGCGGGGGAGCAGATTCCGACGCGATGACATCGAGCGTCTTGCGGCGCGGGGGCGCAAGACGCGGGAGCGCGAGGGCTCGCGGGCGGTTCTGGAGTCGAGCATCGCTCTGATCCGTAACGACCGGTTGTTCTACCGCGGTTACGACGTGCTGCTGCTGTGCCGGGGGATGGGGTTCGAGAACGTGTCCCATCTGCTGTGGGGGGCGAGCGTGGAGGCGTTGCCCGCGGTGCCGCGCGCGTGGGCGTTCCCGCAGGAGTGGCGGGCGATCACGGACGCGGACCGGGGCCGTTTCCCGCTGCCGTTGGACCGGATCGTGTCCGGGCTCGCCGCGCTGTCGGGGGCCGGGCATCGCAGTGTGATCGAGGAGGACTGCACCGTCGAGGCGGAGCGGATCATCGCCTACGCCGTGTACTGCGCGACCGGGCTGCTGCCGGTGGAACACGGCGGGGTGGCCGGGGCGTTGGCGAGGGGACTGCTGCCCGCGTCGCAGCGAGCGGTGATGCCGCCCGCGCTGGTGTCCCTCGTGGACGTGGCGCTGAATCTGGCCGCGGAGAACGGGCTGGCGGCGCCGACGGTGTGCAGCCGGATCGTCGCGTCCGTCGGGGGCGACATGAAGGCGGCCGTACTGGCCGGGCTGTGCGCGATGCGGGGCACCGCCCCCGGGGCGGCGGCGTACCGGGTGGAGGAGCTGCTGGGCCGCTACCACGAGAACCCGGGCTGTGCGCAGGTCGCCAAGCTGGTCGCCTCGGACCGGCCGGTGCCGGGGACCGGGCATCTGGCGTTCCGTCAGCGGGATCCGCGGGCGGCGATCCTGCTGGAGCGGATGGCCGCGGAGTGGCCCCCGGACACCGAGCTGCCCGCGGGCGGTGCCCTGCGGATGGCCGCCCTGCGCGAGGCACTCGCGGACATCCGTGAAGCCGGCCTGGTCCCGGTCAACCTCGACTTCGCCGTGAGCGCCCTGTGCTTCGTCGCCGGCATGAGCCCGGGGGCGGGGGAGGCACTGTTCTCCATAGCCCGCGTCTCCGGGTGGGTCGCCCATCTGCTGGAACAGCTGACCCAGAACACCAACTTCCGCATGCAGTTCGTCTACACCGGCCCGGTCCTGCGCGGCAGCAACGGCTGACCCCCGCCTCACCGACGGGCGCCGCCACACCCCACGGCGGCGCCCGCGCGCTCCCCGCCCCGCACCCGTGGCCGAGCCGGCGCGGGGGTCAGCTGACCGGCAGTGCGCCGTTCTCCTGCGGGGAGACCCTGCCGAGCCAGGTACGTGCGACGTCTGCCAGCGATCCGAGCAGCGGGTTCGGGTCGTCGGCGCGCGTGACGAGCACGACCTCGCAGGGATCGGTGTCGAGCACGGGTACCAGGGCGATGTCCTCGCGTACCGCGGCGCGTCGATCACTGGCGGGGAAGAGCGCGACACAGTGGCCGGTGGCGATGAGCTCCAGCTTGTCCTCGAAGCTGTCGTCGGTCGCGGGCTGGAGCGGCGCCGGCTGGTCGCCGACCGGCTTGGGGGTGCTCCAGACGACCGGAGTGCTGGCGCAGGCCACCAGTTCCTCGTCCGACAGGGCCCGCAGGCTGATCGCTCTCTCGTTCGCCAGAGGATGACTCGCCGAGGTGACGAGCACCCGCGGTTCCTCATGGAGCGTGGCCACCCGGAAGCCGTTCGTGGCAAAGGGCAGGGGTTTGTACGCGATGAGGGCGTCGACCCGCCCCTCGGCGAGCGCGCCCGTGTCCCGCCAGTCGAGGTACCGGGTACGGACCTGGCCTTCAGGGTGCCGGCGCCGCAGTTCCCGCACACAAGCGGTGATGACCAGCCCTTCGGCGCAGCCGATGATGACGGTACGAGGCTGCACGGCGGCTCTGGCCCTGCGAGCCGCTCGCTCGGCTTCCTGGAGCAGGGTCCGGGCCCCGGGAAGGAACGCCCGACCGGCGGCGGTGAGGCTGCTGCCCTGCGGCGAGCGGTCGAAGAGCCGGACACCGAGCTGAGCTTCCAGCCGCTGGATCTGGCGGCTCAGCGACGGCTGCGCCAGGTGCAGCCTGGTGGCGGCCCGGCCGAAGTTGCCGTACTCCGCCACGACCGTGAAATAGCGCACGAGCCGCAGATCGACGTCCATCCGCCCAGCGTACGTCGCGCGCCGTCATGAGCCGGGCGCATGACGGCATACGGAACGGGTCTTGGACAAGGTGTGCCGGCAGCCATTTGGCTTGCGGGCATGACCACTTATGACGGCAAGAAGATCGTGATCACGGGCGGAAGCAGCGGCATCGGCCTGGCCGCCGCGCGGCTGTTCGCGGACGGCGGGGCGCACGTACTGATCACCGGCCGGACCCGAGCCACCCTGGACACCGCGCTGGAAGAACTGGGTGACAAGGCGATCGCCGTCCGCAGCGACGCCGCGTCCCTGAAGGAGATCAAGGCGCTGGCCGACACGGTGCGGGAGCGGTTCGGCGCGGTGGACGCGCTGTTCGTCAACGCCGGAGTCACCGCGTCCGCGCCGTTCGCCTCGACGACGGAGGAAATGTACGACGCGCTGTTCGACGTCAACACCAAGGGCCCGTACTTCACCGTGCAGGCGCTGGCGCCGCTGATGCGCGAGGGAAGCGGCGTGGTCCTCACCACGTCGGTGGTGAACGTCCTGGGCCTCGACGCGCTCAGCGTCTACTCGGCGAGCAAGGCGGCCCTGCGGTCGATGACGCGCACTCTGGCCCGCGAACTGCTGCCGCGGAAGGTGCGTGTCAACGCCGTGAGCCCCGGCCCGACCGACACGGGCGTCCTGGACCGCTCCCTCCCCGCCGATGTCGCCGAGACGATGAAGGACACCTACCGGAGCACCAACCCGATGCAACGCCTGGGGACGTCCGAGGAAGTGGCCGCCGCGGTGGCGTACCTGGCGTTCGGCGCGACCTTCTCGACGGGCACGGAGTTCCCCGTCGACGGAGGGGCGTCGCAGCTCTAGACCGTGGCGGTACGACGGCTCACCCCTCAACGCCCCACGTATGCTCCACGCGGGGCCGGCGTTCGCGGCGCCCCGGCGGCAGGATCTCGCGGCATGGCGGACCCTCACCGTGCTGCTGAACGCGGGGGTGGGCTTCCACAAGAGCTGCTGCGGCGGGCCCGGTTACCGGCCGCGGACTCCGCGCGAGGTCCGCGAACGGATGACGTACGCGCGGCGCAGCGGCACGCCGGTCGCCGAGGCGCTCGTACGGTGTGATCCGCCCTGGCAGGGGCCCGCCGGACGCTCGGCCGGCCGTACCCGTCACCGGGGACCGGGTCTCAGCGGGGCGTGAGACGGACGACCGATCCGGTCTCCAGGGCGGTCCAGACCGTACCGTCCGGTGCCACGGTGATGCCGTGCGGTTCGCAGGACGTGCCGGGGAGGTCGTGCTCGTCGATCCGGCCCTCGGGGGTGATCCGGCCGATGCGGTTGGCGCCCCATTCGGTGAACCAGCAGTTCCCGTCGACGTCGGCCGCGATGGCGTGCGGGCGGGACGCGCGGTCGGGCAGGGCGAATTCGTCGATCGCTGCGTCCGGTGTGATCCGTCCGATCCGACCGGCGCCGATCTCGACGAACCACATGGCGCCATCGGCGCCCGCGGTGATGCCGACCGGAGCACCGGCCGGTGTGGGCAGCGGGCTGACGGTCACCGCGCCGTCGACTGCGATGGCGCCGATCGCGTTCGCCTGGTTCATGGTGAACCACAGACGGCCGTCAGGGCCGTTGGCGATGGCCGACGGGAAGGCTCCCGAGAGCGGGAGAGGGAATTCGGTGATGTCCCCGTCGAGCGTGATGCGGCCGATCCGGTCGGCGCCCGCCTCGGTGAACCACAGCGCCTCGTCCGGGCCGACGGTGATGCCGAAGGGCCCCGCGTCCGGCGTCGGCAGCGGGAACGAGGTGATGGTCCCGGTCGTGGTGATGCGACCGATCCGGTGGCCGCGGAACTCGGTGAACCACAGGGCGCCGTCGGGACCGCAGGTGATGCCGTAGGGGCCGGCCTCCCTGCCGGACACGGGGAATTCCGCGATCAGAGGGGTCGGACGACGCGACATGGGGCGGTTCCCTCGGCGGTGGGAGGCGGAGTTCGGGGACTGCGGATGCTATCCGAAGGACTCCGTAACCGCGCCTTCGCTTTGTGTCACCGCGTCATGCAACCGCTTTCCCGTCCGGTATCGCAGCCCCGTATCGCAGTCCTGTATCGCCTCTGTGTATGTGCGTCCCGTTTCACCGTGGTGCCTCTTTGCTTCGCGTTCGCGTATCTCGTGTTTCGCCGCGCGCCCTGGCCGTCGCCTCGGGTTTCTGTGGATGTTGATTGATTTGCTAATCACGATTGACCGTGGTGCGGGGCCCTGCGGAGACTGGGTAATGATCGAGACCGGGCTGCGATCTGCGTCCGGCCGTATGCGGCGGCTTTGAATGGAGGTGTCATGGCGGGCCTGATCCTTGAGGAATCCGAGTCTTCCCTGGCCGAGGTGGCGGGTATTCTCGGCGACGGCGGTGTCGTCGTCGTTCCGAGCCGGACGAATTACGTGCTGATCTGTGACGCGGAGAACGAAAAGGCGATCGCGCGCGTCTTCGAGGCGAAGAAGCGCACGAAATTCGGTCCGCTGACCCTCGCGGTGCCGAGGATCGAGGACACGGAAAAGTATGTCGGCTTCCCCGAGGGGTTCGGGCTGCCCGAACTGAAGCGGATCTGGCCGGCGGAGATCTCGTTCATCTTCGATCTCACGTACGCGTTCTCGCCGCGGATGACGATGGGCGCGAACACCGTCGCGGTGATGTACCAGCGCTCCTGCGCGCTGAACCGGCTCCTGGAGGTGTTCGGGCGGCCGGTCGCGCTGACCTCCGCGAACCTGTCGGGGCAGGGGAACTTCGTCGTCACCCGTGAGAAGGCGATCGCGGACGTCGGCGGCGCGGTGGACGCGGTCCTGGTCAACAACCGCGACGACGAGTGCGTCGATGTCGAGGCCGAGGGCGTCAACCCGTCGAACACCATCGTGGACTTCACCTTCGAGCGGCCCTACCTGGTGCGCGACGGCGCCTACCCGCCCTCGCTGCTGCTGCCCGTCATCCCGGACCTGGTCCTCGACACCGACGCCTACAAGGCCGCGCTGGCCAAACGCCTGAGCGTGGCGCTGTGAGGCGTACGGCCACCACAGCCACCGCGGCCGGCACAGCCGACGCAGCCCACGGACACACGAACTAGGGGACGACCTGGATGAGCAGGACAGCGCACGAGACGCCCGGGGTACCCGAGCCGCGGACCGCCGCCGGGAAGAACGTCGTACAAGCCGAACTCGCCGTCAGCGAGCCGGTGATGGGACGCCCGGCCGTCGCGGCGGCGGATCTGGCACGCGAGGGCTACCTGGTCTACGACCCGGGCCTGGCCGACACCGCGATATGCAGGTCCGAGATCACCTACATCGACGGTGACGCGGGCATCCTCCTCTACCGCGGCTATCCCGCCCAGCAGGTCGCCGAGAAGTGTACGTTCCTCCAGACGGCCCACCTCCTCACCACCGGTGAACTGCCCACCGGCGCCCAGGAGGAGCAGTGGCTCGCCCGGATCGCGGCCAGCACACTGCCCGGAAACCCGGTCTGGGGGCCGCTGTTCGACGCGATGCCGGCCGGGACGCACCCCATGGCGATGCTCGCCGCCGCGACCTCCGTGATGACCTCGCTCGCCCCCGACGACGCGTCCTGCATCGAGCAGGCCGGCTTCGACCTGCTCGCGACGATGCCGGCCCTGGCCGCCCACGCCTTCGCCCGCGTCGAGGACCGGCCCCGCCGGCCGTACGACCCGTCAGCCGGGTACGTCGAGAACTTCCTGCACATGTGCTTCGGGGACAGCCCGGTCGCCACCGACCCGGCGATGGTCCACGCCCTGGAGACACTGCTGGTCCTGCACGCCGACCACGAGCAGAACTGCTCGACCGCGACGCTGCGCCTGGTCTCCTCCAGCAACGCCGGGTTCTTCTCCTCCGTCAGCGCGGCCCTGTCCGCCCTGTGGGGACCGCTGCACGGCGGCGCGAACCAGGCCGTGATCGAGATGCTCCAGGCCATCCGCGACGACGGCGGCGACCTGGGCAAGTACGTCGCCAAGGCCAAGGACCGCAACGACCCCTTCCGCCTCATGGGATTCGGCCACCGGGTGTACCGCACCTTCGACGCCCGCGCCCGCGTGATCCGTGAAGTGGCCCGCGAGGTGTGCGGGAAGGCGGCCCACGACCCGCTGCTCGACATGGCCCTGGAGCTCGAAGAGATCGCCCGCAACGACGAGTTCTTCCTCGAACGCAAGCTCTACCCGAACGTCGACTTCTACTCCGGCCTGATCTACCGGGCCATGGGCTTCCCCGTCGAGATGTTCACCGCGCTGTTCGCCGTCGGCCGCGCGCCCGGCTGGATCGCCCACTGGACGGAGGCGGCCACCGCCCCCGAGCGCCGCATCGGCCGGCCCGCCCAGCTGTACACCGGGCCCGAGACCCGCGACCTCCAGTTCTGAGCCATCGCCCCACCCGCGCCCCCGCCGTG
>NZ_MUNF01000080.1 GCF_002154555.1 Streptomyces murinus
AGCGTGGTCTTGCCCGCGCCCAGTTCCCCGGACAGCATCACCAGGTCCCCGGCGCGCAGCAGCTTGGCGAGGCGCCGGCCCAGCTCGCGCATCTGCTCGGGCGAGGTGATCGTCAGCCGGGTCCCGGCCCGGTCGTGCTCAGCGGGGTCGTACGGTGCTGCTGCTGGACGTTCCATAGGAACTTACGGTAGCCGCTGCGGGCACCGCTCCCGCGCGGGTGAGCAGATCGGCGAGGCGGTCTATGACCACCTCCGGATGCTCCAGCATCACCAGATGCCCGGCGTCCGGCACCAGCACCAGCTCGGCGTTGGGCAGCTCGTCGGCTATGGCCTCGCTGTGCCCGCTCGGCGTCACCAGGTCCTGCACCCCCGCGAGCACCAGCACCGGCATCTGCCGGAAGCGGGCCAGCGCCCCCGTCTTGTCGTGGTCGGTGAAGGCCGGATAGAACTCGGCGACCACATCGATCGGCGTGGACTCGATCATCCGCTCGGCGAACCGCTCCACCGCCGGGTCGATGTCCCGCCCGGCGAACGAGTACCGCTTGATGATCCCGGCGAACAGCTCCGCCGTCGCCCGGCGTCCCTTCTCCACCAGCTCCGCCTGCTGCCCGAGCGCCCTGAGCACCCCCGGCAGGATCCGGCGTATCGCATTGACGCCGGCCACCGGCAGCCCGAAGTTCACCTCGCCGAGCCGCCCCGAGGACGTGCCCACGAACGCGGTGGCGACCACCCGCTCCGCGATCAGCTCCGGATACTGCGCGGCGAGCGCCATCACGGTCATCCCGCCCATCGAGTGGCCGACCAGCACGAGCGGCCCCTCGGGCGCGGCGGCGTCGATGACCGCCTTCAGATCGCGGCCGAGCTGATCGATGGTCAGCGGCTCCCGGTCCCGGCTCTGGGCCACGCCCCGCCCGGAGCGGCCGTGGCTGCGCTGGTCCCAGTGCACGGTGCGCACGACCCCGCGCAGGGCCGCCCGCTGGAAGTGCCAGGAGTCCTGGTTGAGGCAGTAGCCGTGGCAGAAGACGACGGTGACCGGGGCGGGCGCCTTGCGGCCGAAGAGCCAGAGCCGGCGCGCGGAGGGCGTCCCGCCCGGGTCCGGCGCCACCTCGTCGACCTCGTAGTACAGCTCGGTGCCGTCATCGGCGTACGCCTTGCCCGGGGTGCCGCGCAGGGTGCCGTAGGGCCCCGCGGAGTCCAGGGCGAGACGTGCCTTGCGGCGCACCGCGCGGCCCACCGTCATCCGCTCGACGGCGACCCCGGCCGCCGCGCCCGCGGCGAGGACGCCTATCGCGGCACCGGCGATGCCGGTCGCCCGGCGCCAGCTCCCGGCCGCCGAGGCGACGGCGTCCGTCATCGCGTCCGCCCTGCTGTCGCTCATGTGCCGCTCCTCCTCGCCGTCGTACCGACCCACCGAACCGACCCACCGAACCGACTCACCGAACCGATTCGCCGTACCGATGTTCGCCGAGACAGGTGCGACCGGGCGTGGGGATGTGACCGTTGTTACACGTGATGTGGGGCAGCCGGTCGCGGTCTTCCTCGGACGGGTTATCCGCGCACGTCCTCGTTGACGTCATCGACATAGACGCGCGGCACCCGGGTTCCGATGCGCGTGACGATCTCGTACACGATCGTGCCGCAGGCCGTCGCCCAGTCCTCGGCGGTGGGCTCGCCCCGGTCGCCGGGGCCGAAGAGCACGGCCTCGGTGCCGACCGGCGGTTCGTCGCCGCCGAGGTCCACCACGAACTGGTCCATGGCGACCCGCCCGGCGGCCGTCCGCCACTTGCCGTCGACCAGCACGGGCCCGGCGCCGGAGGCGTGCCGCGGGACGCCGTCGCCGTAACCGAGCGGGACGAGGCCGAGGGTGGTGTCGCCGGGGGTGACGTAGTGGTGGCCGTAGCTGACCCCGTGTCCGCCCGGCACCCGCTTGACCAGGGCCAGCGAGGCGCTGAGCGTCATCACCGGGCGCAGTCCGAAGTCCGCCGGGGTGCCGACCTCGGGGCTGGGCGAGAGGCCGTACATGGCGATACCGGGACGGACCAGGTCGAAATGGGTCTCCGGAAGGGTGAGCGTGGCGGGCGAGTTGGCGATGTGCCGCACCTCGGGGCGCACCCCCTGCTCCTCGGCGTACGCCACCATCTCCCGGAAGCGGGTGAGCTGGGCGTCGATGGAGGGGTGGCCCGGTTCGTCGGCGCAGGCGAAGTGCGACCACAGTCCGGTGACCCGGACCAGCCCCTCGGCCTCGGCCCGCAGCGCGGCGCCGACCAGTTCCGCCCAGTCGGCCCCGGGCTGGCAGCCGTTGCGCCCGAGCCCGGTGTCGGCCTTGAGCTGGACGCGCGCGGTCCGTCCGGCGGCGCGGGCGGCCTCGGTGACCTCCCGCAGCGCCCACATCCCGCTGAGGGACATGTCGATGTCGGCCTCGATCGCCTGCCGCCAGGGCCCGCCGGGCACCCACAGCCAGCACAGGACACGCTGGGTCAGCCCGGCCGCGCGCAGCGCGAGGGCCTCCTCGGGCAGCGCGGTGCCGATCCAGGTGGCCCCGGCCTCGACGGCCGCGCGGGCGCAGGGCACCGCGCCGTGGCCGTATCCGTCGGCCTTGACGACGGCCATCACGGCCGCGTCCCCCACCCGGGCACGCAGGGTCCGCACATTGGCGCGCAGCGCGCCCAGATCGATCTCGGCACGGGCGCGCGGGGGGACGGTCGGCACAGTCGCAGTCTCAGTCATGGCGCCCCCAGTCTCTCAGAGCGCGCGCCCGGCCCCCGGCGGCGGTGCGGGTACGGCCACCGCGCGGGCGCAGCGGGCGGTACGGGTACGGCAGTTGACCGGCGCCGGTTTCCGCGACGCCCCCGCCCCCGCCGCCTGAGTCCCGCGCGCCCCGCGGCCTCGGTCCCGCACGCCCAGCCGCCTCGGTCCCGCACGCGCCGCCGCCTCAGTCCCGCACGTCCCGCCACGCCTCCGGCACGCACTCCGCCACGTCATGCGCACCGGCCGGCGCGCCCTGCGCCGCGAACCGGCCCGCCAGGCCGTGCAGATACGCGGCGACGCTGCCCGCGTCCAGGGCGGACAGGCCCGCGGCGAGCAGCGAGCCGCCGAGGCCGGAGAGCACATCGCCGCTGCCCGCGGTGGCCAGCCAGGGGGTACCGGTGGCGTTCACCCGGACCGCGCCGCCCGCCGCGTCCGCGACCAGCGTGGTCGAACCCTTCAGCAGCACCGTCGCCCGGTACACCGCCGCCAGTTCGCGCACCGCGGCCAGCCGGGCGCCCTCGACCTCCTCGCGCGCCACCCCGAGCAGGGCCGCGGCCTCGCCTGCGTGCGGTGTCATCAGGGTGGGCGCGCCACGCCCTCGTACGGCGTCCCGGTCCGCGAGCCGCAGCCCGTCCGCGTCCAGCAGCACCGGCACCTCGGCGGCCAGCACCTCGGCGACGGTCGCGGCGTCGTCGCCCGCGCCGGGACCGGTGACCCAGGCCTGCACCCGGCCCGCCTTGGCCGGGCCCCGGTCGGAGACCAGGGTCTCGGGGAAGCGGGCGATGACCGCCTCCGCGGCCGGGCCGACGTAGCGCACCGCCCCCGCGCCGCCGCGCAGCGCCCCGGAGACGGCGAGCACCGCGGCGCCCGGGTAGCGCCCGGAGCCGGCCGCGACGCCGACCACGCCCCGCCGGTACTTGTCGCTCTCGGCGGCCGGACGCGGCAGCAGGCTTGCCACGTCCGCGTGTTGCAGCGCCTCCAGTTCGGGCTCGGCGGGCAGTTCCAGGCCGATGTCGACCAGCCGTACGACCCCGGCGTACTCCCGCGCCGGGTCCACCAGCAGTCCGGGCTTGTACGTGCCGAAGGTGACGGTGAGGTCCGCCCGTACGGCCGCGCCCCGCACCTGACCGCTGTCCGCCTCGACCCCGCTGGGCAGGTCCACCGCGACCACCGCGGCCCGGGTCCGCAGCGCGGCCTCCACCAGCCGCTCGGCGTCGGGCCGCAGCCCGCCCTTGCCGCCGATCCCGACGATGCCGTCCACCACGAGGTCGGCCCGCCCGATCGCGTCGCCGGCCGCCCCGGGCACGACGCTCACGCCCCCGGCCCGCCGCAGCGCGGCCAGCCCCTGGGCGTGCGCCCGCTCGGGCGACAGGAGGACGGCCGTCACTCCGGCCCCCCGTCGCGCCAGCCGGGCACCGGCGTACAGGGCGTCGCCGCCGTTGTCGCCGCTGCCGATCAGCAGGACCACCCGGCTGCCGTACACCCGGCCCAGCAGTTCGGCGCAGGCGGCGCTCAGTCCGGCGGCCGCCCGCTGCATCAGCGCCCCCTCGGGCAGCCGCGCCATCAGGGCCCGCTCGGCCGCCCGCACCGTCTCCACGCTGTACGCACTCCGCATGGCACCGAGTCTGCCCCGTAACCCCCACCGCCCACACCCGGGCCCGGCCGACCGGCCCCGGACGTCCGCGCCGGAGCCGGTCAGCCCTCGGCGACCACCACGGCCGAGGCGATGCCCGCGTCATGGCTGAGGGAGATGTGCCAGGACCGCACCCCGAGCTCGGCGGCGCGCGCGGCGACCGTGCCCCGCACCCGCAGCCGCGGCCGCCCGTTGTCCTCGACGTACACCTCGGCGTCCGTCCACAGCAGCCCCGGCGGCGCCCCGAGCGCCTTGGCCAGCGCCTCCTTGGCCGCGAACCGGGCCGCCAGCGAGGCGATACCGCGCCGCTCGCCGCTGGGCAGCAGCAACTCCGCGGCCACGAACAGCCGGTCGGCCAGCTGCGGGGTCCGCTCCAGGGACGCCCGGAAGCGGTCGATCTCCGCCACGTCGATCCCGACTCCGATGATGCTCATGGGCAGCACCCTAGGCGGGCGGCGTCCCGCGCATCCCCTCTACGCTTCCGGCATGACGAGCACCACGCCCCAACAGGGCTATCTCACCGACCTGTTCTCGCTGGACGGCCGTGTCGCCGTGGTGACCGGGGGCAGTTCCGGCATCGGCCGGGCCGTCGCCGGGGCGCTGGCGCGGGCCGGGGCGAGCGTGGTGGTCGTGGCCCGGGGCGAGGAGCAAAGGACCGCCGCCGTCGAGGAGTTGACGGCGGACGGCTGCCGGGCGGCCGGGGTCGCCGGGGACCTCGGCAGCCGGGCGGGCGTCCGGGCGGCGGCCGAGGCGGCGGCGGAGGTGTTCGGGGAGCCGGACATCCTGGTGAACTCGGCCGGGATCAATCTGCGGCCCCCGATGGACGAGCTGACCGAGGACGTCTGGGACGCCACCATGGCCGTGAACCTGGAGGCGCCCTTCCTGCTGGGGCAGCGGTTCGGGCCCGGCATGGCCGAGCGCGGCTTCGGGCGGATCATCCACATCAGCTCCCAGCAGGCGCACCGGGCCTTCGTGAGCAGCGGCGCGTACGGCGTCTCCAAGGGCGCGCTGGAGTCGCTCGCCCGCTCGCAGGCGGAGGCGTGGTCGCCGTACGGGGTCACCTGCAACACCCTGGTGCCGGGCTTTGTGATGACCCCGCTCAACGCGCGGCTGTCCACCGACCCCGAGAAGGTCGCGGCGCTGGCCGCGCGCACCATGACCGGACGCAACGGCCTCGCCGGGGACTTCGCGGGCGCCGCCGTCTTCCTCGCGAGCCGCGCCTCCGCCTACGTCACGGGCCAGTCGATCCACGTCGACGGAGGCTTCTCGGTGCACTAGAAGCGGCTCACTCCACGGTCACCGACTTGGCCAGGTTCCGTGGCTGGTCCACCTCGTTGCCCCGGGCCGCGGCCAGCTCGCAGGCGAAGACCTGGAGCGGCACCGTGGCCACCACCGGCTGGAGCAGGGTCGGCGTGGCCGGGATGCGGATCAGGTGGTCGGCGTACGGGACGACCGCCTCGTCGCCCTCCTCCGCGATCACGATGGTGCGTGCCCCGCGCGCCCGGATCTCCTGGATGTTGGAGACGATCTTGTCGTGCAGCAGGGAGCGGTTGCGCGGCGACGGTACGACGACCACCACCGGCATGTCCTCCTCGACCAGCGCGATCGGCCCGTGCTTCAGCTCGCCCGCCGCGAAGCCCTCGGCGTGCATATAGGCGAGTTCCTTGAGCTTGAGTGCGCCTTCGAGGGCGACCGGGTAGCCGACGTGCCGGCCCAGGAAGAGCACGGTGTCCTTGCCGGCCAGGGTGCGCGCCAGCGCCCGTACCGGCTCCATGGTCTCCAGGACCCGCTCGACCTCCTCGGAGATCTTGGACAGGTCCTTGATCACCGCCTGGATCTCGTCGCCCCACTTGGTGCCGCGCACCTGGCACAGGTACAGGGCGACCAGGTAGCAGGCGACCAGCTGGGTCAGGAACGCCTTGGTGGAGGCGACCGCGACCTCGGGCCCGGCGTGCGTGTAGAGCACCGCGTCCGACTCGCGCGGGATCGTGGAGCCGTTGGTGTTGCAGATGGCCAGCACCTTGGAGCCCTGCTCACGGGCGTGCCGCAGCGCCATCAGGGTGTCCATGGTCTCGCCCGACTGGGAGATCGCGATCACCAGGGAGCGGCCGCCGAGGATCGGGTCCCGGTAGCGGAACTCGCTGGCCAGTTCGACCTCGCAGGGAATCCGCGTCCAGTGCTCGATGGCGTACTTGGCGATCAGCCCGGCGTGGAAGGCCGTACCGCAGGCCACGATCACGACCTTGTCGATCTGGCGCAGATCGGCGGGGGTGATCCGCAGCTCGTCCAGGGTGAGCGAGCCGGACGGGTCGATCCGGCCGAGCAGGGTGTCGGCGACCGCCTTGGGCTGCTCGGCGATCTCCTTGAGCATGAAGGAGGCGTAGCCGTCCTTCTCGGCGGCCGAGGCGTCCCAGTCCACGTGGTAGGAGTGCACCTCGGCGGGCAGCCCGTCGAAGCCGGTCACGGTCACCCCGTCGCGGCGCAGCTCCACCACCTGGTCCTGGCCCAGTTCGATCGCCGAGCGGGTGTGCGCGATGAACGCGGCGACATCGGAGGCGAGGAACGCCTCGCCCTCGCCGACGCCGACCACCAGCGGGGAGTTGCGGCGCGCGCCGACCACCACGTCCGGGGCGTCCGCGTGCACCGCGACCAGCGTGAACGCGCCCTCCAGACGCCGGCACACCAGCCGCATCGCCTCCGCGAGGTCGCCGGCCACCGAGTACTCCTCGGCCAGCAGATGCGCGACGACCTCGGTGTCCGTCTCGGAGTTCAGCTCATGGCCGCGTTCGGCGAGTTCGGCACGCAGCAGCGCGAAGTTCTCGATGATGCCGTTGTGGACGACGGCGACCCGGCCCGCGTTGTCCAGATGCGGGTGCGCGTTGTCGTCGGTGGGGCCGCCGTGGGTGGCCCAGCGGGTGTGTCCGATGCCCGTCGAACCGGCCGGCAGCGGCCGTTCGACCAGTTCCTTCTCCAGGTTGACCAGTTTCCCGGCCTTCTTCGCGGCGGCCAGACCGCCGTCCGCCAGCAGGGCGACGCCCGCCGAGTCGTATCCCCGGTACTCCAGTCGCTTCAGCCCGGCCATCACGACATCGAGCGCCGACTGCGACCCTACGTATCCCACGATTCCGCACATGAGCCGCAGCCTACGGGCCGATCGGCCGTCAAAAGTGGCGCCGCGTGCCCGATTTCGGAAATCCTGGGCCCGTTCAGAGCACATCCGCGGCCTGTTCATGGCGCATCCGGGTCATCCGCACAACCGTGCGACCGGGTCGGAGGTCTACCGGCTGAACGCCGTAAGCGAACACCGGGAGACACACAGGTGAAGCGTAGACATCGCACCGTCCTGGCCACGGCCGTCGCCGCGACGCTGGCCGGGGGTCTGACCGTAGGGCTGACCGCGCCCGCCACCGCGGCCGGCTCGGGCGCGACGGCCGGCTCGGGCGCGGTGGCCGCGAAGCGGCCCCTGACCGACTTCAACGGCGACGGGTACGGCGACTTCGCCGTCACCGCCCCGGCCGCCCGGCTGAACGGCAAGTGGCGGGTGGGCGCGGTCACCGTCCTCTACGGCTCCGCCCGGGGCGCCTCGGCGGACCGGCGCACCACCATCACCCAGGACGCCTCCTGGGTGCCGGGCGCGGCCGAGAACGGCGATCTGTTCGGCGCCGCCACCACCGCGGGCGACTTCGACCACGACGGCTACACCGACCTCGCCGTCGGCACCCCGCTGGAGGACGTCGGCACGGACGTCAACGGCGGCCTGGTGCAGATCATGTGGGGCTCCCCGAAGGGCCTGACCTCCGCCACCACGATCCCCGACCCGGCCCCGGCCGCCCACGACCGCTTCGGCGCCTCGCTCGCGGCCGGCGACTTCGACGGCGACGGTCGCACCGACCTGGCCGTCGGCACCAACGGCTCCGCCCTCTACACCTTCCGCAAGGGCATCTCCCGCGGCGGCAGGGCCGGCGCCCTCGCCACCCGCACCCTGCCGCTGCGCGCCGCGCCGGAGGCCGGGATCATCAACCTCACCGCAGGGGACGTCACCGGCGACGGCCGCGCGGACCTGATGGTCAACGGTCTGAACCCGACCAAGGGCGCCGACGGCACGTACTACAACGTCAACTATTTCGTGCCGGGCACCGCCACCGGCCCCTCCGCCACCAGCGCCAAGAAGATGCCCGGCGGGGTCGCCGGCGCCATCGGCGACCTCGACGGCGACGGCCGCGGCGACATCGTCACCGGCGTCTACTGGGGCAGGAACAGCGCGAACGGCCCGATCGGCGGCAAGGTCGTCGTCACCTACGGCTCCGCCTCGGGCCCCTCCAGCCGCGTCCAGACCATCACCCAGGAGTCCGGCACCGTCCCCGGCGACTCCGAGAGCTGGGACAAGTTCGGCCAGTCGGTCGCCCTCGGCGACATCAACGGCGACGGCCTGCTCGACCTGGCCATCGGCGCCCCGCAGGAGAACATGCGGCTGTGGGGGCACATGTACTACAACATGGGCACCGTCACCGTGCTGTACGGCTCGAAGTCGGGCGTCGACACCAGCGCCGCGCCGCAGTACTTCTACCAGGGCAACCACGACGTCCCCGGCGACCCGAACGGCAACTTCGGTACGGCCGTGCTGCTCACCGACCTCGACCACGACGGCGGCGCCGACCTGATCGCCGGCACCCCGTGGGCGGACAACGGCGACGGCACCGTCACCGTGCTGCCCTCCGGCATCGCGGCGGACGGCACGCGCCGGATCGGCACCGCGGGGGCCCGGCTGTTCAAGCCCGGGCAGGTCGGGATGGAGATCCTCAACGCCATCCCGCAGTTCGGCAGCGTTCTCCAGAACTCCCGTCAGGTGTCCCTGATCAACACCTGATCCACCCCTGACCGGCGCCCGGGGCACCGGCCGGTACGGGGGCGGGGGCGGGGGCGTGACGCACACCACTGTCGGCGTGACGTACCCCACCCCGCCACCCCGTTCAAACTCCGTTAACAATGGAATGTGATCTCACCGGTCCCCTCGATGCCCCGGAGCGCCCACCGGCACAGGCCGGAGGCGACTCCCTACGTCGACCTCACCCGAGCCGAGTGGAGCGCGCTGCGCGACAAGACGCCGCTGCCGCTCACCGCCGAGGAGGTGGAGAAGCTGCGCGGTCTGGGCGATGTGATCGACCTGGACGAGGTGCGCGACATCTACCTCCCGCTGTCGCGCCTGCTGAACCTCTACGTCGGCGCGACCGACGGCCTGCGCGGCGCGCTGAACACGTTTCTCGGTGAGCAGGGCTCCCAGTCCGGCACGCCGTTCGTGATAGGCGTCGCCGGCTCGGTCGCCGTCGGCAAGTCCACCGTCGCCCGTCTCCTCCAGGCCCTGCTGTCCCGCTGGCCCGAGCATCCGCACGTGGAGCTGGTCACCACCGACGGCTTCCTGCTGCCGACCAAGGAGCTGGAGGCCCGCGGCCTGATGTCCCGCAAGGGCTTCCCCGAGTCCTACGACCGCCGCGCGCTGACCCGTTTCGTCGCCGACATCAAGGCCGGCAAGAGCGAGGTGACGGCCCCCGTCTACTCGCACCTCATCTACGACATCGTCCCGGAGCAGAAGCTCACGGTCCGCCGCCCCGACGTCCTGATCGTGGAGGGCCTGAACGTCCTCCAGCCCGCCCTGCCCGGCAAGGACGGCCGCACCCGCGTGGGCCTCGCCGACTACTTCGACTTCAGCGTGTACGTCGACGCGAGCGGCGAGGACATCGAGCGCTGGTACCTCAACCGCTTCCGCAAACTGCGCCAGACGGCCTTCCAGGACCCGGACTCGTACTTCCGCAAGTACACCCAGGTCTCCGAGGACGAGGCCCTGGACTACGCCCGCACCCTGTGGCGCACGATCAACAAACCCAACCTGACCGAGAACATCGCCCCCACCAGGGGCCGCGCCACCCTGATCGTCCGCAAGGGCCCCGACCACAAGGTCCAGCGCCTGCGCCTGCGCAAGCTGTAGCGCGGAGCGCACCTGCTACAAAGGCGCCATGCTGCATCTGCGCCTGATCACCCCGGCCGAACAGACCGACGAGGTGGTGCGGTTGATCGAGGACACGGTCGGCACCACCCACCTCGCGGTGATACCGGGGGCCGCCCGGGAGCCGGCCGGTGACCTGGTGATGTGCGATGTCGCGCGCGAGGCGGGCGACACGCTCATCGCCGGGCTCCGGCGCCTGGGCCTGGACGACACCGGCTCCATCGCCGTGGAGAACATCGACCTGTCGCTGTCCCGGCGCGCCGACAAGGCGGAGGAGGACGCCCCGGGCGAGGGCGCGGACGCGGTGCTGTGGGAGGGCCTGACCGAGGCCACCCACGAGGAGTCGACCCTGTCGGTCACCTACGTCGCCTTCATCACGCTGGCCACGATGATCGCGGCCTGCGGTGTGGTGCTGGACAACGCCGTCCTGATCGTCGGCGCGATGGCCGTGGGCCCGGAGTTCGGCCCCCTGGCCGGTATCTGCACGGCCACGGTCCGGCGCCGTCCACACCTGGCGCTGCGCTCGCTGACCGCGCTGCTCGTGGGCTTCGCCGCGGCGATGGCGGTGACGGTCGGCTTCAGCCTGTTCATGGACGCCGTCGGCCTGTTCCACCGCTCCGCCCTGGAGGGCAGGCGCCCCAACACCGCGTTCGTCTACGCCCCCGACGCCTTCTCGTTCATCGTGGCGCTCCTGGCGGGCGTGGCCGGCACCCTCTCCCTGACCTCCGCCAAGTCCGGTGCCCTGGTGGGCGTCGCCATCTCGGTCACCACGGTCCCGGCCGCCGCCAACGCGGCCGTCGCCCTGGCCTACGGCGACATGAGCCAGACCCTGGGCTCGACCGACCAACTGCTGCTGAACCTGCTGGGCATCATCCTGGCGGGCACACTCACGCTGCTGACCCAGCAACTTCTCTGGAACCGCCGGCAGCAACGCCCCTAGGGGGCGCGGGGCTGTGCGTATCCGCGGCTCCGCCCCGTAGGCGCGACAGGCCGCGAACCACCCGCGGCCCGCGACGCGCAGTCCCGCCCTCCCCGAACCCGGAACTATCCGAGCGCGGACTTCACCGCGTCCGCGAGCCGCCCGGCGACCGCCCGCGCCTGCTCGATGTCCGCCGCCTCGACCATCACCCGCACCAGCGGCTCCGTACCCGACGGCCGCAGCAACACCCGCCCCGTGGCCCCGAGTTCCCGCTCGGCCTCGGAGACCGCCGCGGCCAGGTCGGCGGAGGTGCGCACCCGCGACTTGTCCACGTCCGGCACATTGATCAGCACCTGCGGCAACCGCTCCATCACGGACGCCAGTTCACGCAGGCTACGACCGCTCTGCGCCACCCGCGCCGCCAGCAGCAGCCCCGTCAGCGTCCCGTCGCCCGTCGTCGCGTGGTCCAGGACGATCACATGCCCGGACTGCTCACCGCCGAGCGCGTACCCGTGCTGCTTCATCTCCTCCAGCACATACCGGTCGCCGACCGCGGTCTGCACCAGCTGGATCCCGGCCTTCTCCATCGCCAGCTTGAAGCCGAGGTTGGACATCACGGTCGCCACCACGGTGTCGGCCCGCAGCGCGGAGCGCTCCCGCATCGCCAGCGCCAGCACCGCGAGGATCTGGTCGCCGTCGACCTCCTCGCCGGTGTGGTCCACCGCGAGGCACCGGTCGGCGTCACCGTCGTGCGCGATACCGAGATCCGCGCCGTGCTCGATCACCGCGGCCTTGAGCAGCCCGAGATGGGTCGAGCCGCAGCCGTCGTTGATGTTGAGTCCGTCCGGCTCCGCGCCGATCGTGACGACCTGGGCACCGGCCCGGGTGAACGCCTCCGGCGAGACCCCCGCGGCCGCGCCGTGCGCCTCGTCCAGGACGATCTTCAGCCCGTCGAGCCGGTTGGGCAGCACCGACAGCAGATGGCCGACGTACTGCTCGAAACCCTCGTCGTACGGCCGCAGCCGCCCCACCCCGGCGCCCGTCGGCCGCTGCCAGGGCTCACCGTGCCGGTGGGACTCGTAGACCGCCTCGATCCGGTCCTCCAGCTCGTCGGCGAGCTTGTGACCGCCGCGCGCGAAGAACTTGATGCCGTTGTCCGGCATGGCGTTGTGGCTGGCGGAGAGCATCACACCGAGGTCGGCGCCGAGCGCGCCGGTGAGATGGGCCACCGCCGGCGTCGGCAGCACGCCGACCATCAGGACGTCCACGCCCGCGCTCGCCAGGCCCGCGGCCACCGCGGCCTCCAGGAACTCCCCGGACGCACGCGGGTCCCGACCGACCACGGCCTTCGGCCGGTGGCCGGCGAAGGTACCCGCCTCGGCCAGCACATGCGCCGCGGCCACGGAGAGGCCGAGGGCCATCTCCGCGGTCAGATCCGCGTTGGCGACACCGCGCACGCCGTCCGTGCCGAAGAGTCGTCCCACTTGTCCTCCTGAGGAAGCGTCGATGGCGTAAACGGACGGGCGCCGCAGCGATGGGGGGCGCCTCGCCATCCGATCACACAAGCCTTTGAGCGTCTTGTGTCGTTATACGCCCTTGGCTGGGATAAACGAACGCCCCGACGGCACATGTGGCGTGCCGCCGGGGCGTTCGGAGTACGAGCAGCAGCTCCCGCTGTTTAGCGCTTGCTGTACTGCGGAGCCTTGCGGGCCTTCTTCAGACCAGCCTTCTTCCGCTCGACCGCGCGGTCGTCGCGGCGCAGGAAGCCGGCCTTCTTCAGGGCACCACGGTTGTTGTCGACGTCCGCCTCGTTCAGCGCACGGGCGACACCGAGACGGAGCGCACCGGCCTGACCGGAGACGCCGCCACCCGCGATGCGGGCGATGACGTCGTAACGGCCCTCGAGCTCGAGCACCTTGAAGGGCTCGTTGACCTCCTGCTGGTGCACCTTGTTCGGGAAGTAGTCCTCGAGGGTGCGGCCGTTGATCTTCCACTTGCCGGTACCCGGGACGATCCGGACGCGGGCAATGGCGTTCTTGCGACGGCCCAGGCCGGCGGCCGGCTGGGGCTCGCCGAAGCGGGAGGCCATGGACTCCGAGGTGTACTCACCCTCGACGGGGACCTCGGACTCGGTGGTGTAGCTGTCGATGTCAAGCTCTTCGAGCGGCTGCTCGGCAGTGGTCTCGGCCACGATTCTCCTCAGATTCTCTTCAGCTTTGGGGGTGGCCGGAATTACTGCGCGACCTGGGTGATTTCGAACGGCACCGGCTGCTGGGCAGCGTGCGGGTGCTGGTCACCCTTGTAGACCTTCAGCTTCGAGAGCATCTGACGGCCCAGAGTGTTCTTGGGGAGCATGCCCTTGACGGCCTTCTCGACGGCCTTCTCGGGGTTGTTCGCCAGCAGGTCGTCGTAGCGGACCGCACGCAGACCACCCGGGTAGCCGGAGTGGCGGTACGCCATCTTCTGGGTCCGCTTGTTGCCGGACAGGTGCACCTTGTCGGCGTTGATGATGATGACGAAGTCACCGGTGTCGACGTGAGGCGCGTAGATCGCCTTGTGCTTGCCCCGGAGCAGGGACGCGGCAGTGGTGGCGAGACGACCCAGGACGACGTCCTGAGCGTCAATGACGTGCCACTGGCGCGTCACATCGCCGGGCTTGGGGCTGTACGTACGCACGGTTCGTAGCCTTCGCTTCGAGTGAATGGTCCTGAACAGGTCACCGAAACGATCACGACAGCCTCGACCGCACCGCGGTGACGCAAACCGCGTGCTGATCGCTGGTCATCGGCCCGGTGGACCGGTGTAAGGGCCCGTCCCGTGAGAATGAGCAAGCCAATACACAACGAAGAAGCAGGTTACCTGGCGGCCCCCGGACGGGTCAAAACGAGGCAGGCCGCCCGGCGGGCCGCCGCTCGGTACGCGCCGTGATCCCCCGCGTCTAAGATGCGCCCCATGAGTAATGGGCAGGGGGGACCCCAGTCTCAGTGGGATCCCTGGAAACCGCAATCACAGCAGCCCCAGCAGCAGCCTCAGCAGCCCTGGAGCGGCGGCGGCGACGAGGGAACACCCGACTGGGCCGCGCTCGCGGAGGCCTCGGAGAACCGCGGCAAGCGGCGCAAGCTGCTGTTCATCGCCGGCGGCGCGCTCGCCACGGTCGCCATCGGCGCCGCGGTCGCCCTCGCCGTCGTCTCCGCGAACGGCCACAGCGACGCCTCCGGGCACCCCACCAAGGCGCCCAGCGCCTCGCTGCCCCACGGCTCCCCCACCGCGCCGTCCTTCGCGCCCACCAGCGCACCGCCGCCGCTGGACCCGAAGGTCTTCATATCCAGCGCCAAGAAGGACACCGCGCCCCTGAGCCCCGCCACCCTGTTCCCGGACGCCCGGCTCACCATGGGCAGCACGGTGTACAAGAAGGGCGCCACCGGCGACACCACCAGCTGCGCGGCGGCCGCCGGCGGCTCGCTGCCCAAGATCCTCGCCGCCGACGGCTGCACCCGGGTGATGCGCGCCACGTACACCAACGGCGACATCGCGGTCACCGTCGGCGTCGCCCTGTTCGACACCGAGGCCCAGGCCACGAAGGCCCGGCAGCAGACGGACGACCACAGCATCGTGCGCGCGCTGCCCGGCAAGGGCGTCGCCGCCTTCTGCGACGGCGCGACCTGCCGCTCGACCCGCAACGCCTACGGCCGCTACGCCTACTTCACCCTCGCCGGCTTCACCAGCGGCAAGAACGTCACCACCAAGGACACCGCGGTCTTCCGCGCCGGTGACGATGTGGCGGAGTTCACCTTCCAGCAGATCCACCGCCGCGGCCAGGCCCAGGCGTCGGCGGCGGCGAACCGCTAGCTCAGCAGCACCCCGCCGACGGCAGCGAGCGCTTGTTGCGGGCCTCCTTGTTACGGGCGGCCAGCAGCTCGTCGGCGGGGTAGCCGACCTCTTCGAGGGTCAGCCCGTGCGGTCGTACGACATGGACGGCGGAGTCGCGCACCCCGGCGGCCAGCACCTTCCCGGGCCACTCGGGGCCCCGGTGCCCGTCGCCGACGAACAGCAGCGCGCCGATCAGCGAGCGGACCATGTTGTGGCAGAACGCGTCCGCCCGGACCGTCGCCGTGATCACCCCGTCCGCGCCCCGCACCAGGCTCAGGTCCTGGAGCGTGCGGATGGTGGTCGCGCCCTCCCGCTTCTTGCAGTACGCCGCGAAGTCGTGCTCGCCGAGCAGCGCCCGGGCGGCCTCGTTCATGGCGTCCACGTCGAGCGGCCAGTCGTGCCAGAGCACATGGCCGCGCAGCAGCGGGTCCACGCCCCCGGGGTTGTCGGTGACCCGGTACGCGTACCGCCGCCAGATCGCCGAGAACCGGGCGTTGAACCCCTCCGGCGCCTCGGTCAGCCGCCAGATCCGCACATCCTTGGAGAGCCGTCCGGCGAGCCGCTTGAGCAGCTTCTCGCGGTGCTCCGCCCACAGCTCGGCCGGCAGATCGACGTGCGCCACCTGCCCGCGCGCGTGCACCCCGGCATCGGTGCGCCCGGCCACCGTCAGCTCGTACGTCTCCTTGGACCGCGTCACCGTGCGCAGCGCGTCCTCGATCTCCCCCTGCACGGTCCGCTTCCCGCCGGCCTGCTTGGCCCAGCCATGGAAATCGGCGCCGTCGTAGGAGAGATCGAGGCGGATACGTACATGCCCGGGCAGCGCTTCGTCACTCACACACAGATCCTCTCAGGTACCAAAAAAGCGGGCCCGCCCCTTGGAAGGGAACGGACCCGCGAACGCGCCCCCCGAAGGGGCGCGGGGAACTGCGCGACCAGCCACGACAAGCGCCGCAGCCGCCGACGCACAGTCCCCCGGCAGAACGCTTACGCGTCCTTCGACTCCTCGGCGGCGGCCTCGGTGGCGGGGGCCTCGTCGGCCTCCTTGACCGCGCGCTTCGTCGCGGCCTCGGCCTCGCCGACAGCCTTCTGCTGCACCGTCAGCGCCTCGACCAGCTCGATGACAGCCATGGGCGCGTTGTCGCCACGACGGTTACCGATCTTGGTGATGCGGGTGTAGCCACCGGGACGGTTCTCGTACCGCGGGCCGATCTCGGTGAAGAGCGTGTGCACGATGCTCTTGTCCGTGATGACCTGGAGCACCTGACGGCGGTTGTGAAGGTCGCCCTTCTTCGCCTTGGTGACCAGACGCTCGGCGTACGGGCGCAGGCGGCGGGCCTTCGCCTCGGTGGTGGTGATGCGGCCGTGCTCGAAGAGACTCTTCGCGAGGTTCGCGAGGAGCAGCTTCTCGTGCGCGGCGCTGCCGCCCAGACGGGCACCCTTGGTGGGCTTCGGCATAGTTCTTCTCCTGTGTGTCTGCCCCGGCCGTGTCAGGTACCGGGGTCAGTATCCGAGCAGACGGTTGTCTGTCGGAGACCCGTGCCCCGAAGGGGCGCGGGGAACTGCGCGACCAGCCGCAGCCGGCCGGCAGACGAAATCGAACCCTGGGGCCCGAGTTCTCAGTACTGCTCGGTCTCGACGAAACCGGCGTCCGCGTCGTCGTCCGCGCCAAAGGCGTCCGCGGCGGCCGTCGGGTCGAATCCGGGCGGGCTGTCCTTGAGCGCCAGGCCCATGCCGGCCAGCTTCGCCTTGACCTCGTCGATGGACTTCGCACCGAAGTTGCGGATGTCCAGCAGGTCCGCCTCGGAACGCGCCACGAGCTCACCCACGGAGTGGATGCCCTCGCGCTTGAGGCAGTTGTACGACCGAACGGTGAGCTCGAGCTCCTCGATCGGCAGCGCCAGATCCGCGGCGAGCGCGGCGTCCGTCGGGGACGGACCCATGTCGATGCCCTCGGCGTCGATGTTCAGCTCGCGCGCGAGACCGAACAGCTCGACCAGGGTCTTACCGGCGGAGGCCATGGCGTCACGCGGACGCATCGCCTGCTTGGTCTCGACATCCACGATCAGCTTGTCGAAGTCGGTGCGCTGCTCGACACGCGTGGCCTCGACCTTGTACGTGACCTTGAGAACCGGCGAGTAGATGGAGTCGACCGGGATACGGCCGATCTCCTGGCCCACCTGCTTGTTCTGCACCGCGGAGACGTAGCCGCGACCGCGCTCGACGGTCAGCTCCATCTCCAGCTTGCCCTTGCCGTTGAGCGTGGCGAGGACGAGGTCGGGGTTGTGCACCTCGACACCGGCCGGGGGCGCGATGTCGGCGGCGGTCACCAGACCCGGGCCCTGCTTGCGCAGGTACATCACGACCGGCTCGTCGTGCTCCGAGGAGACGACCAGCTGCTTGATGTTGAGGATCAGGTCGGTGACGTCCTCCTTGACGCCCGGCACGGTGGTGAACTCGTGCAGGACGCCGTCGATCCGGATGCTGGTGACGGCGGCACCGGGGATCGAGGACAGGAGGGTACGGCGGAGGGAGTTGCCGAGGGTGTAGCCGAAGCCCGGCTCCAGCGGCTCGATCACGAACCGGGAGCGGAACTCGTCGACGACCTCTTCGGTCAACGAAGGACGCTGAGCGATCAGCATGGTGGAGATCCTTCAGTCAGGGGCGCCCGCTATTTGACGCCCGACTCAGTACTGCAAGGGTACGGGCGGTACGGCTTCCTCACAGAGGCCGTACCGCCCGAAACCGCAAAAAACCAGCGGAGCGCTGCGCGTCAGACGCGGCGGCGCTTCGGCGGGCGGCAGCCGTTGTGCGGGGTCGGGGTGACGTCCTGGATGGAGCCGACCTCAAGACCCGTGGCCTGCAGGGAGCGGATCGCGGTCTCACGACCGGAACCCGGGCCCTTGACGAACACGTCGACCTTGCGCATGCCGTGCTCCTGGGCGCGGCGGGCAGCCGACTCGGCGGCCATCTGCGCGGCGAACGGCGTGGACTTCCGGGAGCCCTTGAAGCCGACGTGGCCGGCGGACGCCCAGGAGATCACGTTGCCCGAGGGGTCCGTGATCGAGACGATCGTGTTGTTGAACGTGCTCTTGATGTGCGCGTGGCCGTGAGCGACGTTCTTCTTTTCCTTGCGGCGCACCTTCTTGGCAGCGCCCTGACGACCCTTGGGGGGCATCTACAAACTCCTAGAGGGAGGTGGTCGGTCCTACAGCGAAGACCGTGGAATGTGGTCCGCTGCGGACTACTTCTTGCCCGGCTTCTTCTTGCCGGCGATGGCGCGACGCGGGCCCTTGCGGGTGCGGGCGTTGGTGCTGGTGCGCTGACCGCGGACGGGCAGACCGCGACGGTGACGGAGACCCTGGTAGCAACCGATCTCGACCTTGCGGCGGATGTCGGCCTGGATCTCGCGACGGAGGTCACCCTCGGTCTTGATGTTGCTGTCGACGTACTCGCGGATCGCGACCAGCTGCTCTTCGCTCAGGTCACGAACACGGGTGTTCGGGTCGACGCCGGTCGCAGCCAGCGTCTCCTTCGAGAGGGTCCGGCCAATGCCGAACACGTAGGTGAGGGCGACCTCCACGCGCTTTTCGCGCGGGATGTCAACACCGGAAACGCGTGCCATTCAATGGCTCCTGGTGAATCTTCGGAGGTCTTCCGCAGAACCGGCTCCCGGCCGCCGTACCAGGTACGAACCGGGTCCCCGGCCTCCGAGCCGGGGGTGTCGAGCCCATCGGCTCGGGATCTGCGTATGAACAATTCAGCTCGCGTCGCGCGAAGACTCTGCGATAGAGGTGCAGAGAGGGTGGTCGTGCGTCAGCCCTGGCGCTGCTTGTGGCGCGGGTTCTCGCAAATGACCATGACCCGACCGTGACGGCGGATCACCCTGCACTTGTCGCAGATCTTCTTGACGCTCGGCTTGACCTTCATGGGGTGAGGTTCTCCGGGTCAGTGCCATCGCACCGGGCGGGCCCGGGGCGCGGGCAAGATCTACTTGTACCGGTAGACGATCCGGCCACGCGTCAGGTCGTACGGAGACAGCTCCACCACGACCCGGTCGTCAGGGAGGATGCGGATGTAGTGCATACGCATCTTGCCGCTGATGTGTGCCAGGACCTGGTGGCCGTTCTGGAGCTCGACCCTGAACATGGCGTTCGGCAGAGACTCGACGACAGTGCCCTCGATCTCGATGGCACCTTGCTTCTTGGCCACGCTTCGCCCTTCGAATCGACTACCTTGATCGACTCCCCTGCTTTCCCTTACGGGCGCATGCGGACATGCGGGTGCACGAGAGCCGACGAGTCAGTCTACGTCGGAGGAACCCGAAACGCGAATCGAGGGATTCTTCCCCACAAGGGCGACCACTATGCGAGCTCTGTTCACTACGCGAGGGGGTCGGGGGCCGTCGTGATGCCGAACTCCGCCAGCTTCGCCTTGCCGCCGTCGACCGCGGTGAGCACCAGCGGGCCCTCCTCCGTCAGCGCGACGGAGTGCTCCCAGTGGGAGGACCAGGTGCCGTCGGTCGTGATGACCGTCCAGTCGTCCTCCAGGACCTCGGTGCGCGGGGTGCCGAGGGAGACCATGGGCTCGATGGCCAGGCAGAAGCCGGGGACCAGCTTCGGGCCCTTGCCCCGGCGCCGCTCGACGTAGTTCAGCAGATGCGGGTCCATGTGCATCTCGGTGCCGATGCCGTGGCCACCGTAGTCCTCGATGATCCCGTACCGGCCGCCGCCCGGCTTCGGCTGGCGGCGGATGTACGTCTCGATGGCCCGGGAGATGTCGACCAGCCGGTTGCCCAGCTTCATCGCGGCGATGCCGGCCCACATCGAGCCCTCGGTCACCCGGGACAGCTCGACCAGCTCGGGGGCGTGACCGGAGCCGACGAAGGCGGTGTACGCCGCGTCGCCGTGCCAGCCGTCCACGATCGCGCCGCAGTCGATGGAGATGATGTCGCCGTCCTTGAGGACGACGTCCTCGGACGGGATGCCGTGCACGACCACATCGTTCACGGACGTGCAGATGGTCGCGGGGAAGCCGCCGTACCCCAGGAAGTTCGACTTGGCGCCGTGCTCGGCGAGCACCTTGCGCGCGACCTCGTCCAGGTCCTTCGTGGAGGCGCCGGGCACCGCGGCCTGACGGGTGGCCGCGTGGATCGCGGCGACGACCAGGCCCGCCGCACGCATCTTGGCGATCTGCTCGGGCGTCTTGATCTGCACCATGGGGGGCCTGCGCTCTCCGTCACTCACGTCGGCTGGGTGTACCTGTACAACACTACGGCCGCGGCGCCCCCGGAAGGGCACCGCGGCCGGAAGGCGGCCGGACTCAGTGGTTCTCGGCCTGCTCGCTCTTCAGCGCCTCCAGCGCGCGCTCGGTGACCTCGTTCACCGGGCCCATCGCGGAGATCGTGCGGACCAGGCCCTGCGACTTGTAGTAGTCGATGATGGGCTCGGTCTGCGTGTGGTAGACCTCCAGGCGGGTGCGCACCGTGTCCTCGGAGTCGTCCGCGCGCTGGTACAGCTCGGCGCCGCAGATGTCGCAGACACCTTCCTGCTTCGGCCGGTTGTACTCCACATGGAAGACGTGCGAGGAGTCCTTGCGGCAGATCCGGCGGCCGGCGATGCGCTTGACCACCTCGTCCTCGGGGGCCTCCA
Source organism: Streptomyces murinus (assembly GCF_002154555.1). Lineage (GTDB taxonomy): Bacteria > Actinomycetota > Actinomycetes > Streptomycetales > Streptomycetaceae > Streptomyces > Streptomyces murinus. The sequence goes on from NZ_MUNF01000080.1 coordinate 20,819, forward strand.
GGTCCAGCACCGCGTCCAGGGTCATCTTCTCGGTGCGCAGCAGTTCGTCCAGCGCCTCGGCCTGTGCGACGTTCCGCGGGAAGCCGTCCAGCAGAAAGCCGTTCACGGCGTCCGGCTGCTCCATGCGGTCCTTGGCCATGGCGATGGTGACCTCGTCGGGCACGAGATTGCCGGCGTCCATATAGGACTTCGCGAGCTTGCCCAGCTCGGTCTGCCGACTGATGTTGGCCCGGAACAGGTCACCCGTGGAGATGTGCGGGATGTCCAGATCCTTGGCGAGCTGGACGGCCTGCGTTCCCTTACCGGCGCCCGGCGGCCCGACGAGGACGATACGCATCAGCGGAGGAACCCTTCGTAATTGCGCTGCTGGAGCTGGCTCTCGATCTGCTTCACCGTCTCGAGACCGACACCCACGATGATGAGGATGCTGGTGCCGCCGAAGGGGAAGTTCTGGCTTGCTCCGAAGCCGACCAACGCCATTGTCGGTACGAGAGCGATCAGACCCAGATACAGCGAACCCGGCCAGGTGATCCGGTTGAGCACGTACGACAGGTACTCAGCGGTCGGTCGGCCAGCCCGGATGCCCGGGATGAAGCCACCATACTTCTTCATGTTGTCGGCGACTTCTTCGGGGTTGAAGGAGATCGCCACGTAGAAGAACGCGAAGAAAACGATGAGCAAGAAGTACGCGGTGATGTAAACCGGGTGGTCACCCTTGGTGAGGTTCGTCTGCACCCACTGCTTCCAGCCCGAGTTGCCGCCCGCGAACTGGGCGACCAGGGCCGGGATGTACAGCAGGGACGAGGCGAAGATGACCGGGATCACACCCGCCTGGTTCACCTTGAGCGGGATGTACGTGGACGTACCGCCGTAGGACCGGCGGCCGATCATCCGCTTCGCGTACTGGACCGGGATGCGGCGCTGGGCCTGCTCGACGAAGACCACGAGCGCGACCATGACCAGGCCGACCAGGATCACGGTGCCGAACTCGATCCAGCCGCCGGCCAGGGTGCCCTGCTTCTTGATGGCCCACAGCGCGGACGGGAACGTGGCGGCGATCGAGATGAACATCAGGATCGACATGCCGTTGCCGATGCCGCGGTCGGTGATCAGCTCGCCGAGCCACATCACCACCGTGGTGCCGGCGGTCATGCAGATGACCATGGTGATGGTCGTGAAGATCGCCTGGTCCGGAACGATGCTGGTGGCCACCGAGCAGCCACTGAAGAGCGCGCCGCTGCGGGCGGTGGCGACGAGGCCGGTGCCCTGGAGGATCGCGAGGGCGAGGGTGAGGTATCGGGTGTACTGCGTGATCTTCGTGGTGCCGGCCTGGCCCTCCTTCTTGAGGGCTTCCAGGCGCGGGATGACCACGGTCAGCAGCTGAAGAATGATGCTGGCCGTGATGTACGGCATGATGCCGAGCGCGAAGACCGTGATCTGCAGCAGCGCACCGCCGCTGAACATGTTCACGAGGCCGAACAGGCCCTGGTTGGCCCCGGCCTCGCTCACGCACTGCTGGACGGCCTTGTAGTTGACGCCGGGGATCGGAATGTGGGTACCCACGCGGTAGGCCACGATGATGCCCAGCGTGAAGAGCAGCTTCTTGCGCAGGTCGGGCGTCTTGAACGCCCGGGCGAACGCGGTGAGCACGGTGCCTCCTGCGACCCCCGCGCAACTGCGTCAAGGGTGACGGTCTGAGGTTCGACGAATACGAGTGAGAACAGTGTTGGCCACCTTACCGGCGACCATGCCCCCCTTGGAACGACCAACCGGGGATACCTCATTGTGAGGTACCCCCGGTCGGGATCGTTTACGTCATCGAGGCGTCGTCCGAAGGACTCAGACGAGCTCGGTGACCGTACCGCCGGCGGCGGTGATCTTCTCCTTGGCGGAGCCGGAGACGGCGTCGACCGTCACCTGCAGCGCCACGGAGATCTCGCCCTGGCCAAGGACCTTGACGAGGCTGTTCTTGCGAACGGCGCCCTTGTCGACGAGGTCCTGGACGGTGACCTCTCCACCCTGCGGGTAGAGCGCGGCCAGCTTGTCCAGGTTCACGACCTGGTACTCGGTCTTGAACGGGTTCTTGAAGCCCTTGAGCTTCGGGAGACGCATGTGGAGGGGCATCTGGCCACCCTCGAAGCGCTCCGGAACCTGGTAACGGGCCTTGGTGCCCTTGGTACCACGACCGGCCGTCTTACCCTTCGACGCCTCACCACGACCGACACGGGTCTTCGCGGTCTTGGCGCCCGGGGCGGGACGGAGGTTGTGGATCTTGAGCGGGTTCTGCTCCGCCATGATCAGTCGACCTCCTCGACCGTCACGAGGTGGCGGACGGTGTGCACCATGCCGCGGAACTCGGGGCGGTCCTCCTTGACGACCTGCGTGTTGATGCCCTTGAGACCAAGGGAACGCAGGGTGTCACGGTGGTTCTGCTTGCTGCCGATGTAGGACTTGACCTGCGTGATCTTGAGCTGAGCCATCACGCACCCGCCCCGGCACGCGCACGCAGCAGGGCAGCGGGAGCGACGTCCTCGAGAGGCAGACCGCGGCGGGCCGCGACCTCCTCCGGACGCTGCAGACCCTTGAGGGCCGCCACCGTGGCGTGCACGATGTTGATCGCGTTGTCGGAGCCGAGCGACTTCGACAGGATGTCGTGGATACCGGCGCACTCGAGCACGGCGCGCACCGGACCACCGGCGATAACACCGGTACCCGGGGACGCGGGCTTGAGCAGCACGACGCCGGCAGCCTTCTCACCCTGGATCGGGTGCGGGATGGTGCCCTGGATACGGGGGACCTTGAAGAAGTGCTTCTTGGCCTCCTCAACACCCTTGGCGATGGCGGCCGGCACCTCCTTGGCCTTGCCGTAACCGACACCGACGGTGCCGTCACCATCGCCCACCACGACCAGCGCGGTGAAGCTGAAGCGACGACCACCCTTCACTACCTTGGCGACACGGTTGATCGCGACGACGCGCTCGACGTACGCGGTCTTCTCGGCGGCAGCAGCGCCGCCGTCACGGCCCTTCCGGTCCCGCCGCTCGCCGCCACCGGCACCGCCTCCGCGGCGCTGGGGTCCAGCCATTGGATTACCTCTCTCTTTCCGCTAGCTACAAGCGGCTCAGAACTTGAGCCCGGCCTCGCGGGCGGCGTCCGCCAGGGCGGCGATGCGCCCGGCGTACTGGTTGCCACCACGGTCGAACACGACGGCCTCGACGCCCGCGGCCTTGGCCCGCTCGGCGACCAGGGCGCCGACCTGCTTGGCCAGCGTGGACTTGTCGCCCTCGCCACCGCGGATCGAGGTGTCCAGCGTGGACGCCGACGCGAGGGTGTGACCCTTCAGGTCGTCGATCACCTGCGCCACGATGTGGCGGTTGGAGCGGGTCACGACCAGACGGGGGCGCTCCGCCGTACCGGACACCCGCTTGCGGATCCGGATGTGACGGCGCTTGATCGCGGCGCGCTTGTAGGCGTCGCCCTTGAGGATCTTCTGCCCGTATGCCATGGCTTACTTACCCGCCTTTCCGACCTTGCGGCGGATGACTTCGCCCTCGTACTTGACGCCCTTGGCCTTGTACGGGTCAGGCTTGCGCAGCTTGCGGATGTTGGCCGCAACCTCGCCGACCTTCTGCTTGTCGATGCCCTCGACCTGGAAACGGGTCGGGGTCTCCACCTTGAAGGAGATTCCCTCAGGCGCCTCGACCAGGATCGGGTGGCTGTAACCGAGAGCGAACTCCAGGTTGGAACCCTTGGCGGTCACTCGGTAACCGACACCGCTGATCTCGAGCTTCTTCACGTAACCCTGGGTCACGCCGGTGATCATGTTCGCCACCAGCGTGCGGGACAGGCCGTGCAGGGCCTTGTTCTGACGCTCGTCGTTGGGGCGGGTCACCTGCAGGGTGCCGTCTTCGCCCTTGGCGATGTCGATCGGTGCCACGACGGTGTGGGTCAGCTCGCCCTTGGGGCCCTTGACCTTGACCGTGCGGCCGTCGATGGTGACGTCCACGCCGGCGGGAACCGCGATGGGGAGCTTGCCGATACGCGACATAGCTGTTTCCTCCGTTCCCTTCTGCTACCAGACGTAGGCGAGGACTTCCCCACCCACGCCCTTCTTGCCGGCCTGCTTGTCGGTGAGGAGCCCGTGCGACGTGGAGATGATCGCCACGCCGAGGCCACCCAGCACCTTGGGCAGGTTGGTGGACTTCGCGTACACCCGGAGACCGGGCTTGGAGATCCGCTTGATGCCCGCGATGGAGCGCTCACGGTTCGGGCCGAACTTCAGCTCGAGGACGAGGTTCTTGCCGACCTCGGCGTCCTCGGTCTTCCAGCCCGTGATGAAGCCCTCCTGCTGGAGGATCTCCGCGATGTGCGACTTGATCTTGGAGTGCGGCATCGACACCGAGTCGTGGTAAGCCGAGTTCGCGTTCCGCAGACGCGTAAGCATGTCTGCGATCGGATCAGTCATGGTCATGAATTGGCCTGTGGCCTTTCTCGCCGGGGTTTCCTATATGCGCCATCCCTCTCCCCGTACTGGGACGGGACGGGTGCGGCGCGGGGACCTACGGCGTAGTAAGTCGTTCAGGGCGGCAGAGGCCCAACCCTCCTAGCCTAAGCCATGAGAGTGGGCGCCCCTGCCGTCCCGGTTGCTTACCGAGAGGTCCAGGTATCCCTAAAAGCAGGGACTACCAGGAGCTCTTGGTCACGCCCGGCAGCTCGCCACGGTGAGCCATCTCACGAAGGCACACGCGGCACAGGCCGAACTTGCGGTACACGGAGTGGGGGCGGCCGCAGCGCTGGCAGCGGGTGTAGCCACGCACACCGAACTTGGGCTTGCGAGCAGCCTTAGCGATCAGAGCCTTCTTCGCCATCTCGCTCACGCCTCCTTGAACGGGAAGCCGAGGTGACGAAGGAGCGCGCGGCCCTCAGCGTCGTTGGTCGCCGTGGTGACCACGGTGATGTCCATACCCCGGACGCGGTCGATCTTGTCCTGGTCGATCTCGTGGAACATGACCTGCTCCGTGAGACCGAAGGTGTAGTTGCCACGGCCGTCGAACTGCTTGGGGGACAGGCCGCGGAAGTCGCGGATGCGCGGGAGCGCCAGCGACAGGGTGCGGTCCAGGAACTCCCACATGCGGTCGCCACGGAGCGTGACGTGGGCACCGATCGGCTGACCCTCACGCAGCTTGAACTGCGCGATGGACTTCCGGGCCTTGGTGACGGCCGGCTTCTGACCGGTGATCGTGGTGAGGTCGCGGATGGCGCCCTCGATCAGCTTGGAGTCGCGGGCGGCGTCGCCCACACCCATGTTGACCACGATCTTGACGAGGCCGGGGATCTGCATGACGTTCTCGTACTTGAACTCGTCACGCAGCTTGCCGGCGATCTCGTCGCGGTACTTCTGCTTCAGACGCGGAGTGGTGGTGGTAGCCATCAGATGTCCTCACCCGTCCGCTTGGCAACGCGGATCTTGTTGCCCTCTTCGTCGAAGCGGTAGCCGACACGAGTGACGACCTTCTCGCCGTCCTTCTCCACGACCAGCTGGACGTTGGAGACGTGGATCGGCGCCTCGGTGGTCACGATGCCGCCGGCCTGGGAGCCACTGGCGGTCGGACCGGCCTTCGTGTGCTTCTTGACCCGGTTGACACCCTCGACCAGGACACGCTCGTCGCGCGGGTAAGCGGCAATGACCTTGCCCTGCTTGCCCTTGTCCTTGCCGGTGATGACCTGGACCAGGTCGCCCTTCTTGATCTTCATGCTTACAGCACCTCCGGCGCGAGCGAGATGATCTTCATGAACTTCTTCTCGCGCAGCTCACGGCCGACCGGGCCGAAGATACGGGTGCCGCGAGGGTCGCCGTCGTTCTTCAGAATGACGGCGGCGTTCTCGTCGAAGCGGATGTACGAGCCGTCCGGACGGCGGCGCTCCTTGACGGTGCGAACGATGACCGCCTTGACGACGTCACCCTTCTTCACGTTGCCACCGGGGATCGCGTCCTTGACGGTGGCGACGATGACGTCACCGATGCCCGCGTAGCGGCGACCGGAGCCACCGAGCACACGGATGCAAAGGATCTCCTTCGCACCAGTGTTGTCGGCGACACGCAGTCGCGACTCCTGCTGGATCACGTCTATCTCCTGAATGTCTGCCGGTTCCCCGGGGGCTGCTCGATCGAGCGGCCCCCGGAGCCTGGCGGAACTGTCCTGCGAGGGGCGCCCCGCAGGAACCTACTGGTGGAATTCCCTTGCGGGAATTACCTACTTGGCCTTCTCAAGGATCTCGACGACGCGCCAGCGCTTCGTCGCGGACAGCGGCCGGGTCTCCATGAGGAGGACACGGTCGCCGACACCCGCGGCGTTCTGCTCGTCGTGCGCCTTGAGCTTGTTCGTACGGCGGATGACCTTGCCGTACAGCGCGTGCTTCACACGGTCCTCGACGGCGACGACGACGGTCTTGTCCATCTTGTCGCTGACGACGAGACCCTCACGGGTCTTGCGGAAGCCGCGGGCCTCTGCGTTCTCAGTCACGTTCTTCTCGCTCATCAGGCGTTCTCCACCGTTTCGATGCCCAGCTCACGCTCGCGCATCAGGGTGTAGATCCGCGCGATGTCCTTGCGGACCGCCTTCAGACGGCCATGGTTCTCGAGCTGACCAGTCGCCGCCTGGAAGCGGAGGTTGAACAGCTCTTCCTTGGCCTCGCGGAGCTTCGCAAGAAGCTCCTCGTTGCCCAGCTCGCGCAGCTCGGACGCCTTGGTACCGGCCGACATCACGCTTCACCTGCCTCGCGCTTGACGATCCGGCACTTCATCGGCAGCTTGTGGGCCGCACGAGTCAGCGCCTCACGGGCGATCTTCTCGTTGGGGTACGACAGCTCGAACATGACGCGTCCGGGCTTGACGTTGGCGATCCACCACTCCGGAGAACCCTTACCGGAACCCATGCGGGTCTCGGCGGGCTTCTTGGTGAGCGGACGGTCCGGGTAGATGTTGATCCAGACCTTGCCGCCACGCTTGATGTGGCGGGTCATCGCGATACGAGCCGCCTCGATCTGGCGGTTCGTGACGTAGGCCGGGGTCAGCGCCTGGATGCCGTACTCGCCGAACGCAACCTGCGTGCCACCCTTGGCCATACCGTCGCGCTTCGGGTGGTGCTGCTTGCGGTGCTTGACCCTACGGGGGATCAGCATTTCGGTCAGGCCTCCGTTCCGGTGCTCTCAGCCGGAGCGGCGGCGGGAGCCTCGGCCTTGGGGGCCTCGGCGCCGGCAGCCTGCTGCGGCTTGCGACCGCGCCGCTCGCCACCACGGCCACCACGGGCCGGGCGGTCGGCACCGCCACGGGCCGGGCGGTTACCCGCACGGGCCGCAGCGTTCTCGGCGCGGACCTCGGCGATGTTCTTGACGTCGCCCTTGTAGATCCAGACCTTCACACCGATGCGGCCGAAGGTCGTCTTGGCCTCGAAGAAGCCGTAGTCCACGTTCGCGCGGAGCGTGTGCAGGGGCACACGGCCCTCGCGGTAGAACTCCGAGCGGGACATCTCGGCGCCACCGAGGCGGCCACCGCACTGGATCTTGATGCCCTTGGCGCCCGCCTTCATCGCCGACTGCATGCTCTTACGCATGGCACGGCGGAAGGAGACACGGGAGGAGAGCTGCTCGGCGACGGCCTGGGCCACCAGCTGAGCGTCCGTCTCCGGGTTCTTGACCTCGAGGATGTTGAGCTGAACCTGCTTGCCGGTCAGCTTCTCCAGGTCACCGCGGATGCGGTCGGCCTCGGCGCCGCGGCGGCCGATGACGATGCCCGGACGAGCGGTGTGGATGTCCACACGGACACGGTCACGGGTGCGCTCGATCTCAACCTTCGAGATGCCGGCGCGCTCCATGCCGGACGTCATCATCCGACGGATGGCGACGTCTTCCTTGACGTAGTCCTTGTACAGCTTGTCGGCGTACCAACGCGACTTGAAGTCGGTCGTGACACCGAGCCGGAACCCATGCGGGTTAACCTTCTGGCCCATTACCGGGTTCCTTCCTTGCTGCTGACGACCACGGTGATGTGGCTGGTCCGCTTGCGGATCCGGTAGGCACGGCCCTGGGCGCGCGGACGGAACCGCTTCAGGGTCGGGCCCTCGTCGACGTAGGCCTCGGAGATGACCAGGCTGTCGACATCGGTGTGGTCGTAGTTGTGCGCGGCATTGGCAATGGCGCTGTCCAGCACCTTGCCGACCGGAACCGAGGCTGCCTGCGGGGCGAATCGCAGAACAGCCTGGGCCTCCGTGGCGTCCATGCCACGGATGAGGTCCACCACACGGCGGGCCTTCATGGGCGTGACGCGGATGTACCGCGCCTGGGCCCTGGCTTCCATGGTTGTCCCTTCAGAGTTACTTACTTGTCTGAATGCGATCCGCGATTAGCGGCGCTTCGACTTCCGGTCGTCCTTGACGTGGCCGCGGAAGGTGCGCGTCGGCGAGAACTCGCCGAGCTTGTGGCCGACCATCGACTCGGTGACGAACACCGGGATGTGGGTCTTGCCGTTGTGCACCGCGATCGTGTGGCCGAGCATGGCCGGGACGATCATCGAGCGACGGGACCAGGTCTTGATGACGTTCTTGGTGCCGGCTTCGTTCTGCGTGTCCACCTTCTTGATCAGGTGGTCGTCGACGAAGGGCCCCTTCTTCAAGCTACGAGGCATCTCAACCCGTCCTTAGCGCTTCTTGTTCGTCTTGCGGCGGCGGACGATGTACTTGTTCGACGCCTTCTTGGGCGAACGAGTACGGCCTTCCTTCTTGCCCCACGGGGACACGGGGTGACGGCCACCGGAGGTCCGGCCCTCGCCACCACCGTGCGGGTGGTCGACCGGGTTCATGACGACACCACGGACGGTCGGGCGAACGCCCAGCCACCGCTTACGGCCGGCCTTACCCCAGTTGATGTTGCTCTGCTCGGCGTTGCCGACCTCACCGACGGTGGCGCGGCAGCGGACGTCGACCAGGCGGATCTCGCCGGACGGCATGCGCAGGTGGGCCATGGAGCCCTCCTTCGCGAGCAGCTGCACGGAGGCACCGGCGGAGCGGGCGAACTTGGCACCGCCACCGGGACGGAGCTCGATCGCGTGGATCGTGGTACCGACCGGGATGTTGCGGAGCGCCAGGTTGTTGCCCGGCTTGATGTCGGCCCCGGGACCGTTCTCGACGCGGTCACCCTGCTGCAGGTTGCGCGGGGCGAGGATGTAGCGCTTCTCGCCGTCGGCGTAGTGCAGCAGCGCGATGCGCGCGGTGCGGTTGGGGTCGTACTCGATGTGCGCGACCTTCGCCGGCACGCCGTCCTTGTCGTGCCGACGGAAGTCGATCACACGGTAGGCGCGCTTGTGTCCGCCACCCTGGTGGCGAACGGTCACACGACCGGCGTTGTTACGGCCGCCCTTGCTGTGCAGGGGACGGACCAGCGACTTCTCCGGCGTGGACCGCGTGACCTCGACGAAGTCGGCGACGCTGGCGCCACGACGGCCCGGCGTAGTCGGCTTGTACTTGCGGATTCCCATTTCTCAGTCCTCGTCCGATATCGGACGATCCGGACCGCCCTTAGGCGGTCGGACCGCCGAAGATGTCGATACGGTCGCCCTCGGCGAGGGTCACGATCGCGCGCTTGGTGGCGGCACGCTGACCGAAGCCGGTCTTCGTGCGCTTGCGCTTGCCCTGGCGGTTGATCGTGTTGACCCCGGTGACCTTGACGTCGAAGACCGCCTGGACGGCCTGCTTGATCTGGGTCTTGTTGGCGTTCGGGTCGACGATGAACGTGTACTTGTTGTCGTCGAGGAGCGCGTAGCTCTTCTCCGAGACGACCGGCTTCAGCAGGACGTCACGGGGGTCCGTGTACGACTTGCTCAGCGGCGTCTCGACGGTGTTCTTGCCCTCGGTGGCGTGGCGACGCGCCTTGGCGACGCGCGCGGCCTTGGCGGCCTTGGCGGCCTTCGAGGCAATAGCGGGGTGACGGATAGCCATCAGGCCTCGCTCCCTTCGGTGTCAGCGGCCTTGGGGCCAGACACGAAGGACTCGAAAGCGGCCTGGGTGAAGACCACGTCGTCCGAGACGAGAACGTCGTACGTGTTCAGCTGGCCCGGCTCCAGGATGTGGACCTGGGGCAGGTTGCGGGCGGACAGCCACGCGGCCTCGTCGGAGCGGTCGACGACCAGGAGCAGGTTCTTGCGCTCCGAGATCTTGCCGAACAGGCTCTTCGCGGCCTTGGTGGACGCCTGGCCCTCGACCACGCCGGCGACGACGTGGATGCGGTTGTGACGCGCCCGGTCGGTGAGGGCACCGCGCAGGGCGGCGGCCTTCATCTTCTTCGGGGTGCGCTGCGAGTAGTCACGCGGCACGGGACCGTGCACGACGCCACCACCGGCGAACTGCGGAGCGCGGGTCGAACCCTGACGGGCGCGACCGGTGCCCTTCTGGCGGTACGGCTTCTTGCCGCCACCACGGACCTCGCCACGCGTCTTGGTCTTGTGCGTGCCCTGACGGGCCGCGGCCAGCTGCGCGACGACGACCTGGTGGATCAGCGGGACGCTGACCTTGGCGTCGAAGATCTCCGCGGGGAGCTCGACGGAACCGGCCTTCTCGCCCGCCGGCGAAAGGATGTCAACAGTGCTCATCGGTTACCTCAGGCCCCCTTGGCCGCGGTGCGGACCAGGACGAGGCCGCCGTTCGGACCGGGAACCGCGCCCTTGATGAGCAGCAGACCCTTCTCCGCGTCAACGGCGTGGACGGTCAGGTTCTGGGTGGTGACCCGCTCGTTGCCCATACGACCCGCCATGCGGAGGCCCTTGAACACGCGGCCCGGGGTGGCGCAGCCACCGATGGAACCGGGCGAGCGGTGCTTGCGCTGGGTGCCGTGTCCGGCGCCGAGGCCCTTGAAGTTGTGACGCTTCATGACACCGGCGAAGCCCTTGCCCTTGCTCTTGCCGGTCACGTCCACCTTGACGCCCGCCTCGAAGACCTCAGCAGAGATCTCCTGGCCCAGCGTGTACTCGGAGGCGTCCGCAGTGCGGATCTCGACGAGGTGGCGGCGGGGGGTGACGTCGGCCTTGGCGAAGTGGCCCTTGAGGGGCTTGTTCACCTTGCGCGGGTCGATCTCGCCGAACGCGATCTGGACGGACTCGTAGCCGTCGACGTCGTTCGTGCGGACCTGGGTGACGACGTTGGGGCCGGCCTTGACGACGGTGACCGGAACAACACGGTTGTTCTCGTCCCACACCTGCGTCATGCCGAGCTTCTCGCCCAGGATGCCCTTGATCTGCTTAGCCATTCTTCAGATCACCAGCCCTCAGAGCTTGATCTCGATGTCGACACCGGCCGGGAGGTCGAGTCGCATCAGAGAGTCAACGGTCTTGGGGGTCGGGTCGAGAATGTCGATCAGGCGCTTGTGCGTGCGCATCTCGAAGTGCTCGCGCGAGTCCTTGTACTTGTGCGGCGACTTGATGACGCAGTACACGTTCTTCTCAGTGGGCAGCGGCACCGGGCCCGCGACCGACGCACCAGTGCGGGTCACCGTCTCGACGATCTTCTTCGCCGAGGAGTCGATGACCTCGTGGTCGTAGGCCTTGAGCCGGATGCGGATCTTCTGTCCCGCCATGGCTACTCAGTAGTCCTGTCTCTTCTAACGCTCTGGGACCCGGTGGTTTCCGGTACCCGCCTTCTCCGACCCACGCGGTCGGGCGTGTCGCGCTCCCGCTGACATGAATGTCCCTTGTTCGAACATCCCTGCGGGGAATGCACACGGCCCTTCCGGAAACCGCGGACCGGGGACCTCGGGCCCACCGGGCGCCTGGTCGGTGTCGCGCCCACACTTCCCGGAAGATTCCCGTACGTCCGCCCCAGTGCTGCCCGAGGGCAGTTAGGGCGACGAGTACTGTGGGACTCGCTTCCGGTCCTCCCGGCGGGAGGCGCGCAGCATCAACACTCGACCGAGCAACTCGGACAGTCTGCCATACAGCCGGGGGCCTCCGCCAATCGAGCCGAAGAGATTACCCCTGGAGTGACGTAGGTCAAACCGGTGCCGCTCCCGGGGCGCGCCGCGTGGTCTCGGGGGGCGGTGCCGGTGTGGTCATCGCCACACGAAGCACCCCGTCTGCCGTCGGCGCGAGCCGCGCCACGCTCCCGTCCACGGTATTGCCCGCCAGGAGCACAGGGGGACCCGCCTCCGTCGGTGTCTGCGGGAGCATCCAGCCCAGGCCCTGGAAATGCGCCCGTGCCCGTGTCAGCACCTGAGCCATGGCGTCCTCGGTCAGCGGCTCGGTCGACCAGGAGTGATGGGCGTATCGCTCCTCGCCCTCCTGATAGGTGGCGAGCCCCTCGCCCTCCCCCGTCACCGCATGCCGCACCTGAAGCGCGTCGTACAGCCTGCTGGAGTGGGCGCGGGCGAGGCGCTCGGCCTGCTCGTCACCGGTGGTCCGACGGACCGAAGAGGAGGCGGCCGTGCCTGAGCCGCCCGCGCCGAAGCACGGGGACGTGATGGTGATGGCGGCGAGTCCCTCGCCCTTGGCCTTGTCGACGACGCCGGTGAGCGCGGTCATCCAGAAGTCGTCGGGGACCGTACGCATGTTCACCGTCGGGAAGGGGTCGGACCAGTCGGCGTCCGAGCTCTGGAACGTGTAGCCGCGCCGCACCCAGGCGTCCCTGGCCTGGCGCACCAGCTTCTTCGCCTCGGTGCCCGGAACCCCCGTGAGCTGGTACGAGAGCGTGACCTGCCGGCGCTCCCCGGCGCTGTGGTCGTCGGCCAGGCAGGCGCCGACGGGGTTCAGCCCGGTGCGCTTGAGAGTCGGCTTGGGGGACATGCCGTCCACCGCCTGGTGGACGATCTCCTCGGCGCGCTCGGTCGCCTGCTGCTCGTTCATGGTGACCCGCTTCGATCCTGTCTCGGTGCCGCTTCTCGTCTGCCCCGACCCGCACCCCACCAACGCGCCGACCGCGGTCAGTGAGGCGACGACCGCCATCGCCCGGGACCGCCTCATGGGTTTCCTCCAGTCACGATCTTTGCCATGTTGTTCAAGGAATCACCCTCCCAGTACTGCGAGTGCGCGGGCATGAGGCCGTCGGAGCCCGGAAGCTTGCCCGGGGCGACATGGAACGTCTGCCCGCCGAATTCGTCCGAGGTCGGATCATTCCCATACATGACCGAGTGATCGTTGAAGAGGCGCCAGTACGCCATGGGGTTGAGCGGCGCCAGCGTTCCGGCCGGCGGCGGGGCGAGGTTCACCAGGTCGTTCCTGGCGGTCGCGGCCCAGACGTGGTCGGCCCCGATGTGCAGGTCCTTGGCGTGGTCCACGCCCGAGCCGGGGCTGCCCACCAGGATCGCCCGGTCCACCGGCAGATCGGGGTGGTCCCGCAGGGTTTCACCGGCGACGAGGGTGCCGTAGCTGTGCCCCAGGACCGTCGAGTTCACGGAACCGTGGTGGGCGGTGTCGATCCCGGTGAGGAAGTCGCTCAGCGGCTCGCGGGCGGCATCGGCGTACTTGGCGTCGGTCGCGTCCGTGAGCAGGCCCTGCGGAGCGTCGTAGCCGAGCCACGTGATCGACGCCGTCGTGTGGGTCGGGTCGGTGAGGCTCGCCCGGTCCTGGAGCATCTCCGCGCGGTGGATGTCGCCGTCGATGCCGCTCAGTGTGGTGCCCGTACCGGGCACATAGGTCGCCACATTGTCCGCGGTGTCGGGGTTGCCGATGGAGATGACGACGCGACCGTTGTTCTTGTCGTCGAAGCCGAGCAGGTACGGGCGCTTGCTCTCGTCGGTGTAGTCGAAGCGCTTCTCGATCGCTTCCATCCCACCGACCGGACCCCAGACTTTCTTCCGCGCCTCCTCCCAGTCCTTCCATTCCTGGCTCTCGACGCTGAGGCCCTTCGGCATGGACCCGGTGTACGGGTCGATGTAGGGCTGGTACCGCTCGGGCTCCGGGTGCTTCTTCAGCCAGGCGTCGTAGTCCAGCCGGGCCTTCGCATGCGCCTCGTCGAGCACGGTGCGGTTGGCCTGGTCCCGCGCGGTGGCGGGCAGTCCGTCCATCGCGCCCACCGCGTCGGGGTGCGCCGACAGGTAGTCCGATCGCTGCTCGTCGGTCAGGCCCTGCCACCAGGCGGCGTTCTTCTTGGGGTCGTCGTGCTCAGGCGGTCGGGGCAGCGAGTCGAAATAGTCCTTGCCCGCGTCGCGCACCCCGGCCGTGTCCGACTTGACGTCGATCCAGTCCTTGTCGGAGACCACCAGGTCGTCGTCGGCCTTCAGGGCGCGCAGCTTCGGAGCCCACTTGGTGTCGGCGTCCGTGGCCTCCTTCAGGGCGTCGCCGATGCGGTCGGCGAAACCGACGGCCTTGCCGAAGTTCGGGTTCGGATGCATATGGACGGCCTGGCGCTCCAGCGCGGCCGACGTCGGGTCCGTCGGACTGGTGCTCACCCGCACCGTGCCGCCCTCCGGCACCTTGCCGTCGACCTCCTTGCCCCCGGCCGGGAAGCTCACCGAGCCGTCCGCACCGACCGTGCAGCCCGCCGCCGCGGCGTCCTCCAGCGCGGCCTCCAGCTTCCGCTTGGCCGCGGCCATGTCGAAGGCGAAGCCGTCCAGCGCGGCGCCCGCCAGCGCGCACTCAGCGGCGGCGTAGTGGAAGTCCTTGGACAGCTGCTTCAGTTCACGCAGGGCCGCCTTCGCGGTCTCGCCGGAGAGCTGGTTGCGGATCCCCGCCGAGATCCGGCTGTCCAACGCCTCCCCGGCCTTGCCCGCCATCTCGCTCGTGGCGCGGTAGCCGTCGGCGGCGTCCTGGTACTCGGACGGCTTGAGGGCCTTCAACGCGGCAAGATCCATGACCCGCTCACTTGCCCTTCGCCCGGCCGCCGACGGCCTCGGTGTCCTGGTACTCCGTCTTGATCTTCTGGAGCCCGTCCCGGACGTCCCCGTCGGTCATCGACAGATCGCGCCCCGCGCGCTCCAGCAGACCGCCCAGCTTCCCGCAGCGGCCGCTCACCTGACCGACGTACTTCTTCCAGGAGTCGTAGAGCTCCTTCTGCGCCGCGGCCGACTCGCACCCGGCGCCGTCCCCCAGCCCCGACTGCCCGTGCTCCAGCTTCCCCAGCGCCGTGCTCACATCGGTCCGCAGCCCCGTGACGTCTCCGCCGGCGGCCGACCAGACCTTCCGGTCCGACTTCAGCGAGTCTCCACCGCCACCGGCGTCCGGCACGTGGTTCAGCCGCATCCGTGTGGAACCGGAACGCGTGGCGGCATCCGCCTTCAGCTGCTCCCATTCGTCCCAGGGCATGCCCGTGGTCCTCCCCCGCGCCCCACCCTGTGAGCGGGGTATGAACTCCTTATGAGCCTCCCAAGTTAACAACGCGTCACCGCCGCCACATCCGCCGCGGGAACTAGGGCAGTTGAGTACCTGTACTCATTGCGTCCGCGCCGAGTAGGTGACGAACGCGGTCCAAGTGGTGGGAGCGACGGTGAGGCAGGGGCCCTCGGTGTTCTTGGAGTCGCGGATGTGGATGGTGGTGGGGGTGGGGGCGAACTCGACACAGTCGTTGATATCGCTGCTGTCGCTGTAGCTGCTCTTACGCCAGGCGAGGGCCAGCTCGACGCAATCGTCGGGCTCGCTACTGCTGCTGTAGCTGCTCTTGAACCAGTGGAGGTCGGCGGTGCTCATAGTCTCCCCAGAGCTTGCTCGATGAAGGACTGCGACTCCCGCGGTGGGAGGGCCTGCGCCCGGATCATGCCATAGCGCAGCTCAAGGATGCGGAGGTCTTTGGGGCCTGAGACCGGGCGGCGATTGAACGCGCCGTTGGAACGTCCGATCGCTGTACCATCGGCAAACTTCAGCACCTCGATCATGCCTCCAGCTCCGGCGTGTTCCTCCCGATCGGTTGGCATGATCTGAAACGTGACGTTTCGCAACCGCGCCACCTCCAAGAGGTGTTCGAGCTGTCGGTGCAGCACCATCTGTCCACCGTAAGGGCGTTCAAGCGTCACCTGCTCCTGGACGAAGCTGAGCGTAGGAGCCGGCTCCCGCTCGAAGACCACCTTTCGAGCCATTCGTGCGGCCAACGTTCGTTCCACGACATCTTCGCTGAGCGCGGGCTGCCTCATCTCGAACAGCGCTCGCGCATACTCCGGCGTCTGCAACAGCCCGTGCAGGTTGTGGCTGCCGTACAGCAGCATCTCCACGGCCCGCCCCTCCAGGTCCGCCAGATCGCGTACCTTCTTCGGATAGCGCGCCCTCCTCATGTCCTCCATGAAGGCCCTCAAGTGCCCCTGCGCCTTCAGGAGCGTGTCCACCTTGTCCAGGAACTCCGGCCGGGGAATCCGCGATCCGCGCTCGATCTTGCGGATCAGGGCCTCGCTGTAACCGAGGGCCGCCGCCAGGTCGGGGACGCTCATCCCGGCTGCCTCCCGGCACACTTGGAGCAGCCGTCCCACCGCCTGCACCATCGGCTCCATCTCGTCGCCCGGCTCGACGTCCCAGCCCGCTTCATCCACGTTCTCGGTCATGTCTCCTCCTTCGCCGTGCACTCGACTCGTATAACGCCGTGACAGCCGGGACAGCCGGGACAAAACCGGGACAGTCACCGTACGTACAGGCGCTATCGCTTACTCAGCGAACCACCACTCGCCACGCTGAGTGATGTGAACCAAGAAACCGTCGCCACCCGCGACTTCATGCTGCTCCTGTCCCCCACCCCCCGCGGCGCCCGGCTCGCCCGGCTGCTCGCCGCGGAGCAGCTGCGGAGCTGGGGAATCCTCTCGGACGCGGCCACGCGCGTGATCGCCGAGCTGGCCGCGAACGCCGCGACCCATGGCCGGGTGCCGGGACGGAACTTCCAGCTCACGCTGAACGTCGTCGGCGACACGCTCCGCGTCGAGGTGACCGACACCCGCCGCGAGCGCCTGCCCGAGGCCCAACATCCGTGCGCGGAGGAGGAGTCGGGGCGCGGACTGCTCATCGTGGAGGCGCTGGCCGACCGCTGGGGCGTGTCGTCGGACGTCGTGCCGCGCAAGACCGTGTGGGCCGAGATCACGGTCCCGGGTCTTTGACGAATACGCGTGCACAGGCGGAGACACAGCCCCCGACAGGACCGCCGGTACGTCGCCCGCAGCACGGACGGCCGCCGCACGGTCCTGAGCCATGTGCCGCGCGGGAACTCCGATCCGGCCCGCTGCCGGAGCCCCTCGTACGGGGCCCGGGCGCGGCGCTCGCCATCACGCTGGCCGGGGCGCACGCGTGGGGCATGACCCACGCGGGGCCGCCCCCGGCCACCGTGCTGCTCGGAGCGGTCAAGCCGCCGGCCGTACGCCGGTGCAGCCGCGCTGCTTCGCCTCGTGGTCGGCGAAGGCGCGCAGGGCGTCGCGGGCGAACGAGGCGGAGTAGTGCGGGACCGGGTAGGTGTCGGTGTCCCCGTCGTGCAGGTGGTACAGCACGAACACCGCCCGCTGCGCCGAGCGCGGGCAGGTCGCGGTGGCCCAGGCGTAGTCACGGTCGGCGTGCGTGGGACCGTAGCCCGCCTTGAGCTGTTCGCCCTCGCTGGCCAGGAAGTCCTTGGCAGCGGCGCCGTAGTAGCCGTAGAGGCCGTAACCGGGCTTCTTCGCCTTCGTGACCAGGTAGCAGTTGGTCTGCGGGGCGTCCGGATCCGCCGGGTACTCCATGACCTCGGGCGTACCGCCTCGTGCCGCGTCCGTTCCGCGCAGCGCCGCGCATGATCCCTGGGCCTGCGACAGCGGTTTCGCCGTCCCGGGCGCGCCCAGTCGTGCGGTGGACAGGCCGGTGAGCCGTTTGCCCGCCTTCACCTGGCAACCGTGCTTCTCGGCTGTCTTCCGGGCGGTCTCGGTGGTCACCCGGCCGAGACCGGTCACAGTGCTGCCGTTCGCCGTGCCGAGCAGATCACCGTAGGCGACCAGGGCCTTGTTCTTCTGGTTGACGCAGTCCAGCGCGGCCATGACCTGGTAGGTGCCGCCCGCGTACCTGACGACACCGGACCAGCCCTGGCCGAGGGGCGCCGCCTGCTCCCGGACACCGTCGTAGTCCGCGTTGTACCAGGTGAGCTCCTGGGAAGGAGCCTTCGCGGTGCTCCAGCGCAGCTTCAGCTCCAGGGAGCCGCTCTGCGGCCCGGATTGCGAGCCGCGGACCCGGCAGGCGGCCAGGTAGTCGCTGTCGCCCTCGTCGTCGGCTCTGAGATGCGACGAGCGCAGCGCCTCGCTGAGGCCGCCCTGGGCCAGAGAGCCGTCGCACGCCCGGTCGAGTGAGCCCTCTCCGCCCCCGGAGCCGAAGGACCCGGTGCCGTAGAGCACCGCCCCCACCAGCGCCAGAACCAGCAGGAACGCCCCTGCCCACCACCCGGCGTGCACACGCCGGGCCCCGGTTTTCGTCTGCATCGTGCTCATTCCGTCGAAGGCCGTCGCACACCGGTCAGCGGTCGGCGCGCAGCGTACTCAGGGTCCGGTCACGTCCGTGCGCGTAGTCGTCCTGACCCGCGTGGACGTAGTACTTCGTCCAGTCGCTGTCGACGGCGTGACCGCGGCTGTTCGCCCATGATCTGACCAGCTTCTCGACATCGTGCTGGCCCGCGTCATAGGTCTTGGCGTTCTGCTCGGTCGCGGCGAGGTTCGCCTCCGCCACGTGCTCCTTGTTCGACTCGTACGCCCACACGTCGAGCGCCTTCTGGCTGAGGTCTCCCACCGGGCTGAGGTCCTTGACCGGGTTGAACATCAGCGCCGTGCTCAGGGAGGTGCCGAGGCCGTGGTTGAAGTCGGCGGCCCACTGCGTCTTCTTGAACCGCTCGTCGTAGATGATGTCCGACCGGACGCCGTCATAGGCGCCGATGGCACGGGACGACTCCACGATGCGGTCCCGGATCGTCTTGTCGCCGGCGTCCGGCGGGATCGTGTCCAGGACGTGGTGCGAGTACTGCTGCTCGGCCCCGTAGAGGTGCCCGAAGGCCTCCGGGTCGGCGGCGATACCACGCATGACGGCGGCGAGCCGCTGGTGCCCCACGGCCATGTGCGCGCCGTCCTTGTCGCTCCAGACGGAACCTGAGCTGTCCCAGTCGATGTCGTACTTCGACGACGACTCCGCGTAGGTCTCGTGGGTGTCGGCCGTGTACGACGTCATGATGTGGGCCAGCGGCTGGACGAGGTTCGTCGGCAGGTCCTGGGCGTGCTTGTCGGTGTACAGCGTGTTGATCGTCTGCTGGAGGATGCGGGCCTGCGGCTCGCTGTGCTCGCCGATCGGGTGGTAGCCCCCGGGCGCCTGTCCGGTCGTCGCGGCCTCCAGGGCCGCGCCGAAGCCCTTGCGGACGTCGCCGTCCTCCGCCATGACGGGAATGCCGACCGTCGTACCGCCGGGCGGGGTCGCGTAGTGGTCCACGACCGTGTCCCAGTCCCGGCCGTGCAGCAGGTACTGGAGGTTGTCGTTGTGGGCCGGGTCCAGGTAGTCGGTGCTGGTCTTCGGGTCGTGCGACATGATGCCGAGCACGCCGTCGAGCGGGTCGTTGGCGAACCAGCCCCGGTCCTTGCCGCTGAATTTGTCCCGCAGGCCCCAGATGGACTCGCCCGGGTTGTCGCCCTTGGACACGTACGACTCCTCCGCGTGCCGGATGTCGTCGGCGGTGTCCTCCAGGAACTGCCCGTTGTAGCCGTCTCCCTGCTGCATCAGGGTGACGAGGCTCTGGTAGCCGCGGACCTTCTCGTCCGGGATGGGGCTGAGGCCGTCGACCTTGAACTGCTCGGTTCCGGCCTTCCGCATGTCCGCGCGGAACTTCTGGTAGAAGGACGAGTGCGGGTCCTGGGTCGCGGTCGCCAGTGTCGTGGCGAGCCCCTTCTGGATGTCCAGGTACTGCCCGCTGTGCTGCTTGTCGTCGTGGTAGGCGAGACCGTCGAGGGTGTTGGAGAGTTGAAGGGTGCCCTTGGCGCCCAGCTCGTCCAGCAGAGTCTGACTGAACGCCTTGTCACCGGAGTTGTCGTGGAAGAGGCGCTGCAACTCCTTGTAGTCCGCCGCCGAGGCGTCGCCGGAGTTGACGCGCTGCGCGATGTCCTTGCCCTCGTCGGCCTCGTACTTCTCGATGTCGCCCTGGGCCTTGCCGTTGAAGTCGGGGACCTGGCCGAAGCCCGTCTCGGGGCCCTTCACGACGGCGGTGAAGGCGACCTCGACGCCCTTGTCGGCGTCGTCCACGTCCTTCACGCACTGATCGATGCGGGCCTGCCAGGAAGCGACGTCCTCGCTGATGCTGTCCTGGTAGGAGGGGTCGTGCACGTAGGCCATCCGCGCACCCTGGCTGAGCTTCTCGGTGTCGAACGAGACCACGCCCTGGTCCGACACCTTCATGCCCTTGGCGATGGCGTCGTCCCGGGCCGACTCCAGCTTCTTGCGCAGGTCCACGAACTGGGTGTGGGCGTCACGCAGCAGCGAGGCGATGGCCTTGGCCTCGGTCTGGGCGTTCCGGAACTGCGTGAGCCGGATCCCGAAGCGCGCGTTGGCGGTCTGCTGGCTCTCCCCCACCCACGTCGGGCGCAAGGTGATGCCGTGCACGTCCTTCTGGTAGGCGGTCTCCTGCTTGCCCAGCTCCGTCGCCATGCCGTCCCAGCGGGTGGCGGCCGTGGTGAGCGTGGACAGGTCTGTCGTCAGTATCTCGTGGTACGTCGGCATGGTTCCCCGTTGCAATGCGATGGCGTACGAGTGGGCCCGGTTGCGTCAGTTCGCCGGCGGCGGCGAGTACCCGTCGAACACCGACACCTTGCGCGTCCTGTCGCCCACTGCGACGTCCGTACCGAACAGCAGGGTGGTGTTGGTCCGGAGAGCCGACTCGTCCCCGGACAACTGGTTCACCAGGTTCTGCACCTGCTCGCCCCAGACCTTGTGCGCCTTGCCGACGGCGCCGGACGTGAGCCAGCCGTGCCCGTCCTTCGCGTCGAACGCCTTCACCACCGCGCCCGTCTCGTCGTCCGCCCAGGCCCCTGCCGTCTTGGTGTCCGGCTCGATGTCGTTGTGGAGCGTGTTCGCCGCGGTCGTCTTCTCCGCGGGCGAGGACGCGAGATCGGGCCCGCCGCTGCTTCCCGTCACGATGACAACCCCCGTATGTCGATCTGGCGTGACCACGTCACCGTAGCAAATACCCATGACGCAGGGGGAAGTTGAGTTGCGGCGGGCCCGTCAGCGTTCGGCGGTGTGCGTGACGAACGCGGTCCAGGTGCCGGGGGCGACGGTGAGGCAGGGGCCCTCGGTGTTCTTGGAGTCGCGGATGTGGATGGTGGTGGGGGTGGGGGCGAACTCGACGCAGTCGTTGCCGTTACTGCTGTCGCTGTAGCTGCTCTTGTGCCAGGTGAGAGCCAGCTCGACACAGTCGTTCACATCAGGGCCGCTGCTGTAGCTGCTCTTGAACCAGTGGAGTTCCGGGGTGCTCATAGTTCTCCCAGCGCTTGCTCGATGAAGGCCAGAGACTCCTCTGGCGGGAGCGCCTGAGCCCGGATGATGCCATACCGCAGTTCGAGGATCCGGAGTTGCCTGGGGTCCTGGATCGGGCGACCGTTGAACGCCCCGTCGGAGCGCCCGATTGCGGTGCCGTCCGCGAACCTCAGCAACTCGATAGGACCGTTCAGTCCAGGGTGATCCCACCGTCCGGTCGGCATCACCTGGAACTCCACGTTGGGCCGCTCAGCCACTTCCAAGAGGTGCTCAAGCTGTCTACGCAGCACCATTGCCCCTCCGACGGGGCGTTCGAGTGTCACCTGCTCTTGGACGAAGCTCAGTTCCGGCATGGGAGTTCGCTCGAAGATGGACTGACGAGCCGTCCTCGCTGCCACCCCGGCCTCCAGCACGTCCGGCGAATGCGCAGGCCGATGCACACCGAACATCGCCCGCGCGTACTCCTCCGTCTGCAAGAGTCCATGGATGTGAAGGGTGCTGTACAGGAGCACGTCGATGGCCCGTTCCTCCAACTCCGCCAGCTCCCGGACCTTCTTCGGATACCGCGCCTTCCTCATGTCCTCCATGAAGGCCCGAAGATGCCCCTGCGCCTTCAGGAGCGTGTCTGCCTTGTCGAGGAACTCCGGCCGGGGGATGCGCGCTCCCCGCTCGATCTTGCGGATCATGTCCTCGCCGTACCCCATGGCCTCGGCCAGCTCGGGTACGGTCATCCCGGCCGCTTCCCGGCAGACCTTGAGCAGGCGCCCCACCGCTTGCACGATCGACTCGATCTCGTCGCCCGGCTCGACATCCCAACCCGCCTCGTCCACACCTTCGCTCACAGCTCCTCCTCCGGCGCGTGCTCGCTCGTACTCGTAACAACGCCCGAGACAGCCGAGACAGCCGAGACAAAGCCGAGACGGTCACCGTACGTACGGACACTGTCGCTTACTCAGCGAACCATCCCCCGCCACGCTGAGTGATGTGAACCAAGAAACCGTCGCCACCCGCGACTTCATGCTGCTCCTGTCCCCCACCCCCCGCGGCGCCCGGCTCGCCCGGCTGCTCGCCGCGGAGCAGCTGCGGAGCTGGGG
>NZ_MUNF01000799.1 GCF_002154555.1 Streptomyces murinus
CGCCCTGGCCGCCCGGCTGCGGTCCCGATCGCGGTCGCAGCCGGGCGGCCAGGGCGGCCACGTCGTCCTCGGTGTTGCGGGCGTCGAGCCGGGTGACAACGGTGTCGAGGATGTCGTCGAGACCCGGCGAGGTCCCGAAGTCGATGGCACCGAGCCGGTCCAGGGAGCGGTCGATGTCCTCGCCGCGCCGCTCGACAAGACCGTCGGTGAACAGGATCAGGGTCTGCCCGGGCGCCATCCGGAAGGTGGCCGGCTCATAGCCGCCGAGCCCGGTGCCGAGCGGCGGTCCGACCGGCACCGGCAGCGGGGTGGCCCGGCCGTCCGCGTCGATCACGAACGGCGGCAGGTGCCCGGCGCTGGCCAGCGTCACCAGGCCCCGGTTGGGGTCGATCTGCGCGAGCAGGCAGGTGGCGGGCCTGCGTTCGGGTTCGTCGGAGGCCATGTCGTCCAGCTGGCGCAGCACCCGGTGCGGGGGCAGGTCGGCGGAGGCGATGTAGCGCAGCGAGGAACGGTAGGCGGTCATGTCGACAGCGGCCTCCAGGCCGTGCCCCATGACGTCGCCGACGACCAGCAGGGTGCGGCCGAAGTGCAGTCGTACGGTCTCGCACCAGTCCCCGCCGACCAGCGCGCTGTGCCCGACGGGCAGATAGCGGATGGCGACGTCCAGGTTCGGGTGCGGGCGGCCGGGCTCGGCCAGCAGGGCGCGCTGGAGCTTGCCGATGATGCTGCTGACCGCGTCGTGCTCGCGGGCGTGCCGGATGTGGGAGGCGGCGCGTTCGGTGAGGAAGCGCAGGAACTCCGCCTCGGGCGCGGTGCAGGGCGCGCTGTCGCGGGCGCAGACCAGCACGCCGTAGTGGCGGCCGCCGGTGGCCAGCGGTACGCAGAGCGCGGTGCGCTCGTCGCCGGGTTCGGCGGCGACGGTCAGGTCCTCGTCCGGGTCGGCGGCAACTCGGGCGGCCGCGGCGACCCGCCGGGCCGCGGGCAGCAGGGCCGGGTTCCCGCCGACCGCCTCGTAGCCGACGCCCGCCTCGCGGCCCCAGCGCAGCACGGCCGCGGCGCCGCCCACCTGGGCGACGGCGGCGCGGGTCAGCTCCGCGCAGGTCGTGTCCTCGTCGAGGGTCGTGCCGATCGTGGCCGCCACGGCGCGCAGCTCGGCCGGGCCCGCGGGCACGGGGGCCTCTTCCGGGGCAGGGGTGCCGGGGCCGGTGCCGGGGCCGTGTTCGACGGCGTCGACCGTCGACTGGCGAAACGGCTGAAACCAATCCACCACAGGACTCACCTTAAAGGGGGACGCCCTCACCGTCCCACCATGAGCACATCAGCATCCGCCGGACCTCGCCCGGGCGTGGCTCGCGGCGACGCGCTCCAGGACCGGCCGCCAGCTCTCCAGGGGCCGTACCCGCAGGCCGACGACCTTTCCGGCGTCGTCGGCGCGGCGCAGCGCAAGAGCCGCCGCGAAGTCCGGCCCGGACTCGAAGGCCGCCGCCTCCGCCGGGCTCATGGGGCCGCCCTGGCAGCCGAGGGTGCGGGCGCTCTCCGGGGACAGCGCGAGCCCCGGGTCGGTGGCGGCGAGGTAGCGCTTGGCCGGAATGTGCAGGGCGACCAGGCGGGCGACGCGGGGCCCGAGCAGGCCCTCGACCGCGGTCGCGGCGTGGGTGCCGTGTCCGGCCTCGTCGCCGGGGACCAGGTGGTGGCCGATGTCATGGACCAGCCCGGCCGCCTGCGCCTCCTCGTCGTCGGGGCGGCTCACGGCCAGCAGCGCGGCGACCTGGAGGCCGTGGTCGAGGATGTCCACCGGGTCGCCGGAGCGGTCCGGGGTGTCCCAGACGCCGGCGCACCCGGCCAGCAGGCCCATCAGCGCGTCGACGGAGGAGATCGGGCGGTGCGTCATGGGGACACGCTGCCTCGGTGGGGTGTACGACGGGTGACCGGGGGATGTCGGTCCGCCCCGGCCTGTGCCTTCGCACATGTCTTTCACGCGCGCGCATGTCCTCCCCGCGCAGGATGCTGGTGAGCGTGGAGCCCTGCGAGGAGGCCAGGAGGCGCGGCCGGTGATCGCCGTCAACCCGTTGGACAGCGCCTCGGTGCTGGCCGCCTTCGGCGCGCTCGGGGTGCTGGCGGTGATCTTCGCGGAGTCGGGGCTGCTGGTCTTCGGCTTCTTCCTGCCCGGGGACACGCTGCTGTTCCCGGCCGGAGTGCTGTGCGCGGGCACCGCCGGACAGCCGGCGCGGCT
>NZ_MUNF01000800.1 GCF_002154555.1 Streptomyces murinus
GCCGGTGCGGCCGACGCCGGTCTGCACCTCGTCGGCGATCAGCGGGATCGCGCGGTCCGCGGTGAGTCGGCGCATCCGGCGCAGCCAGTCGTCCGGGGCCGGGAGCACCCCGCCCTCGCCCTGCACCGGTTCCAGGATCATCCCGGCGGGCAGCGGCACCCCGGACTTGGGGTCGTCCAGGAGCGACTCGGTCCAGCGGGCGGCGAGTTCGGCGCCGTGCGGGCCGCCGACGCCGAAGGGGCAGCGGTAGTCCTGCGGATAGGGCAGCCGGGCGGCCTGGACCTCGGGCGCGCCCCCGGAGACGGCCAGCGCGCCGGCCGTCATGCCGTGGTACGCGCCGGTGAAGGCGAGGACACCGCTGCGGCCGGTCGCGGTCCGTACCAGTTTGAGCGCGGCCTCGACGGCGTCCGTCCCGGCCGGTCCGCAGAACTGCACCCGCGCCCGCCCGGCGAGACCCGGCGGGAGGGTGCGGAACAGCTCGGTGATGAACGCGTCCTTGACCGGGGTCGCCAGGTCGAGGACCGACAACGGGGCGCCGGAGTCCAGGACTTGGCGGACGGCCGCCAGGACCACCGGATGGTTGTGGCCGAGCGCGAGCGTGCCCGCGCCGGAGAGGCAGTCCAGATAGCGGCGGCCGTCCGCGCCCTCGATGGTCAGCCCGCGCGCCCGCACGGGCACGATGGGCAGGGCCCGTGCGTAGGTGCGCGCCGAGGACTCGCGCGCCGACTGGCGCCGCAGGATCCCCTCGTGCACGGCACTCGCCGGCCCGTGCGCTTCTTCCGCCAACGACTCGGTCACGGCCACGGCTGGCTGTCCTCCCGCTGAAAACAGGCGAGTTGATCCACGGGGACCAAGGACAGGCAGCGGGCCCCCCGCCGCCTACAACCGCTCACCGGGCGCCGGGGTCACGGCCTTACCCCGGATCGATGTGTCCTCCGCGCGCCGCTCGTAGCGAAACCGTTGCCGTACCGGCAAAAGTCGGGGGCGCCGAACGCATAGGGTGTGATGCCGTTCCGAAAGGTCAAGGCACCGGCCCGAACTCTCCCTGAGGGGGCCGCCGCTGTCCTGGCCGAGCGCCGAAGTTCCGTCACCACACGGGGAGTCACGAGCATGCGATCCATACGGCCGTCGTCCACCGACCGGCGAGGAAGGGGCATCCGCACCCGCCGCGCCTCGACCTCGCTGGCGGCGGTCGCCCTCGCCTCGGCACTGGCGCTGACCGCCACCGCCTGCAACGGCGACGACCAAGCCGACGGCAATCCGTCCGCCTCCGCCGCGGCGGCCGGCGCCGGCGACGGAAAGATCAAGATCCCGGACGATGTGCGCCAGAAGCTCAAGGAGCACGGGATCGACATCGACAAGTGGAAGAACGGCGCCTGGAAGGACTGGAACCGCAAGGACTGGCTGCGCGAGGCCAACGACTTCATCAACCCGATCATCAAGGGCCTGTGGGACCCGGACCGGATGCGGCACGCGGGCGACCCGGACAAGGGCGTCCACGACAACGACATCTCCGGTGACCAGGGCGTGACCGACCCGACCCCGCAGCCGGTGAAGGCGCGGCAGGTCGCGGCGCCGTACCACGCCAACGCGGCCACCTCGGGCAAGGTGTTCTTCGACTCCCCCGAGGGCCACATGGTCTGCTCGGGCACGGTCGTGGAGGACCCCGCGCACCCGGGCAAGTCCAACCTGGTGTGGACGGCGGGCCACTGTGTGCACGCCGGCAAGAGCGGCGGCTGGTACCGCAACCTCGCCTTCGTGCCGTCGTACAACAACGCGGCCCAGTCGGTCGACCAGCTCCAGCACGCCTCCCGGGAGCAGATCGCCCCGTACGGCGTCTGGTGGGCGGACGCGGCGCAGACCTCCCAGCAGTGGATCGACAAGGGCGGCGAGACCGGTGGCGACGGGGCGCCGTACGACTTCGCGGTCATCCATGTGACGCCGGAGCAGGGCAACGGCGGCAAGTCGCTGGAGGAGACCGTCGGCGGGGCGCTGCCGGTGGACTTCGACGCGCCCGCCGTGCCGAAGGTACGGGACATGACGGCCTCGGGCTACCCGGCGGCGCCGCCGTACGACGGCCAGCTGCTCTACCAGTGCGAGGACAAGCCGGGCCGGCTGTCGATGGACCAGGCCGACCCGACGATGTACCGGATCGGCTGCACCATGACCGGTGGCGCCTCCGGCGGCGGCTGGGTGGAGACCGGCTCGGACGGCAAGCCCGCGCTGGTGTCCAACACCTCGATCGGCCCGGTGACGTCCGGCTGGCTGGCGGGTCCCCGCTTCGGTGATGTGGCCAAGGGCGTGTACAAGTCGGTCAGCGACAAGTTCGCCGGACAGTAAGCCCTGCGGACCGTACGACGTGAGCCTGTACGGCCGTGAGCCTGTACGGCCGTGAGCCTGTACGGCCGTGAGCCTGTACGGCCGTGAGCCTGTACGGCGAAGGCCCGCCGCCCCCGAGGGGGTGGCGGGCCTTCGCCGTCGTACTGCCGTGGGTCAGCTCGCGGAGACCGGCGTGTACGGCGCCAGGTCCGCGGCCAGTTCCTCGTGCACCCGGACCTTGAGCAGGGTGCCCTCCGCGGTGTGCTCCTCGGAGATCACCTCGCCCTCGGTGTGGGCGCGCGCGACCAGCTTGCCGTGGGTGTACGGCACCAGTGCCTCGACCTCGACCTCGGGGCGCGGCAGCTCCTCGTCGATGAGCGCGAGCAGCTCGGCGATGCCCTGGCCGGTGCGGGCCGAGACGGCGATGGAGCGCTTCTCGACGCGCAGCAGCCGCTGGAGGACCAGCGGGTCGGCCGCGTCCGCCTTGTTGATCACGACGATCTCGGGTACGCCGGTGGCGCCGACGTCCCGGATGACCTCGCGCACGGCGGCGAGCTGCTCCTCGGGGACCGGGTGCGAGCCGTCCACCACATGCAGGATCAGGTCGGAGTCGCCGACCTCCTCCATGGTGGAGCGGAACGCCTCGACCAGGTGGTGGGGCAGATGCCGGACGAAGCCGACGGTGTCCGCCAGGGTGTACAGCCGGCCGCTCGGGGTCTCCGCCCGGCGCACGGTCGGGTCCAGGGTCGCGAACAGCGCGTTCTCGACCAGGACGCCCGCGCCGGTGAGCCGGTTGAGCAGGGAGGACTTGCCGGCGTTGGTGTAACCGGCGATGGCGACGGAGGGCACCTTGTTGCGCCGGCGCTCCTGGCGTTTGATCTCGCGGCCGGTCTTCATGTCCGCGATCTCCCGGCGCATCTTCGCCATCTTCTCGCGGATCCGGCGCCGGTCCGTCTCGATCTTGGTCTCACCGGGACCACGCGTGGCGAGGCCGCCGCGACCGCCACCCATCTGCCGGGACAGCGACTGGCCCCAGCCGCGCAGCCTCGGCAGCATGTACTGCATCTGGGCGAGCGCGACCTGCGCCTTGCCCTCACGGGACTTGGCGTGCTGGGCGAAGATGTCCAGGATCAGGGCGGTGCGGTCGATGACCTTGACCTTGACGACGTCCTCCAGCTGGATCAGCTGGCCGGGGCTCAGCTCACCGTCGCAGATCACGGTGTCCGCGCCCGTCTCCATGACGATGTCGCGCAGCTCCAGGGCCTTGCCGGAGCCGATGTAGGTGGCCGCGTCGGGCTTGTCGCGGCGCTGGATCACGCCGTCGAGCACGAGGGCGCCCGCCGTCTCCGCGAGGGCGGCCAGCTCCGCGAGGGAGTTGTCGGCGTCCTGCACGGTGCCGGTGGTCCACACGCCGACGAGCACGACCCGCTCCAGGCGGAGCTGGCGGTACTCGACCTCGGTGACGTCCTCCAGCTCGGTGGACAGACCCACCACACGGCGCAGGGCCGCGCGCTCGGAGCGGTCGAACTGCTCGCCGTCCCGCTCTCCGTCGATCTCGTGGCTCCAGGCGACGTCCTCTTCCATCAGGGCATCGGCCCGAAGACCCTCGGGGTAGGCGTGCGCCGTGCGC
Source organism: Streptomyces murinus (assembly GCF_002154555.1). GTDB lineage: Bacteria > Actinomycetota > Actinomycetes > Streptomycetales > Streptomycetaceae > Streptomyces > Streptomyces murinus. The sequence goes on from NZ_MUNF01000800.1 coordinate 3,950, forward strand.
TTGGCGTCCTGGGAAGGGGAAGAAGAGGAGGTCATTGGATCCTTACGTCGATGGGAGTGCCATGGCGGCGTCGGTACGGCGGCCCGGCAGGACCGCTCGTCATGGTCAACGCTCGGGTACCCCGGGAGATTCCCGTGTCCCGCGCGGCGCCGACCCGAAGATGGTCGCACGAGGCGGCGCGCCGCGTCACCGTGTTATCGCGGGGGCGGGGCGGGGCCGCCGCCCCCATTTCGCGGGGCCCGGGCAGCGGCGTTGTCCTCCCCTCCCGGGGCCGGAGCAGCGCCGTCGCGCGCCCGTGCCGGCGCCGGGGCGGGGGCGTCGCCGTCCCGGCCCGAGGCCGTAGCAGTGCTGCCGCCCTTCCCTCTCGGGGCCGAAGCGCCGCCGTAGGGCTCCCGTGCCGGGGCCGGGGCGCCGTCCGTCGGCTCACCTGTGGGCCGGTCGCTTGGCCGCCTTCGGGGACTTCGCGGGCGGGTCGGCCGGCTTCCAGTCCGGGTGGCCGGGCATCGGCGGGGTCTTCTCGCCGTACAGCCAGTCGTGCAGGAAGCCGCTGAGGTCCCGGCCTGCGACCTCGGAGGCCAGGGCGATGTAGTCGTCGGTGGAGGCGTTGGCGTCGCGGTGGTCGCGGACCCAGAGCCGTTCCAGGCGCTCGAAGGCGGGGCGGCCGATCTCCTGCCGCAGGGCGTAGAGGGCGAGGGCCGCGCCGTCGTAGACGCTGGGCCGGAAGATGCTGATCTTCTGGCCGGGCGCGGGCAGCTTGGGCCGGGCGGGCGGACCGCCGGAGGCACGCCAGCCGTCGGAGGCGGCGTAGGCGGCCTTCATCCGGTCGATCATCGGCTGGTGGCCCTTCTCCTGCGCGTACAGGGCCTCGTACCAGGTCGCGTGCCCCTCGTTCAGCCACACGTCGGACCAGGTGGCGGGGCTGACGCTGTCGCCGAACCACTGGTGGGACAGCTCGTGCACCATGACCGACTCGACGTACCACTTGGGGTAGGCGGGCTCGGTGAACAGGTTCTTCTCGAAGAGCGAGAGGGTCTGTGTCTCCAGTTCGAAACCGGTGGTGGCGTTCGCCATGATCACGCCGTACGTCTCGAACGGGTACGGGCCGACCTTGCTCTCCATCCAGGCGATCTGGTCGGGCGTCTTGGCGAGCCAGGGTTCGAGGGTCTTGCGGTCGGCGCTGGGCACGACATCGCGCAGGGGCAGTCCGTGGGGGCCCTCGCGGCGCGGCACGTCGGAGCGGCCGATGGAGACCTGGGCCAGCTCGGTGGCCATGGGGTGCTCGGTGCGATAGGTCCAGGTGGTGCTGGAGCCGGTGCGCCGCGCTCCGGTGGGCAGGCCGTTGGCGACCACGGTGTAGGCGTCGGGCGCGGTGACCCGGAAGGTGAACATCGCCTTGTCGGAGGGGTGGTCGTTGCACGGGAAGACCAGGTGGGCGGCGTCGGCCTGGTTCGCCATGACGAGTCCGTCGGTGGTGGGCACCCAGCCGCCGTCGCCCTTCTGGTCCCCGGTGGGCCGGGGGTCGCTGGTGTGCCGCACGGTGATCCGGACCCAGTCGCCCCGGCGCAGCGGCTGTACGGGGGTGACGACCAGGTCCTCCCCGGCGCTCTGGAAGTCCGCGGGGACCCCGTCGACCTCGACGGAGCGGACGGTGCCGCGCGCGAAGTCCAGGTTGAGGCGGTCCAGGTCGGCGGTGACCCAGGCGTCGATGGTGGTGACGGCCTGGAGCGGCTTGTCGTTGGCGCCGGGGTAGGTGAGGTCCACGTCGTACGACGCGACGTCGTATCCGGGGTTGCCCAGCGTCGGGTACAGCCGGTCACCGATGCCGAGCGGCACGGGCGGGGCGGCGGCCCCGAGCAGGCACAGGGAGCAGACGGAGGCGGCGGAGGCGAGCAGGACGGCCTTGCGGCGGCGGGGGCCGGGGGC
>NZ_MUNF01000801.1 GCF_002154555.1 Streptomyces murinus
GAGGGCGCCGATCCGCGCAAGCCCGGGAAAGCGAAGGCCGCCGGTGGGCAAGGGCTGGTCTGCGGAAGCCCGGGCGGGCGAGGGCCGTGGGGTGGGCGAGGGGCGGTCCGCGCATACCCGGAGCAACGGGGCCCCGCCGAGAGGGGAGAGCGCGAGCCCGCACAAGCCGGGAAGAGCGAGACCCCGCCCGGTGGCCGGGGCCGATCCGCACCGGCCCAGAAGAACGAGGCCCTGCCGAGAGGGGAAAGCCCCGGTCCACGCAAGCCCGGAACGAGGAGACCCCGCCGCGATGGGAGAGCCCCGGCCCACCCGGACCCGAAACAGCGACACCCCGCCGGGCACACGACAGCTGATCTGCGCAGGCCCGCAAAGACAAAGGCCACCGCACGCGCGCGAGCGGGCAGCACAAGCCCGGAAGGACGAGGCTCCGTCAAGCCGGCGAGAGCCGAGCCACGCGGTCCGGAAGGCCAAGACCCCGCCGAGGTCGGCCGGCGCCGGCCGTGCAGGGGGGCGTAGGCGAGGGCCGGGTCGCGCACGCCCGGAACGACGAGGCCCCACCGGGAAGCGTGAGGCTCCCCGGTCGCCGGGGCCGGGCCGCGCAGCCCGGGAGGGAGGACCCGCCGCGTGGGGCAGGGCGCGCGGTGCGTCAGTTGTCGTGCTCCGGGAGGACCAGGCGGAACGCCGCTCCCGTCAGGGCGCGGTTGTCGGGGTCGAGGACCTCGATGTCGGCGGAGACGTCGTCCGTGGCGCGGGACTGGAGGAAGCGGCGGACCCGGTGCAGGCCCCGGCCCCGGCCGTCGCCCCGGGTGGTCCAGGTGGGGCCGAAGATGCGTGCGGGGCGCGAGCGGGCCCGCTCCGGCAGGCCGGGGCCGCTGTCGCGCAGGACGACCAGCACCTCGGGGCTCTCCCGCTCCACCAGGATCTGGAGCACCCCGTCCTGCCCGGCGAGCGCCTCCGCCGCGTTGTCCATCACCTCGTAGAGCACCGCGCGCAGCACCGGCTCGGGCACCGCGACCCGCAGCCCGGGCGGGCAGCGCACATCCAGCCGGACATGGGGGTGCGCCTCCGCGAACTCGGGTCCCAGGGAGGCGAGTAGCGCGGCCGGTTCGGAGTCGAGGGTCCCGGACGGGTTGAAGTCCTCTTCCGCGAGCTGGAGTCGGGCCTCCTCGGCGAACTCCTCGTACGCGGAAGGCGCTTCACGCAGGCGGGCGTACACCGGCACGGTCGCGTAGCGATTGAGGTGCCACGCCCTCGGACCCTCGCCCCCTTCCTCCCGCTCCAGGGCGAGCCTGCCGAGCAGCACGGTGAGCTGCTGCTCGGCCTCCGCGCGCAGGGCCCGTACGACACCGCTGAGCGCAACCCGCAGCTCGTCGCCGCCCGGCACCACGGCCAGCATGCCGCGGCGCACCAGCTCGTCGACGGCGGCCAGGACGCGCTCCCTGACCCAGGGCTCCGCGCCGCACGCCTCCGCCATGTCCGCCGCCTCCTCTCGGCCGACCTGCCCGCCCACCGCGTCGCTCGCCGCCAGCGCCGCCCACCAGGCCGCCTCCGCCGCGGGCCCGCCGCAGCGGGCCGTCAGCTCCTCGCGCAGGGCATGCGTCAGCGCCTCGTCCCGCTGCCAGCCGCCCTCGGC
>NZ_MUNF01000802.1 GCF_002154555.1 Streptomyces murinus
ACCCGTACCCGGACCGGGCCGTCGCCCGTGGGCGCGCCGATCACCGCGAAGACGCGCTGCTGGTTCACGGCCCGGACGGCCGCGGCCCGGTCCGGGTACGGGTGCAGCTTCAGCGAGGCCGACAGGGCGTGCTCCATGCCCGCGATGAAGGGGCGGGCCGGCGGGCGGTCGTAGGGGCCGGTGACCGCGGCGGGGATGCTGTGCGGGGTCGGGTTCGCCATGGCGTAGGTGTAGGAGCCCGCGAAGAGGCCGGCGGCGGCGGAGATGAGGAGGAGCAGGACGGTGGCGGGGAGGAAGGGGGACCGCTTGAACGTCGTCCAGCGCGAACCGGGCATACGCGAATCGGACATAGGGGAACTCTGGCATCTCGCCGTGGGGGGTGCCTGTCGATCGCCGGGTGCGGGTTGCGGGTGGTTGTTCGCGCAGTTCCCCGCGCCCTGAAGGGGCGCGCCTTCCGCACCGGCGGCAAATCAGTCGACCGGGTTTCGGCCGAGGTGAGATCCTGGATCGCGTATGTCTACGCATCCAGCCCCCGCCCTCGGCTCCCTCGCCGCCCGTCTGACCGAGTTGTCGCTGCGTGACGCGCACCGGCTCGGACGGCGGCTCGAGGGCGCGCGCAAGATCCGTAAGCCCGAAGCCCGTGATGCCGTGTTCGCCGAGATCGAGGGCGAGCTCGACAAGGCGGCGGGCCGGATGGCCGAGCGACGCATCCGCGTGCCGGCCGTCACCTATCCCGAACAGCTGCCCGTCAGCCAGAAGAAGGACGAGATCGCGGCGGCCATCCGCGATCACCAGGTCGTCATCGTCGCCGGTGAGACCGGTTCCGGAAAGACGACGCAGATCCCCAAGATCTGTCTCGAACTGGGCCGCGGTGTGCGCGGCATGATCGGGCACACCCAGCCCCGCCGGATCGCCGCCCGTACCGTCGCCGAGCGG
>NZ_MUNF01000803.1 GCF_002154555.1 Streptomyces murinus
GTCGCCCGGAGGGCGGCCGCGCGGCGTCAGGTGCGTGCTCTCGGGGTGCCGGGCGTAGGCCCTCGTACTGGACGTACTTGGGTCTGCGCCCGGTGCCGCGAGAGTGCGTGCATGGCGTCGCGCGGCAGACGGGAATTGTCAGACAGGCCCTAGAGCCGGACGACGACGAGGGCCACGTCGTCGCGGCCGCCGCCGGCCACACCGAGGCGGGCCAGGACGGTGTCGGCCACCTGTTCCGGACCCAGGCGGCTGCACTCGGACAGGGTGTCGATCAGACGGTTCAGGCCGGTGTCGATGTCCTCGTCGCGGCGTTCGATGAGCCCGTCGGTGTACAGCACCAGCGTGTCGCCCGGCTTGTAGTGGAGGCTGGCCTGCGGGCGGGGCACATGCTGCGGCCGTGCGCCCAGCGGTGGGTCGGTCGCCTGGTCCAGCAGCTCGGTCCGGCCGTCGGTGTGCACCAGGATCGGGGGCAGGTGTCCGGCGCTGCTGTAGGTGATCAGCTGGCTCCGCCGGTCGACGATGGCCTTGACCGCGGTCGTGCCCAGCGCGTCGTCGATCGACCGGGCGTACAGGCCCAGCACCTCCAGAGCCTGCGCGGGGCGCGCGAGGGCGCGCACGGCGGCCGACAGGGCGCTGCGCAGCATCCCCATGACCGCGGCGGCCTGGAGGCCATGGCCGATGACATCGCCGACGGCCAGCGCCAGCTGGTCCGGGGGGATGTCGACGACGTCGTACCAGTCGCCGCACACATTCAGCGAACCGACCGCCGGCTGGTAGCGCACCACCACGTCCTGCGAGTGTTGTGCCAGGTCGGGGGTGTGCAGCATGGCCTCCTGCAAGGTGACGGCGACCTCGCGCTCGCGGGTGTGGGCCTGGCGCAGTTCCTCGTTCAGCCGCTGAAGCTCCCGCGCCCGTGCGTACAGCTCCGCCTCCAACGACTCGGCCGCCTCCAGCTTCTCGCCCACCCGGACGCCCGCGGGACGGGTCGCCTGATGGGCCTTGACGAACGCGGTGACGTCCTCGCCCCGGTGGATGATCCACGCCACCTGTCCGTCCGGGCCGAGGACGGGGGTGTTCACCGGGGACCACCAGCGTTCCTCGGAGATGCCGGGGCGGTGCGGGACGGGGACGTCGTACTTCTGGAGCGGCATCGTGTCCGGTCTTCGGGTGGCCAGCACCCGGCGCAGGGAGGCGTTCATGTTCCCCACCCCGTCGGCGTCCGGATCACCGGAGTTGTCGGGGAACGCCTGCGAGATGTGCCGGCCCACCAGGCCGTCCCGCGTCCGGCCGGTGGTCTCCAGGTAGGCGCGGTTGACGTCCACGATCACCAGATCCGGGCCCAGCACCAGACAAGGGGTCGGGACGGCCGCGAACAGGGCCGCGTGATCCACTTCTGCCGCCATCTCGCCGCTCCTCGTACCCGCTGCCGCCGGTGCCCTGCCCCCAACCTAGGCCGCGGCCGCCGGGCCCGCCCGGTCTGCCTCACCCGCTCGGCCGCTGTCTCCGTCCCGGGTGCCCTTCGTGGGCGCGAGGCCGCCCGCGCCGGAGATCAGCACGACGCGTTGTAGTCCGGCTCGGGGCAGGTGGGAAGGGACCAGGGGGACCAGGTGCCGCCGGCGGAGCGTGTGCGGTGCCAGGGGTTGCCGTCGGTGCCGGTGATGACGATCGAGAACACCCAGCCGCCGTCGCTCACGTCCCAGATGGAGATCCCGCTCTGCGCGACGCCGCCCATGGACTCCCATCCGTACCAACTGCCGTCGGGCAGGCTCCAGTTCGTCCACACCGCGCGGTCGGTGCCGATGACGAACACCTGCTCCGTGCCGTTCGGGAGCGGCTCGGACGTCACGGTGTAGCCGCAGTTGTAGGCCTTGCCCATGAGCTTGCAGGTGTCCGCCTGGGCCGGCGCGGCGGCGATGCCGATGCCGCCCAGGGCGATGGTGGCGGCGACGAGAGCGGCCTTGATCTTGTTCATGTCCGACTGATTCCTTCACGTGGGTCGAGGTTCCGGGCCGCGGCGGTGTCCGGGGCTGGTTCCCCTTCACCGGGCAGCGGAAGTCGATCACGGTCGAGCAGTGCCGGACCATGCAAAAGCGCAGGCGGAACTGTCGTACGGCTACTTCTGCCGGTGCTCCGTCCAGCCCTTGTCGAGCAGGTCGAAGACCCGGTCGAGGGCGGTGCCGGGATCGTTCGAGCCGCGGACGAGGACGGGTGCCTCCAGGGCGAAGTGGGCCAGGGCGCGGCAGCTCGGGTCGTCGGCGGGCAGCCCGGCGTCGTCGGCGATCGCCGCGGCCAGGGCGTGCTCGTGCCGTAGCCACATCCGGCGGGCGTACTCGCGCAGGGCCGGGGTGGTGTCGACCAGGCGCAGGAAGTCGTCGAAGCGGGGGTCGTCGTGGACCCGCCGGGAGTGCTCGCCCAGCAGCAGCCGGTGCAGGGCCCGCGGTACGGACTGGCCTGCGGGGCGCTCGCGGACGGCCGCGACCAGGGCCGCCTCACGGTCCACGTCCTGGTCGAAGACCAGCGCCTCCTTGCCGTCGGGGAAGTGCTTGAAGAGCGTCGTCACCGAGACGTCGGCCGCGTCGGCGATCTCCCGCACCCCGACCTCGTCGTACCCCCGCTCGGAGAACAGCCGCAGCGCGGCGTCCGCGAGGGCCTGGCGGGTGGCTGCCTTCTTGCGCTCTCGGCGCCCCATCTCGGTCACCGGGTCACCTTATCGCGATCGTGGAGCGAATTAGAAAGTTGAGCTGTTACGCTTTTTTAGCGGTTGCATCCAGCTGGGTGCTGTCGCGACTCGTTCGCGACCCGCGCCACCCGAGGGGAAGGTCCCGATGACGAACAGCACACCCCGAAGCACACCCCGGATCTGCGTGATCGGCGGCGGGCCCGCCGGTCTGACCTGCGCCCGCGTCCTGCAAGGGCACGGCATCGAGGTCACGGTGTACGACGCCGACGAGGCCGTGGACTCCCGCGATCCCGGCGGCACGCTCGACCTGCACGCCGACTCCGGGCAGATCGCCCTTGAGGACGCCGGGCTGCTCGACGCCTTCTTGGCGCGGGCCCGGCCGGAGGGGCAGGCCAAGACCCGCCGCGACCACCACGGCACGGTCCTGGCGGAGTTCACCCCGGGCCCCGGCGACGAGGCCGCGCCGGAGATCGACCGCGGCAGGCTGCGCCGTATGGTCTTCGACCACCTGAGGCCCGGCACCGTTCGCTGGGGCCACCGGCTGGTCCGTGTGAACCCGCTCGGCGACGGCGGACACCTCCTGGAGTTCGCCGACGGCACCACCGTGCCGGCCGACCTGGTGATCGGTGCCGACGGGGCGTGGTCGAAGGTCCGCCCCCTGGTCAGCGACGCCGCCCCGCGGCACCTCGGGGTCTGCTTCCTGGACGCCCGGTTCGACGAGGTCGACTCACGTCACCCCGAGGTCGCCGCGATCGTCGGCGCCGGCCATCTGTTCTCCAACGACAACGACGGCCGCGCGGTGATCCTTCAGCGCAACAGCGACGGCGTAGTCCGCGGCTACATCGCGTTCCGCGCCGCACCGGACTGGCACATCGCGGCCGGCGTGGACCTCACCGACCGGGAGAGCATCCGTGCCTACCTCGTACGGGAGTTCGGCCACTGGTCGCCGGTCATGCGCACGCTGATCGTCCGCAACGACGGCGACTACGTGCCGCGGTCCTTCTGGGCGCTGCCCGCCCCGCTCACCTGGGACCACGTCCCCGGAGTCACACTGATCGGGGACGCGGCCCATCTGATGGCACCCTTCGGCGGCCACGGCGCCAACCTCGCGATGCTGGACGGCGCGGAACTGGCGCACGCCGTCAGCCGTGCGGTCGGACCCGACCCGGCGGCCACTCTCGACGAGGCGGTCGCCCACTACGAGTCGGCCATGTTCGCCCGCTCCGGAGAGCTGGCCGCGAGCTCCAACGATGCCCTGGTGCAGTTCTTCGCCACCACCGACGAGCCGGATCTGCCGCCGGACCACGAGCAGGAGCACCGGGACTACCTCGCCCGGGCGGAGGCGTACCGGCGGGAGCGGGCCCGGGGGAGGGGCGAGCGGGCCGAGGCGTAGCACGCGTCCGGCGGATCATGGGCCGACCCGGAGCCGGACCGAGGCGAGGGTCGGCCGGTGCCTTGATCGTATTGACCGCCCCCCCCGGGATCGTATTGACCGCCCCCGGCAGGCAGTGGTGGAGTCGGCACGTGGAGAGCATCCCCGCCAACCGGCGGCTCTGGAACCGGATCAGCGGCGCCTACCAGCATGAGCACGATCCGCGCATCGGCGCCGCACCGCGGCTGTGGGGCATGTACTCCATCCCCGACGCGCACCTGCGCGCCCTGGGCGACGTCACCGGCAAGCGCGTCCTCGAACTCGGCTGCGGCGCCGGCCAGTGGTCCAGGGCGCTCGCCGCCGAGGGCGCCACCGTGATCGGGCTCGACCTGTCCGAGGCCCAACTCGCCGCGGCGGCCCGCGCGATGGGAACGGCCCGCTACCCGCTGGTGCAAGGCGCCGCCGAACAACTCCCGTTCGCCGCAGCCAGCTTCGACCTGGTGTTCTGCGACTTCGGTGGGCTCAGCTGGGCGCCCCCGCACCTGGCCGTTCCGCAGGCCGCACGCGTCCTGCGCCCAGGCGGGCGCCTGGTGTTCAACGTCGCCAGCCCATGGTTCGAGGCGTGCTACGACGAAGCCGCCGGCCGCGTGACCAGGACGCTGCGGCAGGACTACTTCGGGCTGAACACCATCGCCGAAGGCGACGGCGCGACCAGCTATCAACTCACCTACGGCGACTGGGTCAAGGTCCTGCGCGGCGCGGGTCTCGTCATCGACGACCTCATCGAGCCGCGGCCCGAACTCGGAGCACCCAACGGCTACAACGAAACCGACCCACCCGACTGGGCACACCGCTGGCCGGCGGAACTGCTCTGGGTGACCCACAAGCCGTAGCCCACGGGGTGGTCGTCAACCGACCTCCGCCCTCGAGATCAGTGCGTCAAGTGCCGTGCGCAGTCTGGCCAGTTCGGCCGGGGTGGG
>NZ_MUNF01000804.1 GCF_002154555.1 Streptomyces murinus
GGGGAGGGGGCCGGAGCCGGTGATGGTGACCACCGTGCCGGCGGGGGCGATGGAGATCCGGGCCTGCCAGGCGCCCCTGGGCTCGTGGAGGTGGTCGACGTACGCCTTCAGCGTCACGCTCTCACCGGAGGCCAGCGTGCCCGAGGACCGGCTCAGATACAGCCACGCGGAGCCGGTCACGGCGGACCAGCGGACCGGGTCAGTACCCGTCGCGGTCAGTGTGATCAGCGTGGTGTCGCCGTCGTTCGCCGCCGTCACCGACAGACTCCCGGCCGAGCCGTCCGCCGTACCGGGCGCGACGCTCATCACCTCCACCGAGACATCCGGCTTGCCGTCCTTCCCCGCGCCCGGCTTCACGCTCGCGCTGCCCGCGTTCTCGTACCCCCCGCCCGTGCCGTCCCCGCCGATCGCGTCCGGGCCCTGCGCCTCGCGCGCGGTGCCGGGGTGGCCGTCCGGCTCCCCCGTCGGCGCCCCCCGGTACGCCGCCCACAGGGCCAGCACCGGCGCCGCCACCACCGTCGCCACGACCGTCGTCGTCACCGCGCGGGCCCGCAGCCGGTCGCGGCGGGCCGCGCGGTCCCTGGGGTCCATCGGGAAGCCCCGCCGGTCGAAGCGGGGCGCGTCCGCGACCTTCGCCCGGGAGCGCGGGACGAGGGCCGCGCGGGGCGCCTCCAGGACGGGCAGTTCGGCGGGGGTGACCGTGGTGCCGGGCCAGCGGCCGGGGGCCGCGCGTTCGGCACTGCGCCGGCAGCGCGGGCAGTCGTCGACATGCCGTACCAGCTCGCGGCGGAGCGCGGTGCTGAGGATCAGCCTGCTGTCGCCGGTGAGATGGGCGACGCTCGGGCAGCCGCCGGACTCCACCACGGCGAGCGCGGCCCGGGTCCGCTCGACCTCGCAGGCGGCCGTAGCGAGCAGATCGCGGGCGGCGGCCGGTGCCATGCCGAGGACGGCGGCGACCTCGGGGGCGGTCAGACGGTGGCGGACGGCGAGCTCCAGGGCCTCGCGCTGCTCGGGCGTGGTGCCGGCCGCCTCCGGCCAGGCGAGCAGGGTCAGTTCGCGGTGCCGGCGCTCCTGGAGCTCCGGGGGGAGGGCCGGGCCGGGCGCCTCGGGACCGGTCCCCCGCCCGCTCCTTCCTGTGCCCTTGTCCGTACGGCCCGCCGCATGCGTGGCCTGACGTTTCTGCTTCGCCTCGGCCAGTTTGCGCAGACACGCCCACCGGGCCAGCGCGTACAGCCAGGCCCTGCGCTCCCCGCCGGTCCCCGGACCGCGATGCCCCCGCCGCTCGGCCAGGGCGAGGGCGTCGCCGAGCGCGGCAGTGGCCGTGTCGTGGTCGCACAGGATGGACAGGCAGTAGGTGAACAGGCCGTCCAGGTACGACTCGTAGCGCGTCGACTCCCGCCGGGCGATGGTCCGCGCGGCGGCACGGTCCCGCGCCTCACGGGCGTCTCGCGCCTCATGCGCCTCACACGCTTCATGTGACTCAGACACACCAGGCCTCCGCGCACCCTCGCGCGGTTCACGCCCCTCGCGCGCCTCTCGTGCTTCGCGCGCCGTGCCGTGCGCCCGGTGCGCGCCGGTGGTGCGGGTGGTGGTCTCCGGGCTGCTGCTCATCACCCGTGCGACCGTAGGCGTCGGCGGAGCGCCCCTTCTGGAGCCTTGAGCACTTTTAATCCGTACGGGTGAAACGATCCCTCATAAGGGGACAGGAACCCTTTGTTCCGGGGCCGGATTCCGCGGGCCGCCGGCCGGGGCTCATCCACCCACTTGGCGGCCCCCGGTCCCGTTGTCAGTGCCGCGGGCTACGGTTTCCGCATGGCTGCCCGTACCAAGACCACCAAGGACCGTCCGTCCTACCGCTGCACCGAGTGCGGCTGGCAGACGGCCAAGTGGCTCGGCCGCTGCCCCGAGTGCCAGGCGTGGGGCACCGTCGAGGAGTACGGCGCGCCCGCTGTCCGCACCACGGCGCCCGGCCGGGTCGTCACCTCCGCGGTGCCCATCGGCCAGGTCGACGGCCGGCAGGCCACCGCCCGCTCCACCGGGGTGCCGGAGCTGGACCGGGTGCTGGGCGGCGGGCTCGTACCGGGCGCGGTGGTGCTGCTGGCGGGCGAGCCCGGTGTCGGCAAGTCCACCCTGCTGCTGGACGTGGCGGCCAAGGCGGCCAGCGAGGAGCACCGCACCCTCTATGTCACCGGCGAGGAGTCGGCGAGCCAGGTGCGGCTGCGCGCCGACCGCATCAACGCGCTGCACGACCAGCTGTATCTGGCCGCCGAGACCGACCTCTCCGCCGTCCTCGGGCATCTGGACGAGGTCAAGCCCTCCCTGCTGATCCTGGACTCGGTGCAGACGGTCGCCTCCCCGGAGATCGACGGCGCGCCCGGCGGCATGGCCCAGGTCCGTGAGGTGGCCGGGGCGCTGATCCGGGCCTCCAAGGAGCGCGGCATGTCCACACTGCTGGTCGGCCATGTCACCAAGGACGGCGCGATCGCGGGCCCGCGCCTGCTGGAGCACCTGGTGGACGTGGTGCTGCACTTCGAGGGCGACCGGCACGCCCGGCTCCGCCTGGTCCGCGGCGTGAAGAACCGGTACGGCGCGACGGACGAGGTCGGCTGCTTCGAGCTGCACGACGAGGGGATCATCGGCCTGGCCGACCCCAGCGGCCTCTTCCTGACCCGGCGCGACGAACCGGTGCCGGGCACCTGTCTGACCGTGACCCTGGAGGGCCGCCGCCCGCTGGTGGCCGAGGTGCAGGCGCTGACCGTGGACTCCCAGATCCCCTCCCCCCGGCGCACCACGTCGGGCCTGGAGACCTCCCGGGTGTCGATGATGCTGGCCGTGCTCGAACAGCGCGGCCGGATCAGCGCGCTCGGCAAGCGGGACATCTACTCGGCCACGGTCGGCGGCGTGAAGCTGTCCGAGCCCGCCGCCGACCTGGCCATCGCCCTGGCGCTGGCCTCCGCCGCGAGCGACACCCCGCTGCCGAAGAACCTGGTGGCCATCGGCGAGGTGGGTCTCGCCGGCGAGGTGAGACGGGTCACGGGCGTGCAGCGCAGGCTCGCCGAGGCGCACCGGCTCGGCTTCACGCATGCGCTGGTCCCGGGCGATCCGGGGAAGACCCCGCCGGGGATGAAGGTGCTGGAAGTCGCGGACATGGGGGATGCGCTGCGGGTCCTGCCCCGCTCCCGTCGCCGAGAGGCCCCACGGGAGCCGGAGGAGCGCCGGTAGACTTTGCCCAGGTCTCGCCCGTCCGTACGAACCGAGTGCGGGCACGGGCGCGCAGGCGAACCCCCGACCGGAGGAGTGCAGTGGCAGCCAACGACCGGGCAGCAGCTCCCGGAAAGTCCGGTGGGAGTGCCGGTTCCGATGGCCTGATGCGCGCCGCCCTGAGCGCCGTGGCACCCGGTACGGCCATGCGGGACGGCCTGGAGCGCATCCTGCGCGGCAACACCGGCGGGCTGATCGTGCTCGGCTCCGACAAGACCGTCGAGGCGATGTGCACGGGCGGTTTCGTGCTGGACGTGGAGTTCGCCGCGACCCGGCTGCGGGAGCTGTGCAAGCTGGACGGCGGCATCGTGCTCTCCTCGGACCTCTCGAAGATCCTGCGCGCGGGCGTGCAGCTGGTCCCGGACCCGACCATCCCCACCGAGGAGACCGGCACCCGGCACCGTACGGCGGACCGGGTCAGCAAGCAGGTCGGCTTCCCCGTCGTCTCGGTGTCCCAGTCGATGCGGCTGATCGCGCTCTACGTCGACGGTCAGCGCCGTGTCCTGGAGGACTCGGCGGCGATCCTCTCCCGTGCGAACCAGGCGCTGGCCACCCTGGAGCGGTACAAGCTCCGCCTGGACGAGGTGGCGGGCACCCTGTCGGCGCTGGAGATCGAGGACCTGGTGACGGTGCGGGACGTGTCCGCCGTCGCGCAGCGTCTGGAGATGGTGCGCCGGATCGCCACCGAGATCGCCGAGTACGTGGTGGAGCTGGGCACCGACGGCCGGCTGCTCGCGCTCCAGCTGGAGGAGTTGATCGCGGGGGTCGAGCCGGACCGGGAGCTGGTCGTACGGGACTATGTGCCCGAGCCGACGGCCAAGCGCTCCCGCACGGTGGAGGAGGCCCTGTCCGAGCTGAACGCGCTCACCCAGGCCGAGCTGATCGAGGTCGGCACCGTGGCGCGGGCGCTGGGCTACACCGGGTCGCCCGAGACCCTGGACTCCGCGGTGTCCCCGCGGGGCTTCCGGCTGCTGGCCAAGGTGCCGCGGCTGCCGGGGGCGATCATCGACCGGCTGGTGGAGCACTTCGGCGGGCTTCAGAAGCTGCTGGCCGCGAGTGTGGACGACCTCCAGGCGGTGGACGGTGTGGGCGAGGCGCGGGCGCGCAGCGTGCGGGAGGGACTCTCGCGGCTGGCCGAGTCCTCGATCCTGGAGCGGTACGTCTGATCCTCGGGCCCGGCGGGTCCGAGAAGTAACCGGCAGGTCCGGGACGTACTAGTCCGCCGACAGCACGAACGACGCCTGGAGCTTCCCGTACCCCGGTGTCTTCGCCTCCAGCAGGTACGTCCCGGTCTTGGCGGTGCCGCCGGACGGGGTCGCGCAGTGGGCGGCGCTGGGGCGGCGGTCCCAGCTGACCGTGTAGGTGATGGTCTTGCCGGCCGGTACCCGGAAGAGCAGGTCGCCCGCGCCCTTGGGGCAGTCGGCGGAGGACCAGAAGGCGTTGTCGCTGTCGGCCGGGGTGATCGTCAACACCGTGTTCTTCGGGCCGAGATCGACCTTGCAGTCGGCGGACGAGGTGTTCTTCGCGGTGAGTTCAAAGGCCGGTGTCTGGTCCGGCGAGTAGGAGTTGTGCAGGCTGCGCAGGCCCAACGACACCGCGCCGGACGTGCAGTTCGCCAGCGTGGAGGAGCCGGGCAGCGCGTCGCCCGCGGCGACCGCCCCGCCGCCCGCGGCGGACCCGCCGCCGGAGCCCGCGGCACCGCCCGAGCCGGAGCCGCCGTTCCCGTCGCCACCGCCGGCACCGGAACCCGACCCGGCCGACCCCGCCGAACCGCCGGACCCGGAGCCCGCGTCCGACCCGCCCGACTCGTCCCGCCCGCCCGGGTG
>NZ_MUNF01000805.1 GCF_002154555.1 Streptomyces murinus
CCGGCCGCCGCCGCACGACCCGCCGCCACCCGCCCGGCCGCCGCCGTACGACCCGCCACCGTCACCCGCACCGCCGCCCGCACCGGCCTCCCGGGACGCCCCCGCAGACGCCCCTTCAGACGCCCCCGCGGACGCCTTCTCGGCTCCTGTCATCGGCTTCCTCCTCGTCGAGGACGCCCCCCGAAGCGGGAGGACGGCAGGACGACGGATACCCCCGCGCCGCCGTTCCAGGCGCCGGATGACCCGTCGTCAGCCACCCACCGCCCGCGACACCGTGAAGATCAGCAGCCCCGCCAGTGATCCCACCACCGTGCCATTGATCCGGATGAACTGCAGATCGCGCCCGATGTGCGCCTCGATCTTCCGGGTGGTGTGCTCGGCGTCCCAGCCCGCCACCGTGTCCGTGATCAGCGAGGTGATCTCCGCCCGGTACGTGGTCACGACATGCACCGCCGCACCCTCCAGCCAGCTGTCCACCTTCTCCTGCATCTTCGGCTCGCTCGCCATCCGCGCGCCCAGGGACAGCAGCGCCGACCGCAGCCGCGTCCGCAGCTCACTGCGCTCGTCCTCCGCCGCCGCGACGATCATCGACCGTACGGCCGTCCAGGCGGATGCGATCAGATCCTGCACCTCGCCCCGGCCCAGCACCTCGCCCTTCAGCCGCTCCACCCGCGCCCGGGTCTCGGTGTCCGACTGCAAGTCGGAGGCGAAATCGGTCAGGAAACGGTCCAGGGCGCCACGCGCCGGATGGGACGGCATGTCCCGCATCTCCGCGCAGAACCGCAGCAACTCCTTGTAGACCCGCTCACCGATCTTGCGGTCCACGAACCGCGGCGTCCAACCCGGCGCCCCGCCCTGCACCGCACCCATCACATTGTCGCCGTGCAGCACCAGCCAGTCATGGGCCCGCGAGACCACCAGATCCACGGCCCGCTTGTGACCGCCGTCCGCGACGACCTTCTCCAGCATCTTGCCGAGCCCCGGCGCGATCTCCCGGGCCCCGGCCCGCCGGGTGATCGCCTCCCCCACCACCGCCTGCACATCCGAGTCCCGCAACACCGTGAGCGCGCCCCGCAACGCGGTCGCCAGCTCCGCCGTCACCCGGTCCGCGTGCTCCGGCTCGGCCAGCCAGGAACCCAGCCGGGCACCGATGCCGACGGCGCGCAGCCGCTGCCGTACGACGTCCTGGGACAGGAAGTTCTCCCCCACGAACTCGCCCAGCGAGACACCCAGCTGATCCTTCTTGGTCGGGATGATCGCGGTGTGCGGGATCGGCAGCCCGAGCGGGTGCCGGAACAGCGCGGTCACCGCGAACCAGTCCGCCAGCGCGCCCACCATGCCCGCCTCCGCCGCCGCGGAGACGTAGTCCGCCCACGCCCCGGCGCCCGCGTTCCCGGCCAGCTTGGCCAGGACGTAGACCACGGCGACGAACAGCAGCAGGCCCGTCGCGGTGAGTTTCATCCGCCGCACCCCGCGCCGACGCTCCTCGTCGGCAGGGGTGAAGGCCGTCATCGTCCGGTACGACGACGCGGCCGGTCCGGCAGTTCCGGTCTCGGTAGGTTCCATCAGCTCCACCCGTTCGGTGATCCCGCGCACAATTGTCCCCTCCTGACCGACTCCCGGAACGGAACAGGAGTTCCCGGCGTCTGTTCCGGCGGGGGCTTGGGCCCTGGGCCCCGACGGTGCGGCCCGGCCCATGAAGCATCATGGCCCCATCAAGATCGGAGCCCGCAGGTCCCTCCCCGAGGAGACCCGGGACTCCCCTCCCGAGGAGAACGGCACGAGCGTGACCACGCGCCCCGACGGAGCCCCCGAGGCCCCCCGCGCACAGCACCGCACCAAGTACCTCGCCCTGCTCGGCGCCCTCGTCGCGCTGGTGGTGGCCGTCAGCGCCGGTATCTACGTCACCGCCGCGGCCGGCGACCACACCCGCGACGGCACCCTCGCCGACGACCGCCCCCACCGCGGCTCCGCCGCGCCCGTCTCCACCGGCACCTGGGTCGGCTCCTGGGCGAGCGCCCCCGTCGGCGGCGAACCGGGCACCGAGACGGCCGGCCTCGCGGGCCACTCCGTGCGCAACGTCGTCCACGCGGACGCCGGGGGTACGAGTGCCCGGATCACGCTCTCCAACCTCTACGGCCAGACACCGCTGGACATCACCCACGCCACCCTCGCGCTGTCCGCGGGGGACGCCACGGCGGCGGCCGACGAGGACACCATGCGGCGGCTCACCTTCGGGGGCGCCACCCGTGTCGTCATACCCGCGGGCGAACAGGTCGTCAGCGACGCGGTGCACCTGCTCATACCCCACGACACCGACGTCCTGGTCACCACGTACTCCCCCACCCCCTCCGGGCCGGTCACCTACCACCCGCACGCGCAGCAGACCTCGTACGTCGCGGCCGGGGACCGCACCGAGGACTCCACCGGTGCCCCCTACACCCAACAGACGCCGTACTGGCGGTATCTGACCGCGCTGGACGTGCTCAGCAACGAGGCCGACGGCACGGTCGTCGTCTTCGGCGACTCCATCACCGACGGCATCACCTCCACCGTCGGCGCCAACCGCCGCTGGCCCGACGTCCTCGGCGACCGGCTGCGGTCCGCGCTCGCGGGCGGGCAGCGGCTGCCGCGCTACAGCGTCGTCAACGAGGGCATCAGCGGCAACCAGGTCCTCGCCGACGGGCTCGGCCGC
>NZ_MUNF01000806.1 GCF_002154555.1 Streptomyces murinus
GCGCGGCCGGCCGCGCCGGCGCCGTGACCTGCCCTGGAGGCAGTCGTCCCATGAGCCGCAGACTCTCCCGGCGCATACCGTCCCCATACAGGCGAATACCGTCCTCGTGCGGAGGCACCAACTCCCTCCGTACCGCCGCCGCCCTCCGTACCGCCGCCCGCCGGGCGGCCACCCTCGCCGCCTCCATCGCCCTCCTGGGCGGCGGCAGCGTCGGCCTGTCCACCCCCGTCGTCGCCGCTCCCGCCGCCCCCGCCGCCGCGCCGGCCTCGGTCGTCCTGGCGGGCACCTTCGACACCGAGCTGGGCTGCTCCGCCGACTGGCAACCCGACTGCGCCCAGGCGAAGATGACGCTCCAGGCCGACGGCCGCTGGAAGGCGTCGCTGAACCTGCCCGCGGGCAGCTACACCTACAAGGCCGCCGTCGACAACGGCTGGACCGAGAACTACGGCTCCGGCGGCGTCCCGGGCGGCACGGACATCTCCCTGACCGTGCCCTCCGGCGGCGAGAAGGTCGGCTTCGTCTACGACCCCGACACCCATGTCGTCACCGACGACTCGGCGATGCCGGTCGTCACCGCCGCCGGCGACTACCAGTACGGCCTCGGCTGCGCCGCGAACTGGTCCGCCGCCTGTACGACGACCACCATGACGGACCCCGACGGAACCGGCGTCTACACCTACACCACCACCGCCATCCCGGCCGGCGACTGGAACACCAAGGTCACCCTCGGCCGCTCCTGGGACACCAACTACGGCGCGGCGGGCGCCGCCGGCGGCGCGAACATCCCCTTCACGGTCCCGGCCGACGGGGCCCGTACGACCTTCTCCTTCAACTCCGCGACCCATCTGATGACCGTGGTGAGCAACCAGGGGGCCACCGCCCCGCTCAACACCCTGGGCGCGCTGTACACCTCGGCCGCCACCACGTTCCGCATCTGGTCGCCGGACAGCTCGAACGTCTCCGTGACCGTCGGCGGCGCGAGCCATGCCATGACGGCGACCTCCCTCAGCGGCTACACGGACGTCTACCAGGCCGTCGTACCAGGGGACTTGAAGGACCAGCCGTACCAGTTCTCGGTGGGCGGCGTCGCCGTACCCGACCCGTACGCGCAGATGGTCGAGCCCGGCACCACCCAGGGCGTCGTCGTGGACACCGCCGCCGTGGCCCCCTCCGCCGGCGGCTGGGGGCCCCGCCCGGCCCTGGTCAACCGTGAGGACGCGGTCGTCTACGAGTTGAGCGCCCATGACTTCACCGTCGATCCCAGCTCCGGCGTCGACGCGGCCGAGCGCGGCAAGTTCCTCGGCCTGGTGCAGACGGGGACGACGTACGACGGGGTGAAGACCGGCATCGACCACCTCAAGCAACTCGGGGTGACCGCCGTCCAGTTGATGCCGTCGTTCGACTTCGGCAGCACGGTGCCGAACTGGGGCTACGACCCGGTGGACTACAACACCCCGGAGGAGCAGTACTCGCAGTTCACCGCTCCCGAGGACCGGATCCGCGAATACAAGGACATGGTCGACCAGTTCCACCGGAACGGGATCCGCGTGATCATGGACGTGGTCTACAACCACACGTACACGAAGAGCGTGTTCGGGAACATCACCGGCAAGTACTACACCGGCACCGATCTGTCCGGCACCGGCAACTCGATCGACGACGGCAACCCGATGGTCAGCCGGATGATCCAGGACTCGCTGGAACACTGGGTCCGCGACTACGACGTCGACGGCTTCCGCTTCGACCTCGCGGGCGTCCACTACTACAAGGACGCCTACGACTGGGTGAATTACCTGGAGACCACCTACCCCGACCGCGACCTGATGTTCTACGGCGAACCGTGGAACGGCGGCGCCGGCGACCCGAACGAGGCGCAGAAGGTCCGTTACGGCACCCTGCCCGCGCTCGCCCCCGTCCACTTCGGCGCCTTCAACGGCGTCTACCGGGACGCCATCCGGGGCGGTACCGACGACAACGTCATGGGATTCATGGGCGGTTCGGGCAACCCGTCGGCCATCGCCTTCGGCCTGACCGGCTCACCCACCGACGCCGACAGCACCGCGCCCCTCTCCGACCTGTGGACGCCGGCCTTCGCCGACCGCCCGGACCAGACGATGAACTACGTCTCGATCCACGACAACCTCGACCTCTACGACAAGATCACCTACTCCGGCGCGACCGGCGGCGCCACCGGTACGGCCGGCCGCATCGACCGCCTCGCCGTCGGCACCGTCCTGACCTCCCAGGGCGTCCCCGTCATCGCCGAGGGCGACGAGTTCCTGCGCTCCAAGGTGGTGAACGGCGACTACGACACCGCCAAGAACTCCTACAACGCCCCCGACAGCGTCAACGCGATCCACTGGGGCGACAAGGTCACCAACGCGAGCGTCTTCACGTACTACCGCGACGCCATCGCCCTGCGCAGAGCCACCGCCGCCCTGCGGCTGACGACCTGGTCCGCGATCCACAACCAGCTGACCACGCAGGTCGACGGCTCAACGGTGATCGCCCGGATCAGCTCCGACCCCGGCGCTCCGACCACCCCGGACACGATCGTCGTCGCCAACCCGACGACCACGGCCTACGCCGCCACCCTTCCCTCCGGCACCTGGACCAAGGTCCTGAACTCTTCCGGCGCGACCTCCGCCACGGACACGTCCTGCGACCCCCAGTCGGTGACCGTCTTCACCCGAACCTGACCACCTCACCCGAGTGCCACGAGTTATCAGGCGTTCTATCCGTATTCGCACCTTTTGCCCCTCCATTCGTGCATCCTGGCCGCCGTGACGCCGTGAGAGGAGCACGTATGACAAGTCAATCCGGGCGAACCCCCAGGCGCAGACGGTGCGCCCTGGCGATGTCCCTGGCACTACCGGGCCTGCTCGCCGGCCTCACCACCCTCGCCACCGCGTCCGCCGCGTCCGCCGACACGGCACACAGGGCGGCGGTGACCGCGGGCGTCGAGCCCGCTGGCGGCGACGGCGATTACAGCGGCGGCCAGGGCGGCGGCGCGACCGGCCCGACGGGTCCGACCGGCCCCGCGGGCCCGGCGGGACCGGAAGGCCCCTCGGGTCCGGCGGGTCCTGCGGGTCCCTCCGGTCCGGCAGGACCGACCGGGGCGACGGGTGCGACCGGTGCGACGGGTGCGTCGGGCCCGATGGGACCGCAGGGCCTGCCGGGTATCCCGGGCGTCCCCGGTCCGGAGGGCTTGCCCGGCCTCCCGGGACCGGCGGGCCCCGCGGGCCCCGCGGGGCCCGCCGGTCCC
>NZ_MUNF01000807.1:0-463 GCF_002154555.1 Streptomyces murinus
GCCAGCACCCGGCCCGCGTAGTCGTCCATCCCGCCTGCCCCTCCCCCGGCCGCCCGGTTTGGTCACATCCGTTCGTCTCGTGGCCCGTTTCGCACCCGCATCCGGCTCCGTACGGTCCTCAACCATTCACGATACGTGCCGGAGGCAACCCGCACCGCGCGGTTGCCCGATTCCGGTGCCACGAACCGCCTTCCGGGTCCTAGGACTTGGGCTTGAAGGACGCCGTCAGTGTCTTCCAGGTGTCCTTGCGCAGATCGCCGTCCCAGTCGCCGGCCTTCGCGGTGTACATCAGCGCGTACCCGAGGTGGTCGTTCACCACGAAGCCGCGGTCGACGGTGCGGTACTCGGTGCCGCCGTCGGCGTAGGTGAACTCCCAGTCGGCCGTGTTCCAGCTCCGGTAGTCCGCCTTCTCGATCCGGATCCGGTGGTACTGGGAGCGCACCATGTAGTGCTCCTGGCTCTT
>NZ_MUNF01000807.1:480-678 GCF_002154555.1 Streptomyces murinus
GGCGGGCGCGCTCCCGGCGTCGGCGGACGCGCTCGCGCTGACGTCCTTGCCGGTCCCGGTGCCGGTGCCGGTCCCCGCGGCGGTGGGCGCCGAACTCCCGCCGTCCGTACGGGTACCGGCGGCCGGGCCCTTGCTCCGCCCCGCCCCGGCGGACGCGCTCGCGCCGGCCGTGGTCCGGGCGGCGCCCTTGTCGTCCTT
>NZ_MUNF01000808.1:0-182 GCF_002154555.1 Streptomyces murinus
GGGGAGGTCGACCCGGCCGGGGAGATGGAAGGCGGTGCCGACCTGGCTCGGCACCGCCTTCGATCTGCCGGGCCGGGTCGACCTCGACGTGCTCCAAGAGGCGCTGCGTTCCTGGACGTTGCGGCACGAGACGCTGCGCAGCGGGTTCCGCTGGGCGGGTGAGGAGCTGCGCCGGTTCACCC
>NZ_MUNF01000808.1:198-579 GCF_002154555.1 Streptomyces murinus
ACGCGGACCGGCTCACCGCGTATCTCCAGGACCGGTTCGACACCGTCGCCGACGCGCTGCGCTGGCCGAACCTCATCTACACCGCTGTCGTACGCCCCGACTCCACCAGCGTCTACATGGCCTTCGACCNNGACGCCTACTCGCTGACCCGGATCGCCGCCGAGGTGCACGAGCTGTACGACGCGCTCATGGCGGGGCGCACCGCCGACCGTCCCGCCCCCGCGGCCAGTTACGTCGACTTCTGCGAGATCGAGCGGGCGGACGCGGACCGGCTGGACGGCGACCACGACATCGTGGCCCGCTGGCGGGAGTTCATCCGGCGCGGCGGCGGCACCCTGCCGACCTTCCCGGTGGACCTCGGCCTCACCCCCGGCGAGCCGC
>NZ_MUNF01000081.1:0-252 GCF_002154555.1 Streptomyces murinus
GGTCGGCGGGGCGAGGTAGCGCAGGTTGATGGAGCCGGAGTGGTAGCGGGCGACTACATGGCGCCAGCGGCCGTAGTCCTTGTACTGCTTGGCCAGGGCCCGCACCGAGGGCCGGGGGCGGTACGACACCTTCAGCTCCGGTGAGAACCAGATCAGGCCGCCCGCCTCGCGGATGCGGAAGTTCAGCTCCCAGTCCTGGGCGCGGATGAACTCCTCGTTGTAGCCGCCCTGCTGCTCCAGCGCCTCGCGGCG
>NZ_MUNF01000081.1:300-432 GCF_002154555.1 Streptomyces murinus
CGTGGCCGTCGACACGGACCACGATCGGATGCCGGGAGGCCTTGATCGCCGCGTTCAGCGCGGCGGGGGTGCGGCCGGTCGGGTTCGGCACGGTGTGGACGCGGGGGTCTTCGGCCACGAGCTCGGCGGCGA
>NZ_MUNF01000081.1:448-731 GCF_002154555.1 Streptomyces murinus
CGCGCAGATGCCGTTCCTCGTTGAGGACGGGCATGATCACGGATACAGCGGGGAACCGCACGTCGGGCTTGGCGTTCATAGGGGCCTCACGTTACCGCGAACGGGGGACACCGGTGCGCGCCGCCGGGGCTCTGACGCGGGATGGAGATCGTATCGGCCTACTGTGCTCACGGATCCCACGTACGGCCTCGTCCGGAGGTGTCCCTTGGCCAGCCCGCCCCGGTCCCCGGCGCGACCCCAGCGCCGCCCGCAGCCGGCGGGGCGGCTGCGGGCGGCGCTGGGG
>NZ_MUNF01000809.1:0-254 GCF_002154555.1 Streptomyces murinus
CTCGCCACCCACCACGGGCGGGGCATGATCCAGGACATCGAGGTCGCGGCCACCCGGGAGGGCCGGCTGCTCGGTCTGAAGGTGGACCTGCTCGCGGACATGGGCGCCTATCTGATGCTGGTGACACCGGGCATCCCGATCCTGGGCGCGTTCATGTACCCGGCGATCTACAAGATGGACTCCTACGAGTTCACCTGCACCGGGGTCTTCACCACCCGCACCCCCACCGACGCCTACCGGGGCGCCGGCCGCCC
>NZ_MUNF01000809.1:323-565 GCF_002154555.1 Streptomyces murinus
GCGCGGAGCGCGGTGACCCGGTGCGCCTGGGCATCGGCGTGTCGACGTTCACGGAGATGTGCGGCCTGGCGCCGAGCCGGGTGCTGCGCGACCTGAGGTACGGCGCGGGCGGCTGGGAGGCGGCGAGCATCCGGATGCTGCCCACCGGCAAGGTCGAGGTGGTCACCGGGACCAGCCCGCACGGACAGGGCCACGAGACCTGCTGGAGCCAGATCGCGGCGGACGTCCTCGGTGTGCCGTTC
>NZ_MUNF01000810.1 GCF_002154555.1 Streptomyces murinus
CGCTCTTGGGGCGGGCGTACTCGAACGCCGGGGGAATCATGCCGTCGCCTCCCTCACCGCGCGCCACACCCGCTCCGGGGTGCAGGGCATCCGTACATCGGTCACGCCCAGCGGTCGCAGCGCGTCCACGACGGCGTTGACCACGGCGGGCGNNCGGGGGTCTCGGTGCGGTCGGTCACGAACTCCGGCAGATCGGCGGCCGAGGGCACGAGATAGTCGGCCATGCTGCCGGAGACCAGGTTGCCCTCGTCGTCGTAGACGGCCTCCTCGTACAGCGCCTGCGCGATGCCCTGCGCGAGCCCGCCGTGCACCTGCCCCTCGACGATCATCGGATTGACCACATGGCCGACATCGTCCACGCAGACGTACGACCTGATCCGGGTCCGCCCGGTCTCGGTGTCGACCTCGACCGCGCACAGATGGGTGCCGTGCGGGAAGGAGAAGTTCTCCGGGTCGACCACGTGCTCGGCGTTGATGGACGGCTCCACCCCGTCGGGCAGATCGTGGTTGGTGAACGCCTCGAAGGCGATCTCCTGGATGGACCTGCGGGCCTCCGGGGAGCCCTTCACGGAGAAGACGCCCTCCCGGAACTCCAGGTCCTGCTCGCTCGCCTCCAGCAGATGCGCGGCCACCTTGCGGGCCTTGTCGACCACCGTGGTCGCCGCCCGGTGCACGGCCTCGCCGCCGACGGCCAGCGAGCGCGAACCGTAGGTGTCCATGCCCTGCGGACAGGACCTGG
>NZ_MUNF01000811.1 GCF_002154555.1 Streptomyces murinus
CAACTCGGCCCTCGGCGCCGGCACCGTCATCGGCGGCCTGCTCGCCCTGCGGCTGCGCCCCCGCCGCATGCTCAGGGCGGGCGCGCTGTCCCTGTGCCTGTACTTCACCTTCCCCGGCGCCGAGGGCCGAGTTGACCAGGCCGTAGGCGCGGGCGCCGTGGTGCTGGACGACCTCGGTGGCGACCAGCGGGACGACCGGGCCGTTCACCGCGATCATGTACAGGCACCAGATGGCGATCACGGCCCACAGCCAGGTCCGGGACCTGAACTCCCGCCAGCCGCGCACCAGGTCGGCACGGAAGTCGCGCAGGGCGCGGCCGGTGGCGACGAGGGTGTCCGGGGGCAGCGGGCGCAGCCGGAGCAGCAGCAGGCACAGGGCGCTGACCGCGTAGGTCCCGGCGTGGGCAGCGAACACCCCGCCGGGCGAGGCGAAGCCGACGAGGAGACCGGCGAAGGCCGGCCCGGCGAGTTGGGCGGCGGACTCGGCGATGCGGATCGCCGCGTTGGCGCCCTGGACGTCGGCGGCGAGCCGGGGCAGCGTGCTGGCCACGCCGGGCTGGAACACGGCGGCGGCCACGCCGTTGACGAAGCCGATGACGCACAGCTCCCACAGCACCACGTGCCCGGCGAAGAACAGGCCCGCGGCGAGGGACTGGGTGCAGACCCGGGTCAGGTCGGCGCCGATCATCAGACGGCGGGTGCTGAACCGGTCGGCGATCACCCCG
>NZ_MUNF01000812.1 GCF_002154555.1 Streptomyces murinus
CGGCGGCCATGGTCTGCATCTGGTGCGGATGCTCTCGCGGGATCTGGAGGTGACGGTGCTGCCGGAGGGCAAACGGGTCACCGCGACGGTCCCGCTGGTCTCCGAGGGCGGCGGGGCGCGGGGCGCAGGGTGAGCCCGCGCCGCACGGTGGGCGACGCCGTTCCGGGCGCGCGGAGTGCGGGCACCCGTGCCACGCTCGGGGGAGACCACGGGTCCCCCTGGAGGAACCGGCGCTCCACAGCCCGCTGGTGCCGGTCCTCATGAGACGTCACTCGTGACCGAGGAGGCATGCCATGGGCGACGGCCCTGAGGCCCGCGGGAACCAGTGGTACGGCCCCCAGCCGGACGTGGCCGGCGCGGATGGGGTTCTTCACCGACACCTCGGTGTGCATCGGCTGCAAGGCGTGCGAGGTGGCCTGCAAGGAGTGGAACGCGGTCCCGGAGGACGGCCTGGAACTGACCGGGATGTCCTACGACAACACGCGGACCCTGGGCGCCGACACCTGGCGGCATGTGGCCTTCATCGAGCAGAGCAAGCCGTTCGGCGGGCAGGAGCCCGGTGTCCGCCACGAGGACACGGATGTCTTCGCGGCGGCTGCGCGGCTCGGCACCGATGCCTCCTCCCCCGGCCCCGGTGCCACCGCTCCCCCGCCGGAGC
>NZ_MUNF01000813.1:0-1632 GCF_002154555.1 Streptomyces murinus
AGGACGAGTTCCTGCGGATGCTGGTCGCCGAGTCCCACCCCGTCAAGCTCGCTCGCTGGGAGCTGAGCTGCCTGCTCCAGATCTACGCTCCCGGCTCGCTGCGCTGGTACGACAAGCAGATGCGGGTCGAGAAGGAGTACAACGGCCGCCGGCTGATCCTCCACCGCCAGCCCGACGGTGTGGTCGCCTTCAACCCGCCGCAGAACGCCCCGCTGCCCAGTGCCGCGCTGTGCGTGCTGGCGCTGATGGCCGGCAACGCGGTGGTCGTGCGGGCCCCCCGCAGCATCGCGCTCTCCACCATGTGGCTGCTGCGCGACATCGTCGCCCCGCTGCTGGAGGAGTTCGACGCCCCGCCCGGCGTGCTCAACGCGGTCTGCTCCAACCCGAAGCAGACCATGGACCGCTGGATCGCGGACCCGCTGATCAACGACATCTTCTACATCGGCGGCAGCCAGGAGGGCCTGCGCTTCGAGCAGCAGTGCGTCGCCCACGGCAAGAAGCCGATCCTCGAACTCGCCGGCAACGACGGCATCGTGGTGTGGAAGGACGCCGACGTGAAGTGGGCGGCCGAGGCGATCACGGAGGCGTTCTACGGCTCCGGGCAGATCTGCATGGTCCCCAACTACGTGCTGGCCCACCCGGATGTCGCCGAGGCGCTGATCGCCGAGGTCAAGGAGCAGGTCAAGGGCATCAAGCCGGGCCTGCCCGAGGAGGAGGACGTGCTGCTGTCGCCGGTGCGGCGCAGCGAGCGCTTCTTCCGGCTGCTGCGGCAGGCGCTGGACAACGGTGCCGAGCTGGTCACCGGCGGCCATCGCA
The DNA here is from genome assembly GCF_002154555.1 of Streptomyces murinus. Classification (GTDB taxonomy): domain Bacteria; phylum Actinomycetota; class Actinomycetes; order Streptomycetales; family Streptomycetaceae; genus Streptomyces; species Streptomyces murinus. Next base: position 817 of record NZ_MUNF01000813.1, read on the forward strand.
CCGAGGTGGACGGCACGNNGCCGACGGTGGTACGGGTGGACGGCCTGGACCGGGCACGGACGTACGACGTGGTCCGCGAGGAGACCTTCTTCCCGCTGGTCCCGATCGTGGTCGCCGAGCGCGATCATGACGACGCCCTGCTCGAATCGTTCCTTCAGTTCGTCAACAGCAACGACTACGGGCTGCGTAACTCGCTGTGGTCGCGCTCCGACCACGTGGTCGAGACGTTCGTGCGCCGCACCGTCAACGGCGGTCTGCTGAAGGTCAACGACTCGCACATCGGCTTCCTGCCCTATCTGCCGAGTCACGGCGGCACCGGCCGCACCGGCGGCGCGTTCGGCGAGGCCAACTACCCGATGCTCAAGACCTCCCACGTCCAGGGGGTCAGCATCGCCCGCGACGTCAGCCCGTACGACGCGGTCTTCGGCGCCTGAACCCACCCCGTCCTCGGAGGTTTTCCCGTGCGTTCCCTCGATGTCGCCCGGACCGTGTGCGAGCGGTTCCACCCCGGACTGCTCAAGGAACTGGAGCAACTCCCTTACGAGCAGCGGGAGAAACCCGGAAGTCCGGTGATCGACCTGTTCCGCATCCACGGCGGTGTGGGCCTGCTGATACCCGAGTCGTACGGCGGCCACGGCGCGGCCCCGCTGGAGGCACTGCGGGTGCAGCTGGCCCTCGGCGCGGTCTCGCCCTCGCTGGTCGCGGCCGTCTCCATGCACCACTTCACCGCCGCGATGCTGTACTCGCTCGCCGTCAAGTCGGGCCGGCTCACCCCGGCCCAGACCCAGCTGCTGCACCAGATCGTGCCCGACCAGC
>NZ_MUNF01000813.1:1695-2087 GCF_002154555.1 Streptomyces murinus
GCGAGGACGGCGGCGAGCCCGAGCTGGCGCTCGCGCTGGTCCCGGCCGACGCGCCCGGTCTCACCGTGCACCGGTTCTGGGGCAACGACCTGCTGGCCGGCGCCGAGAGCGACGAGGTGCGCCTGGAGGACGTGTTCGTGCCCAGCGAGATGGTGGTGCGGGCCGGCGCGGACGATCCCACGCGCCTGGACGACCTCCAGTCCGCCGGGTTCGTCTGGTTCGAGATGCTGATCTCCGCGGGCTACGCGGGCGCCGCGGCTGCGCTGGTCGAGCAGGTACTGACCCGCAAGCGGGGCAGCTCGGACGAGCGGGCCGCGCTCGCCGTCGACATGGAGGCCGCGCTGGCCCTCCTCGAAGGCGTGGCCCGGGGCACCGGGCGCGAGCCGGGCGAC
>NZ_MUNF01000814.1 GCF_002154555.1 Streptomyces murinus
GCCCCCTCGCCCCACGACGCACGCCCCGCGCGGGGGCGGCCGAACCCCGACCGAACTCCGACCGAAAGGCAACGCTTCCGTGAACTCCCCGCTCACCGAGGCCGCCGGGCCCTGGATCCGCAGGTTCCACCCGCGCCCCGACGCCCGTGTCCGGCTGGTCTGCCTGCCCCACGCGGGCGGCTCCGCCAGCTTCTACTTCCCCGTCTCCCGGGCCATGCCCGAGGACGTGGACGTGCTGTGCGTGCAGTACCCCGGCCGCCAGGACCGCCGTGGCGAAGCGCTCGTGGACTCCCTGCCGGCGCTCGCCGACAAGGTCCACCAGGCGCTCCTGCCCTGGGCCGACCGGCCCCTCGCCCTGTTCGGCCACAGCATGGGCGCCTCCCTCGCCTACGAGGTCGCCCGCCGCCTGGAACGGGACCAGGACATCGTGCCCGCCGCCCTCGTCGCCTCCGGCCGCCGCGCCCCCTCCAGGCACCGCGCCGAGACGGTCCATCTGCGCGACGACGACGGCCTGGTCGCCGAGATGCGCGCTCTCAGCGGCACCAACCCCCAACTGCTGGGCGACGAGGAGATCCTGCGCATGATCCTCCCGGCCGTCCGGGCGGACTACCGCGCGGCCGAGACGTACACCTGGGAACCCGGACCGCCCCTGCGCTGCCCGGTGACCTGCCTCGTCGGCGACGACGACCCGAAGGTCACGGTGGCCGAGGCCGCCGCCTGGTCCGAGCACACCGAAGGCCCCTTCGCCCTGAAGGTGTTCCCCGGCGGCCACTTCTTCCTGGCCGAACACCAGCCGGAGATCATCCGCCTCATCACCGCCCGGCTGGAGGCGCCCGTCCGGCCATGAGGGCGGCCGGGGTGACCCGCGTCGCATCCGAGCGGGCAGGGCTTGCTATGCAACGAGTTGCATAGAAGGATCGACGGCATGGCGCTCGAACACGCGATCCTGGTGTCGCTCTTGGAGAAGCCGGGCTCCGGCTATGAGCTGGCCCGGCGCTTCGAGCGCTCCATCGGCTACTTCTGGACCGCGACCCACCAGCAGATCTACCGCGTGCTCAAACGCATGGAGAACGACGGCTGGGTCGACGCCCGGGACGTCCCGCAACAAAGCCGGCCGGACAAGAAGGAGTACAGCGTCGCCGACCTCGGCCGCGCCGCGCTGTCCTCCTGGCTGCACGACCCGATCGAGCCGGAGAGCGTCCGCCACGACCTGGCCGTCAAGATCCGGGGCGCCGCCTTCGACGATCCGGCCGCCCTGATCCACGAGGTTCAGCGGCACCGCCAGGCGCACCGCGACCGGCTGACGCACTATCTCGCGGGCCAGGCACGGGACTTCACGGAGCCCGAGCCCGCGGCCCGCCCGGCCGATCCCGGGGCGCCGCCCGACGCGGAGCGCGAACTCCAGTACGCCGTGCTGCGCGGCGGCATCGCCTACGAGCGGATGATGATCGGCTGGCTGGACGACGTGCTCGCCACGCTGGCCCGGTTCGGTCCGGACCGCTGATCCCCGCCGGCCCGGCC
>NZ_MUNF01000815.1 GCF_002154555.1 Streptomyces murinus
GCCCCCGGCCCAGGGCCTCGCGGTCGGGGGCGGTGCGCAGGGCGTCGAGGACGGCCGGGTGCGCGGCGGCGTACAGCAGCGAATAGTCCAGTTCGCCGGCGGCCGGGTCGGGGGTCCAGGCGAGCCGCTCGCCGGTCAGGGAGAACCGCGCGTCGACGCCGGGTTTGTTGCCGCGCGGGTCCTGGCGGTGCCAGGCGCCGTGGAAGCGGGCGGCGATCAGGCCGTGCAGCACATGGCCCTCACCCTCGTCGTCGCGCAGGCGCTGGTAGCACAGGGCCGTCGGGATGTCCTCGGCGCGCAGCAGGGCCGCGAGCGCGTGCGCCTTAGCATGGCAGATTCCGGTCCGCCGGGTGAGGACGTCGGAGGCGCGCCAGGTGACGCGGGGGTCGCCGGTGTCGGCGGAGTGCGGGACGGTGTCGCGGACGAACTCATAGGCCAGGCGCGCATAGACATACGAGTCCGCCGCCCCGGCCGCCAGCCGGGCGGCCGTCTCCCGGACCATCGGATGGTGATGGTCGATCACCTCGTCCGCGGCCAAGTAGGCGGAGAGGTCGGCGGTTTCCTGGATCAGCTGCATGCCCGCAGAGCATAGGAATGCGGCCACCCGTCAGTCAATGACTTATCAGGTGACCGCATACCTATGCGTTTATTCGGGCGCCTGGATCAGCGCGCCATCTCCTCCTTGACCGCTGCCACGAAGGCGTCGACGTCCTCCTCCGTGGTGTCGAAGGAGCACATCCAGCGCACCGTGCCCGCGGCCTCGTCCCAGAAGTAGAAGCGGAAGCGCTTCTGCAACCGCTCGCTCACGTCGTGCGGGAGCTGCGCGAAGACGCCGTTGGCCTGCACCGGGTAGAGGATCTCCACCCCGTGCACCGCGCGCACACCCTCGGCGAGCCGCTGGGCCATCTCATTGGCGTGCCGGGCGTTGCGCAGCCACAGGTCCTTGGCCAGCAGGGCCTCCAACTGCACCGAGACGAAGCGCATCTTGGAGGCGAGCTGCATGGACAGCTTGCGCAGATGCTTCATCCTGCGCACCGCGTCCTGGTTGAGGACCACGACCGCCTCGCCGAACACGGCGCCGTTCTTGGTCCCGCCGAGCGAGAGGATGTCGACGCCGACCGCGCTGGTGAACGTGCGCATCGGCACGTCCAGGGAGGCGGCCGCGTTGGCTATCCGGGAGCCGTCCAGGTGCACCTTCATGCCGTGCGCATGGGCGTGCTCGCAGATCGCGCGGATCTCCTCGGGCGTGTAGAGCGTGCCCAGCTCGGTGGACTGGGTGATCGAGACGACCTGGGGCATCGCCCGGTGCTCGTCCTCGAAGCCCCAGGCCTGCCGGTCGATCAGCTCGGGCGTGAGCTTGCCGTCCGGCGTGGCCACGGTGAGCAGCTTGAGCCCGCCCATCCGCTCGGGCGCCCCGCCCTCGTCCACGTTGATGTGCGCGCTCTCGGCGCAGATCACCGCGCCCCAGCGGTCGGTGACCGCCTGGAGCGCGACCACGTTCGCGCCGGTGCCGTTGAAGACCGGGAAGGCCTCCGCGGCGGCACCGAAGTGGCTGCGGATGATCCGCTGGAGGTTCTCGGTGTACTGGTCCTCGCCATAGGCGACCTGGTGGCCGCCGTTGGCCAGGGCCAGGGCTGCCATCACCTCGGGATGCGCCCCGGCGTAGTTGTCACTGGCGAAACCGCGGACCTCCGGGTCGTGATGGCGACGCGCGTCGGTCCTGGGAGGGTTCACGGCTTCTCGGTCAGCCACAGACGATTTCCGTTCAACTCGGCGGCGGACTTGCTCCAGACGCCCTCGATGGCCTCGGCCAGGTCCTTGACGTCCGTGAAGCCCGCGAACTTCGCGTTGGGGCGTTCGGCGCGCATCGCGTCGTGCACCAGCGCCTTGACCACGAGGATGGTAGCCGCGGAGGTCGGGCCCTCGGCGCCCTCCGCCTTGCCCGCCTTGCGGAAGTAGTCCCCCATGGCCAGCGTCCACGCCTCGGCGGCGGCCTTGGCCGCGGAGTAGGCGGCGTTGCCCGCGGTGGGCTTGGTCGCGCCGGACGCGCTGATCAGCACGTAGCGGCCGCGGTCGCTGCGCTGGAGGGCCTCGTGGAAGGCGAGCGAGGTGTGCTGCACGGTGCGCACCAGCAGCAGCTCCAGGAAGTCCCAGTCGTCCAGGCTGGTCTTGGTGAAGGTCTCGCTGCCGCGCCAGCCGCCGACCAGGTGCACCAGGCCGTCGACGCGCCCGAAGTCCTTCTCGATGTGCTCGGCCCACTCCCGGGTGGACTGGAGATCGAGGAGGTCCACGGTGTCCCCCGTGACCGTGGCACCGCCCGAGGCGTAGCGGGCCGCGTCCACGGCCTCGGACAGCCGCTGCGGGTCGTTGTCCGCTCCGACGACGGTCGCCCCGGCCTCGGCCAGGCGCAGCAGCGTCGCCTGTCCGGCGGGTCCGCCCGCGCCGGCCACCGCGATCACCGCACCGCTGAGCGCCCCGTTCGACCCGTTCCCCATGATCTTCCCCTCTGCAGCAGTGATGTGTGTGGACGGTGCGCCGTCAGTCACGCGGCGAGCCGCTCGGCGCCGTCCGCCGTGATGCCCTTGGTGGAGGCGATCACATTCTTCAGCTTCTTGGACAGGGCTTCAAAGAACATGCTCAGCGGAAACTCGTCCGGGAGCACGTCGTCGACCAGCTTGCGCGGCGGCAGCGTCAGGTCGAGGGCGTCCGGACCCTTGGCCCACTTGGAGCCGGGGTGCGGAGCCAGGTACTCGGACACCAGCTGGTAGCCGGCGAACCAGTGCACGAGCTTGGGGCGGTCGATGCCGTCCCGGTACAGCTTCTCTATGTCGGCGCACAGCTGGTTGGTGACCTGCGGGGCGCGCTCCCAGTCGATGGACAGCTTGTTGTCCGTCCAGCGCACCACGTCGTGCTTGTGCAGGTAGGCGAAGAGCAGCTGGCCGCCGAGGCCGTCGTAGTTGCGCACCCGGTCGCCGGTGACGGGGAAGCGGAACATACGGTCGAAGAGCACCGCGTACTGCACGTCGCGGGCCTGCGGGACGCCGTCCGCCTCCAGCTTCACGGCCTCTTTGAAGGCGGTGAGGTCACAGCGCAGTTCCTCCAGGCCGTACATCCAGAACGGCTGGCGCTGCTTGATCATGAACGGGTCGAACGGCAGGTCGCCGTGGCTGTGGGTGCGGTCGTGGACCATGTCCCAGAGCACGAACGCCTCTTCGCAGCGCTTCTGGTCGTGGACCATCGCGGCGATGTCCTCGGGCAGCTCAAGGCCCAGGATGCCGACGGCGGCGTCGGTGACCCGGCGGAAGCGCGCGGCCTCGCGGTCACAGAAGATGCCACCCCAGGAGAAACGTTCCGGCGCCTCACGGACGGCGATGGTCTCCGGGAAGAGGACGGCCGAGTTGGTGTCGTAGCCCGAGGTGAAGTCCTCGAACGTGATGCCGCAGAACAGCGGGTTGTCGTACCGGGTGCGCTCCAGCTCGGCCAGCCACTCGGGCCAGACCATGCGCAGCACGACCGCCTCCAGATTGCGGTCCAGGTTGCCGTTCTGCGTGTACATCGGGAAGACGACCAGGTGCTGGAGGCCGTCCGCGCGCTGCGCCGCGGGATGGAAGGCCAGCAGGGAGTCCAGGAAGTCCGGCACCTCGAAGCCACCCTCGGCCCAGCGGTGCAGATCCTTCACCACGGCCTCGTGGTAGGCGGCGTCGTACGGCAGGAGCGGCGAGAGCTGCTCGACGGCCTCGGCGACACGGCGTACGGCGGCCTCCGCTTCGGCCTTGGCGGGCGCGCCCTCGGCGTCGAAGTCGATCGAGCCGTCCGCCGACTGCCATGGCCGAATCTGCTCCACGGCATCCTTGAGCACGGGCCAGGCGGGGTGCTCGACCACCCTGGCCTGCGAAGAAACCTGCCCCTTCGGCCCCGACTGCACAAGAATTTCCGTCATTTTCCATCCTCCACGGGAGAACCCAGCGTATGGACACCGTATGCATACCCTGATTCCCCCATCAAGAGGGAGTGCAGGAGATTTTTCTGTCTGGAGACATGGTCACCGACATTTTTCCTGCCGTAAACCGTGACGGCGCTCACTTTCGAGCGTCGGCCTCCCGAGCCCGGGAGGGGCGGGATTCGGCCTGTCAAGCGCGCGGGGGACGCGCCCACGCGTGGGTGATGTCGCAACGGGGTAGCAGCCAGTCACCGCCCGGGGCGCGTCCAGATCGTCCGCGCGCATGCGGGTTCATCCCGGGTCGGGGCCGTTAGGCTGCGACCTGCCCGCACGGACGACGGCGTCCGCCCGTCGCCGCGCGTGCCGAGCCGCCGTCGACGGAAGCGAGTCGAACCTTGAACTTCCTTACCATCGGTCACCGCGGGGTCATGGGTGTGGAGCCCGAGAACACCCTTCGCTCCTTCGTCGCCGCGCAGCGGGCCGGCCTCGACCTGATCGAACTGGATCTGCACCTGAGCAAGGACGGCGCCCTGGTCGTCATGCACGACGCCGAGGTGGACCGCACGACCGACGGCTCCGGGCCGATCGCCGAGAAGACTCTCTCCGAGCTGCGCGCGCTGGACGCGGGGCGCGGGGAGCGGGTGCCGGTGTTCGAGGAGGTCCTGGACGCGGTGGGCACCCCGCTCCAGGCCGAGATCAAGGACGTCGCGGCGGCCCGGGAGCTGGCGCGGGTGATGCTGGAGCGGGATCTGGTCGCGCGGGTGGAGGTGTCCTCGTTCCATGACGAGGCGGTCGCCGAGATCGCCCGGCTGGTGCCCGGGGTGCGCACCGCGCTGATCGCCGGACGCTACGGCCCCGAGGTGGTCGAGCGCGCGGTCGCGGTGGGCGCGCCGACCCTGTGTCTGGACATCCGCCGGATCACCCTGGAGACCGTGGAGCACGCGCGCGCGGCCGGGTTGCGGATCATCGGCTGGACGGTCAACACACAGGAGCAGCTGCGGCTGGTCCGCGCGCTCGAACTCGACGGCGCGACCACGGACTTCCCGGAGATCAAGCGCACGGGACGGTTCACGGCCTAGTACTGCAACGGTGCTT
>NZ_MUNF01000816.1 GCF_002154555.1 Streptomyces murinus
GCGGTGGCGACGGCGGAGGCGATACGCCTGCCCATAGCAACTCTGTGCATGAACTCTCCTTGGACATCTCGGGCCCGTTGCCCGACGACCAGGGCACAGTTGATCACAGTTCGGAGTTCCTTGATCACCAACCGTGACGGAGTGTCGGGGGCGAGGTGTTCGCGGAGTTCACTACGGGGGCGCACGCTCGGGGGCGCGCGGTTCACCGGCCCTGCTCCGGTCAGCGCGGTGGTGTGGTGTCGAAGGCCACGAAGCGGAGTTCGGAGGTGTAGCGGTGGCCCTGGTCGTCGGTGAGCCAGCTCTGTTCGGGGGTGGGGAGCATCTCGGTGAGGGTGACGGTGGCGGAGGGATCCTTGCGGGCGAGGCGGCGCAGGGCTTTGGCGAGGATGGTGAGGTAGACGGGGCTGTCGAAGTCGACGTAGAAGGGCCGGGATTCGGTCGGGGAGACGACGAAGACGTAGCGGGGCAGGCCGAGTTGGGTGCGCCAGCGGCGGGCGGCCACGAAGCGGCGGGCCTCGTCCTTCTCGTCGGCGAACGAGGCGTCCGCGGCCGGCAGACGCCAGGTCTCGCGGGCCACCACCAGCCGGTCCAGGGTGACGCGAGGGGTGTGGTCGGCCTGGGGCAGGAGTTGGAAGAGGTCCATCGACAGGGTGGTCAGGACGTGGGAGAAGACGTCCAGCGCGGGGAAGACGGAGCCGTCCGGGAGGCGGACGACGAGGTCGCCGGCCCGGTTCTCCACGGTCGCGTCGGCGCTGCGGATCGTCCGCGCGGGGTCCGCGGTGAAGTCGGCGAGGGCCACTTGGCGGTCCTGGGGCCGTACGAGGGTGTGGCGGACCCGGGCCGACAGGCGGGCGCGGTGCTCCTTGGGGATCAGGGGCATCAGGCGGGGGCTCGGGTGATCGCGGTCGGTCAGGTCGAGGAGTTCGGCGATGTCCGGGTGCTGGTGGGTGAACAGGGAGGCGCCCAAGGTGTTGGACGCCATGTGGAGTTCGCCCAGGACCAGGGTGAAGTCGCCGCGCTCGATCGCCTCCGTGCTCTCGGCCGCGATCAGGATGTCCGGGCTCAGATAGCGGGCCGTCGTCCAGCCGTCGCCGCCGGACGCGAACCGCTCCCGTACCGCCGTCTCGATGCCGGCCGTCGTCACGGTCACCTCGTGGGCGCCCTCCGGCACCGCGAGGATCCGCCCCCAGCGGGCGGCGAACTCCCGTTGCAGCTCGGCTGACTTGGCGCGGGCGGCGCCGTGCAGGACCGGGAGGCACGCGAACCAGAAGGAGGCGAGGTCGACCGGTCCTTCGGCGGCCAGACGGTCGTGGACGAGGCGGACCTCCTCCCGGACGGTGGCGGCGAGTTCGCAGGTGAGCCAGGCCGCGCTGTCCATCAACAGCCGTAGCGGGCGCAGCGCTTCGAGCATCCCGGGGCCGAGGCGGGCGGTCGCGGAGCGGCGGGTGTCGGAGTAGACCAGCGAGCGGCAGGGCGCGGTCGACGCGGACTTCTCCCGTACCGCGGCCGTGTCGGTGAGTTCGGTGAAGTCCTGTTCGAGGGCGGTCAGGGCCTGGACGAGGGTGTCCACGTCGGTGGCCGCAGCCACGGCGGCGCGGCCGCGTTCCAGCCGGTCCAGTGCCGCGAGGCCGCGCCGGCGGGGTTCGGGCGCGCCGACGGTCTCCAGCCAGGCGCGCAGGGCGCGGTCGGGGTGGGTGTCGGCGGGTATCTCCAGGCGCCGGACCACCCAGCGGCGGGCGACCAGGTCGGCCAGCACGGCGGGGACGTCGGTGTCCGGGAGTTCGGCGGCGATGGACCGGGCCGGGCGGATGCCGTCGCAGCGGGCGAGTACGGCCGCCGTCTCGGCGGACACGGGGATGGGGCGCCGGCCGGGGACGCGGACCCGGTCGCCGTCCAGCACGAGGAAGGGCACGCGGCGGGGGGCGATCCACTCACGCAGGGCGGGGTCGGCGTCCAGCATCCTGGCGAGCGCGTCGATCCCCCAACTCGCCCAGTAGACGGAGGATTTGGCGATCAGGCCGGTTCCGGGGTCCACGCCGACCGTCCGGGTGCCGGAGTCCCAGCGGCCCCAGCCGACGGGCCCGAAGAAGCCGATGGTGTCGTTCTTCACGCAGAACCGCTGCCAGTAGTGCGCGACCAGTTCCTCGCGCTGCCGCGGCATGCTGCTGCGGCTGTCCGCCGTCGGGGTCCAGCGCAGGAAGGGGGCGATCCCGGAGGTGAGGACCGGCCGGTTCTGCCAGGCCACCGCCTCCCGGAAGGCCGGTGCGCGGGCGATGTCCTGCAAGGTGTGCGCGGTCTCCACGGCGGCCTCCGTGAAGAGGCGGGTGAAGCCGCTCCAGTCGGGGCCGTCGAGCGGTTCGCCGGCGCCGAACTTGTCGGCCGCCTCGGCCAGTCCGGGCGGGGCGAGGCGCAGCACGCCGTCGGCGGGGAAGCCCGCCCCGCGCAGGGCGAACTGCTCCCACAGCCGCCAACGGCCGAGGGACGGCACGAGATCTTCGGTCATGGCACGGCTCTCCTTGGCGAGCGCGGACGGACGGGAGCGACGACGGGCGACGGGACGCGGCGAAGGAACGGGATTCGTCGGGCGGATCGGGGCGCGGCGGAGAACGCGTCAGGCGGTGCCGTAGTCGGCCTCGACGACCTCGGCCAGCTCCAGCGGCGTCGGGTAGGCGAAGACCAGGGAGACCGGGACGTCGGCGCCGAGGATCTCCTGGAGGCGGCCGGTGATCTGGAACGCGGTGAGCGAGTCGCCGCCGGCCTCGTAGAAGTCGGTCTCGGCGGTGAGGTCGGGCAGGCGCAGCACGTCCCGGAAGATGTCGACCAGCAGGTCGACGGTGACGGCGGGGGTGGCGACGGGGGCGGCGGTGGCGGCGTTCGGGGTCATGGCGTGAGCTCCTTCGTTTCCGTGCGGATCAGATGTGGACGTTGGTACTGGCGCTGGCACTGGTACTGGTGTGGCTGTGGTGCAGGGTGTGCAGCCGGGCGGGGGTGTTGCCGCCCGAGACGATGGCCACGGCGCGTTCGCGGCGCCCGGCGCGCAGGGCACCGGCCAGGGCGACGGCTCCGCTGGGTTCGGCGTCGACGCCGAGGCGGTGCAGCAGGGCGGTGGCGGCGAGGATCTCCGCGTCGCCGACGGCG
>NZ_MUNF01000817.1 GCF_002154555.1 Streptomyces murinus
GGAAGGCGCGGGGCGGGCGGCCACCCGCTCGCGGGCCGCGGGGCTTCTCGGCGCCGGGATGCGGGCCGCCTGCGCCATGGTCCTGTTCACCGTGATCGTCCTCCCCTTGTGGTTCGCAATCTCCATGCCCAGTGGAAGTAAAGGAAAGGTAATGCCCGGTGTGCCACGGGCGGGTGCGCGTACCGCCACAGCTCGGTTACGGATGCGGCCCCTGACGGGCGGGGGCCCGACGTGCAATGATGTGCGCGCCAACTGCATACCGGCCGTTTGAATCCGCGCGGGAGAGTCCCCAGCAGGCTTCGCTGGGGCGCCGAAGGAGCAAGTCCCTCCCTTGAATCTCTCAGGCCCCGTTACCGCGCGGGCGAGGCACATCTGAAAAGCGGGCCGCCATGACGGCTGCCCCACCCAAGGTGCAAACCGTGATCGCCTCCGTGGCGGTCCCGGCGAACCTCTCAGGTTCCGATGACAGATGGGGAGGAACGTTCCTCGCCCCATCCCTGTTGCCCTGGGAGACGACCGACCGATGAGCAGTACCGAACTCCGACACACCGCGCTGGACGCCGTGCACCGCTCGCTCGGTGCGACGATGACCGACTTCGCGGGCTGGGACATGCCCCTGCGCTACGGCTCCGAGCGCGACGAGCACGTGGCCGTGCGGACCAAGGCGGGCCTGTTCGACCTCTCCCACATGGGCGAGATCACCGTCACCGGCCCCGAGGCCGCCGACTTCCTGAACCTGGCCCTGGTCGGCAACATCGCCTCCGTCGGCGTGGGCCGCGCCCGCTACACGATGATCGTGCGGGCCGACGGCGGCATCCTGGACGACCTGATCGTCTACCGGCTCGCCGAGACCGAGTACATGGTCGTCGCCAACGCCTCCAACGCCCAGGTGGTCCTGGACGCGCTGGCGGAGCGCTCCGGCGGTCTCGACGTCGAGGTGCGCGACGACCGGGACGCCTACGCCCTGCTCGCGATCCAGGGCCCGGCCTCCCCCGGCATCCTGAAGTCCCTCACCGACGCCGACCTGGACGGTCTGAAGTACTACGCGGGCCTGCCCGGCACCGTCGCCGGCGTCCCCGCGCTGATCGCCCGCACCGGCTACACCGGCGAGGACGGCTTCGAGCTGTTCGTGAAGCCCGAGCACGCCGTCGAGCTGTGGCAGGCGCTGACCGAGGCCGGCGAGGGCGCGGGCCTGGTGCCCTGCGGCCTGTCCTGCCGCGACACGCTGCGCCTGGAGGCGGGCATGCCGCTGTACGGGCACGAGCTGAACACCTCGCTGACCCCCTTCGACGCCGGGCTCGGCCGGGTGGTCAAGTTCGAGAAGGAGGGCGACTTCGTGGGGCGCGCCGCGCTCGTCGAGGCCGCCGAGCGTGCCGCGCAGAACCCCCCGCGGGTCCTGGTCGGCCTGATCGCCGAGGGTCGTCGGGTCCCGCGCGCCGGGTACCCGGTCGTCGCCGGCGGCAAGGTCATCGGCGAGGTCACCTCGGGCGCCCCCTCCCCCACCCTGGGCAAGCCGATCGCCATGGCCTACGTCGACGCGGCGCACGCCGCGCCCGGCACCGAGGGCGTCGGCGTGGACATCCGTGGCACGCACGAGCCCTACGAGGTCGTCGCGCTGCCGTTCTACAAGCGCCAGAAGTAGACAGCGAGCCCGGTCACGCCCCCGCCCCCGACGGGCGGGCACGTGACCCTGCGCACATTCGCCCGCCCACCGGCGGTCACCAGCGTCCTACCGTCATCAGCACTCCCGCGCGTACAGGAGAATTCAGGCCATGAGCAACCCCCAGCAGCTGCGCTACAGCAAGGAGCACGAGTGGCTGTCGGCCGCCGACAACGGCGTCTCGACGGTCGGCATCACCGAGTTCGCGGCCAACGCGCTCGGCGATGTGGTCTACGCCCAGCTCCCCGAGGTCGGCTCCACCGTCGAGGCGGGCGAGACCTGCGGTGAGCTGGAGTCCACCAAGTCGGTCTCCGACCTGTACTCCCCGGTCACCGGCGAGGTCACCGCGATCAACGAGAACGTCGTCGACGACCCCTCGCTGGTGAACTCCGAGCCCTTCGAGGGCGGCTGGCTGTTCAAGGTGCGCGTCGCGGGCGAGCCGGCCGACCTGCTCTCCGCCGCCGAGTACGACGCCCACATCGCCGGCTGAGGAGGTCGTAACCGCATGACTGTCCTGAACACGCCCCTGCACGAGCTGGACCCGGAGATCGCCGCCGCGGTCGACGCCGAGCTGCTCCGCCAGCAGTCCACGCTGGAGATGATCGCGTCCGAGAACTTCGCGCCGCTCGCGGTGATGGAGGCCCAGGGCTCGGTCCTCACCAACAAGTACGCCGAGGGCTACCCGGGCCGCCGCTACTACGGCGGCTGCGAGCACGTCGATGTGGCCGAGCAGATCGCCATCGACCGGATCAAGGAGCTGTTCGGCGCCGAGTACGCCAACGTCCAGCCCCACTCCGGCGCCTCCGCCAACCAGGCGGCCCTGTTCGCGCTGGCCCAGCCCGGGGACACCATCCTCGGCCTGGACCTGGCGCACGGTGGCCATCTGACCCACGGCATGCGGCTGAACTTCTCCGGGAAGCAGTTCAACGTGGTCGCGTACCACGTGGACGAGGAGAGCGGCCTGGTCGACATGGCCGAGGTCGAGCGGCTCGCCAAGGAGCACCGCCCCAAGGTCATCATCGCGGGCTGGTCGGCGTACCCCCGCGAGCTGGACTTCGCCGCGTTCCGCCGGATCGCCGACGCGGTCGAGGCGTACCTGTGGGTCGACATGGCGCACTTCGCCGGCCTGGTCGCCGCCGGACTGCACCCGAACCCGGTCGAGCACGCGGACGTGGTCACCTCCACGACGCACAAGACCCTGGGCGGCCCGCGCGGCGGCATCATCCTCGCGAAGAAGGAGTTCGCGAAGAAGCTGAACTCGTCCGTCTTCCCGGGCTTCCAGGGCGGTCCCCTGGAGCATGTGATCGCGGCGAAGGCGGTGTCCTTCAAGGTCGCGGCCTCCGAGGGCTTCAAGGAGCGCCAGCGCCGTACGGTGGAGGGTGCCCGTATCCTCGCCGAGCGTCTGACGGCCGAGGACGCCCGCGCCGCCGGGGTCAACGTGCTCTCCGGTGGTACGGACGTGCATCTGATCCTGGTCGACCTGCGCGCCTCCGAGCTGGACGGCCAGCAGGCCGAGGACCGGCTGCACGAGGTCGGCATCACGGTCAACCGCAACGCGGTCCCGAACGACCCGCGTCCCCCGATGGTCACCTCGGGCCTGCGGATCGGCACGCCCGCGCTCGCGACCCGCGGCTTCACGGCCGAGGACTTCGCCGAGGTCGCGGACGTGATCGCCGAGGCGCTGAAGCCGTCCTACGACGCCGAGTCGCTGAAGGCACGGGTCAAGGCCCTCGCCGACAAGCACCCGCTGTACCCGGGTCTGTCCAAGTAATTCCCCGGTGGGGCACTCACCGTCGAGTGCCCCACCACTGCCCCAAGGAGTGACCGTGGCCATCTCGGTCTTCGACCTGTTCTCGATCGGCATCGGCCCGTCCAGCTCCCACACGGTCGGCCCGATGCGCGCGGCGCGCATGTTCGCGCACCGGCTGCGCAACGAGGAACTGCTGGCCTCGGTCGCCTCCCTGCGCTGCGAGCTGTACGGCTCGCTCGGCGCGACCGGACACGGCCACGGCACCCCCAAGGCGGTGCTGCTCGGCCTGGAGGGCGCCTCCCCGCGCACGGTCGACGTGGAATCCGCCGACGAGCGGGTGGAGTCGATCAAGAAGTCGGGCCGTCTGTCGCTCCTCGGCGAGCACGAGATCGCCTTCGCCTTCGACGACGACCTGGTGCTGCACCGCCGCAAGGCACTGCCGTACCACGCCAACGGCATGACGATATGGGCGTACGACGCCTCGGGCGCGGAACTGCTCAGCAAGACGTACTACTCGGTCGGCGGCGGCTTCGTCGTGGACGAGGACGCGGTCGGCGCGGACCGGATCGTGCTGGACGACACGGTCCTGAAGTACCCCTTCCGCACGGGCGACGAGCTGCTGCGCCTGACCAAGGAGACCGGCCTGTCGATCTCCTCCCTGATGCTGGAGAACGAGCGGGCCTGGCGCACCGAGGACGAGATCCGCGAGGGCCTGCTGGAGATCTGGCGGGTGATGCGGGCGTGCGTGCAGCGCGGTCTGACCCGTGAGGGCATCCTGCCGGGCGGGCTCAAGGTCCGCCGCCGGGCGGCCGTCTCCGCGCGCCAGCTGCGGGCCGAGGGCGAGCCGCTGGCGCGGGCGATGGAGTGGATCACGCTCTACGCGATGGCGGTGAACGAGGAGAACGCGGCCGGCGGCCGGGTGGTGACCGCCCCGACGAACGGCGCGGCCGGCATCATCCCCGCGGTGCTGCACTACTACATCAACTTCGTGCCGGGCGCGGACGAGGACGGCGTGGTCCGCTTCCTGCTGTCCGCGGGCGCGATCGGCATGCTCTTCAAGGAGAACGCCTCCATCTCCGGCGCCGAGGTCGGCTGCCAGGGCGAGGTCGGCTCCGCCTGTTCCATGGCGGCGGGCGCGCTCGCCGAGGTGCTGGGCGGCACCCCCGAACAGGTGGAGAACGCGGCCGAGATCGGCATGGAGCACAACCTGGGCCTGACCTGCGACCCGGTCGGCGGTCTCGTCCAGATCCCGTGCATCGAGCGCAACGGCATGGCCGCGGTGAAGGCGGTCACGGCGGCCAAGATGGCGATGCGCGGCGACGGTTCGCACATGGTCTCCCTCGACAAGGTCATCAAGACCATGAAGGAGACCGGCGCCGACATGTCCGTGAAGTACAAGGAGACGGCGCGGGGCGGGCTCGCGGTGAACATCATCGAGTGCTGAGCTTTACGTGATCGCACATTTACTTGATCGGTCCGCGGAACAATCATGGTTCCATGGACCGACCGAGTCAGCTCATCGAGTGCGGGGAATTCGTCCTCCGGCGTTTACGGGGGCAGCGTGATTTCGTTCAACTGTTCACGTTGATAGAGGAATCCCGGGATCATCTGCGGCCGTGGATGCCGTGGGCCGACGGCCATGACGAGCAAAGTACCCGGGAACTGCTGGCGAGTTCCGAGACGAAGTGGGAGAGCGGCGAGCTCTACAACTATGTCGTCGCCGAGAACGGCGAGCTCATCGGCATGTGCCAGGCGTATCGCGCCGAGCCCAGGGGGTGCCGGCTGGGGTACTGGCTGCACCCCTGCGCCGTGGGGCGGGGCATCGCCACGAGGGCGACGGCGGCGCTGGCGAAGGAGATGTTCGCGCTGGCGGACGTGGGGTACCTGGAGATCGCGCACGACGTGGCGAACGCCCCCAGTCGCGCCGTTCCGCGCCGGTTGGGCTTCACCGAGCTCCGGCGTGAGCAGGCGCCACCGCCGGCGGCTCCGTCCGGCTGCGGAATCGATCTGATCTGGCGACTGAATCGCCCCGCGACCGGGGGCACGTTTCCGGGGGGCCGTGCGGGGGGCACAAACTCTGCATGCTCCACGGCATCGACGTAAGTTCGTTCCAGTCCACGTCATATGACACGGACGGGCTCTCTTTCGTCTTCATGAAGGCGACCGAGGGCCGTTCGTATGTGAACCCCCGCCTCACCGCGCAGACCAAGACCGGCCGTGATGCCGGACTGGTCGTGGGTTTCTATCACTTCCTGTGGCCGGGCAACCTCACCGCCCAGGCCGACTACTTCCTCCAGCACGCCCCCGAACGCGCCGGCGACATCCTGGCCGTCGACTGGGAAACCACGAGCGACGGCACGCACGCCAGCAACGCGGACAAGGACAGCTTCATCCGCAAACTGAAACAACTGCGGCCGCACAACAAGGTCGTGCTCTACACCAACAGAGACTTCTGGCTGAACATCGACCGCACCTCTTACGCGGGCGACGGCCTCTGGATCGCCGACTACGTCACCGCGGGCAAGCCCCGCATCAAGGCCAAATGGCGTTTCCACCAATACGCGAGCCAGCCCCACGACAAGGACCTGGCCGACTTCGCCTCCAAGGCGGCGCTCAAGGAGTGGGCGGGCGGCTGAGGTGCACAGGGGTGCCCGCCTCCGCGGGACGGGGCACCCCTGCCGACCGTGTCACTTGTTCAGGTAGGTCCAGAACTCGTCGAAGGACAGGACCTGGTCGCCGTTGAGGTCACGGGATTTGATGATGGCTTCGGCGACCGTGTCGGTGACGTTCCAGTCGCCTCCCTGGGCCAGGGCGGACTTGAATTCGGCGGCGGTGATGAAACCGTCGCCGTCCACGTCGATCCGCTGGAATTCCTTGCGTGCTTCCTCGATGTCCGCCACCGATCCGCCCCTTTTGCTCGTGTTTCTTGTGCCCATGCAGGCGTACTGACGCTGGTCAGATTAGCTGTCCGTGCGGGCGCGCAGTGCCGCGACCACCCAGGCGAAGTCCTCGGCGTGCGGCGGGGCGGGGGCGCGGTTGACGAGGGCGATGAGTTCGCGGTACCGGGCGACCCGCTCGTTGAAGCCGGCCGCCATGCGCTCCAGGACGTCCGCGCGCGGGGCGTCACCGAAGAGCTCACGCAGGACGGGCTCCGCCTGCGGTGACTGCGGGGTGATGCCGCGCCCGCGGGCCGGGGCCACCAGCTCCACCAGCCGCTTGGCGAACCAGAGCGAACGGCCGCGTGCCTCCCCCGGCGCCCCGTCCGCCGAGTTGAGCTCCATCGCCCGGCGCATCTGCGCGCGGAACTCCGGGTCCTGGAGCATCTCCGCCAACTCCACCCACGCGTCCACCTCTTCCGGCGTCGGATCCGCCGCGAGGTCCACCGTGGTGGCGCGCAGCCGCTCCCGCACCTCGGGGTCCACGGCGTCGAGCCCCTGGAGGGCCTCCGCCACGAACTCCGCCACGATCCGTTGCCGTTCGGCCGCCGACAGCCGGGCCAGTCTGTTCATCAGGGTCGTCTCCCTCACGGTCGAGTCATGTCGTGCGACCGACGACAGCACCGCACGGGTCACCTTCAGCGAGCTGATCTGCGCGTCCAGCGCGGCCACATGCGTCGCCGCGACCTGTGCCACGGTCCGCTCTCCCGCCAGCACCTGTCGCACGTCGTCCAGGCCGAGCCCCAGTTCGCGCAGGGTCCGGATCAGCTCCAGGCGGGCGACGCCCTGGGCGTCGTACAGCCGGTAGCCGCCCGGTGAGCGGGTCACCGGGGTGAGCACGCCCTCGTCCGACCAGTAGCGGATGGTGCGCACGCTCAGTCCGGTGGCCCGTGCCAGCTCGCCGATGGTGAGAAGTCCGGTGCCGTCGTCGTTCATGTCTGGGAGTCTGGGCCTTCCAGCGGGTGGAGACTCAAGGGGTGGCGTATGGAGTCCGTGCGGAAGATTCTCGACGGGGTGGCGCGGGGCGTGTTCCCGCCGGCGGACGGCCGTACGACGGTCCTGCCGCAGCCCGGGCCCCGGCACGCGGGCGTCCTGGCGTTCACCGCGCACTCCGTCGTCGTCACGGACGAGGACCCCGCCTGGGTGTACGAGGCGCTGCGCGGCCTGGACTGCGATCCCCTGTCGGCCGCCCTGCACCCGCGCTTCCTGGCCGCGCTGCTGGAGCGCACGGGGTGGCGGGCGGAGACGGTGGACGCGGTGCTGGTGGCCGGGCCGCTCCCCGGCGTCCCCGCGCTCGCGCTGACGGAGATCCGGGACGCCGGCCATCCCCGGATCCGGTACGCGCGTGAGCGCCGCGATGAGGTGCGGGCCTGGCAGGCGGACGGCGGGGTGCTGGTGACGGGGCGCGGGACGGCCGGCCGGCTCGAGGTCTCGGTGGAGGTGGACGAGACGGCCCGGGAGCGGGGTCTGGGACGGCGGCTGGCGGGCGCGGCCCGGCGGCTCACCGAGGAGCCGCTGTGGGCCCAGGTGGCGCCGGGGAACGCCCGGAGTCTGCGGGCGTTCCAGGCGGCCGGTTACGCCGCCGTCGGCGCGGAGCTGCTGCTGCGGCTCCCCGGCTCAGCGGAAGACGCCCGTGTGCCCCAGTGAGTAGCGGCCCGGCTGGGGATAGACCGCGAGGCCGTGCGGTCCGCTGCCGACCGGGATGCGGGCCAGTTCCTTGCCGGTGCGGGTGTCGATGGCGTACACCTCGGCGTCGTAGCGGCCGGACAGCCACAGGACCTTGCCGTCGGCGGAGACGCCGCCCATGTCGGGGCTGCCGCCGCCGGGCAGCACCCACTTCTTGGTGAGCTTGTTCCGGGCGAAGTCGAAGATCGAGATGGTGCCCTCGCCCCGGTTGGAGACGTACATCTCGCGGGAGTCGCGGCTGACGTAGAGGCCGTGCGCGCCCTTGCCGGTGGGGAGCAGGGTGGGTTTGGTGAACCGGTCGCCGTCAAGCACCCACACCCCGTTGGCCATCATGTCGGCGATGTAGAACCGCTTGCCGTCCGGGGAGACCTTGACGTCCTGTGGCATGGAGCCGTGCACGGGCAGCTTCTCCTGGCCGACCACCGCCATCCGCGCGGTGTCGACCTTGAGGATCTCGCCGCTGAACTCGCAGGAGACGATGAAGTAGCGGCCGTCGCGGGAGAAGTCCGCGTGGTTGACGCCGTAGCAGCTGACCGGCACCGCCTTGACGGTCCTCATGGTGTGGGCGTCGCGGAAGACCAGTTGGCGGTCCATGGAGGCCATCACGATCGCGTACTTGCCGTCGGGCGTGAAGTACAGGTTGTACGGGTCGTGCACGGCGACCGGCTTGCCCGCCTTGCCGGTGCGCGGGTCGAGGGGGGTGAGGCTGTTGCCGAGGTCGTTGTTGACCCACAGGGTCTTCAGGTCCCAGGAGGGCACCACGTGCTGGGGCTGGCGGCCGACCGGGATGGTGTCGATGACCTTGTAGGTGGCGGGGTCGATGACGGTGACCGTGTCGGAGTTGGTGTTGGGCACGTACACCCGGGAGGGGAAGTCCTTGACCACCGGGGAGAGCAGCCCCGGCCGGTCCGCCGCGTAGATGTCCGCCGGGTCCTGGACCGGGGGCATGCCGGGCAGCACGTTCACCCGCGCCTGGTCCACCTGCGGCTGGGCCGGCGGTCTGCTGCCGATGGCCTCGTTCGCGCGGTGCGCGCCCTGGCC
>NZ_MUNF01000818.1 GCF_002154555.1 Streptomyces murinus
GCTGTCGGGGGAGGCGCCGCCAGGAACTGCCGCCAGGTGCGGAACTCCGGCGGCGCCTCCCCCGACAGCACCACCACCTCGCGCAGCGACGGCACCCCCGGCAGCGGGCCGGAGCCGGGGCCGGAACCCGCCGCGCGGCGCAGCGCCGCCACGTACGACGTGCCGAGGAAGGGCCCCGTCACGAACAGCAGCCGCGCCCGGCTCCCGCGCAGCACGTCCACCGCCTCGCCGCCCTTGAAGCGGGTGTTCAGCGGCACCAGGATCCCGCCCGCCGACACCGCGCCCAGCGCCGCGACGATCCAGTCGAGGGAGTTGGGCGCCCACACGGCCACCCGGTCGCCCGGCACCACCCCGCTCGCCAGGCAGGCGGCCGCCGCGCGTTCGACGCGGGCGCCCAACTCGGCGTAGGTGACGCGGGTACGGCCCTCCACCACCGCCTCCCGGTCGGCGTACCGCGCGGCCGACCACCGCACCAGGGCCGGGATGGTGTGCCACTCGCCCATGATCGGCCTCCCCGACCGCGCGATCCCGTAGCTGCCGAGTCCCCGTAGCTGCCGAACCCGCACAGCTGACTCATCGTCAGATTAGCGGTAATCTGACGGGCTGTCAGCTACGGGAAGGGGGCCCACGCCATGGCGGGGACGGGACTCAAGGACGCCACGGCCATCGTCGGGATCGGGCAGACCGCGTTCGCCAAGCACCTTCCGGAGGACGAGAGGACGCTCGCCTGCCGGGCCGTGCTCGCCGCGCTGGACGACGCCGGGATCGCGCCCGGCGAGGTCGACGCCCTGGCCTCGTACACGATGGAGGAGACGGACGAGGTGGAGCTGGCGAAGGCGGTGGGGTTCGGGGATCTCACCTACTTCGGCAAGGTGGGATACGGAGGCGGCGGCTCCTGCGCCACCGTCGCCCACCTCGCCACCGCCATCGCCGCCGGACAGGCCACCGTGGGCGTCGCCTGGCGCTCCCGCAAACGCGGCAGCGGGCCCCGGCCGTGGACCGGCACCGCCGGCCAACTCCCCACCCCCGCCCAGTGGACCCGGCCCTTCGGGCTGCTGCGGCCCGCGGACGAGACGGCCATGCTGGCGCGCCGCTACATGCACGAGTACGGCGCCACCCGCGACCATCTCTTCAACGTCGCCCTCGCCTGCCGCAACCGGGCCAACCAGAACCCGGCCGCCGTGATGTACGACCGCCCGCTCACCCGCGAGATGTACATGACCTCCCGCTGGATCAGCGAGCCCCTCTGCCTCTTCGACAACTGCCTGGAGACGGACGGGGCGTTGGCGTGTGTCGTCGTCGGGCGGGAGCGGGCCCGGGACTGCCGCCGCAGGCCCGTGTACGTCCACGCCGCCGCCCAGGGCCTGCCCGCCCAGCACCACGGCATGGTCAACTACTGGAACGACGACCCGCTCACCGGCCCCTCCTGGGCCACCGCCCGCCAGCTGTGGAAGCACGCCGATCTCACCCCGGACGACGTGGACGTGGCCCAGATCTACGACGGGTTCAGCATCCTCGTCCCGCTCTCCCTGGAGGGCTACGGCTTCTGCGGACGAGGAGAGGGGGGCGCCTTCACCGAGCAGGGCGCCCTGGAGATCGGCGGCCGGCTGCCCCTCAACACCGGGGGCGGCGGGCTCTCCGAGGGCTATGTGCATGGCTTCAACCTCATCACCGAAGGGGTGAAGCAGCTGCGCGGCACCAGCACCGCGCAGGTCCCCGGCGCCGCCACCTGCCTGGTCACCGCGGGCGAGAGCGTCCCCACCTCCGCGCTGCTGCTGAGGAGTTGAGCCATGACGCTGAAGCCGGTCACCGACGCCGACGGCGCGCCGTTCTGGGCGTACGCGGCCCGCGGCGAACTGCGCGTACAGACCTGCGGGGAGTGCGGCGAGCCCCGCTTCCCGCCCCGGCCCTGCTGCCCGCACTGCCGGTCGTTCGCGAGCGAGTGGCGGCTCATGTCGGGGCGCGGGCGCGTGTGGTCGTACGTCGTCCCGCACCCGCCGCTGCTGCCCGCGTACGCGGAACAGGCGCCGTACAACGTGGTCGTGGTGGAGCTGGCGGAGGTCCCGCGGATCCGGCTGGTCGGCAATCTGGTCACCGGGGCCGGTGCGCCGCTCGGCTCCCTCGATCCGGGGCGCATCCGGATCGGCGCCCGGGTGCGGGCGGTGTTCCACGAGGGGCTGCCGCGGTGGGTGCTCGCGTGAACACCGTGCGCCTGGCGGCCGACGAGGACACCGGGGTCGCCGTCGTCACCCTGGACCGGCCCGAGCGGCTCAACGCCATCGACCTGGAGATGGTCCGGCAACTCCGGGAGGTGTGGGGCAGGTTGAGGTTCGACGACTCCGTGCGGGCCGTCGTGCTCACCGGGGCCGGGGAGCGGGCGTTCTGTACGGGGATCGACCGGGACAGCGTCGTACCGCAGCCGTCGTCGCCGTACGCGCAGGACGATCCGCTGCTGGGCGTCGGACCGAAGGCGAACGGGCTGTGGAAGCCGGTCGTCGCGGCGGTGCGCGGGATGGTGTGCGGCGGGGCCTTCTATCTGCTGGGCGAGTGCGAGTTCGTGGTCGCGGACCGCACGGCGGAGTTCTTCGATCCGCACACGACGTACGGCATGGTCAGCGCGTACGAGTCCATGCTCATGGCCGAGCGGATGCCGTACGGGGAGGCGGCCCGGATGATGCTCATGGGGACGGCCGAGCGGATCTCCGCCGAGCGGGCGCATGCGATCGGGCTGGTGTCCGAACTCGCGGCGGACGGCGATCCGTTGGCGGCCGCCGTGCGCTGTGCCGAGGTGCTCGCCGGGTATCCGCCGGCGGGGGTGCAGGGGACCGTGCGGGCCCTGTGGGCGGCGCGCGAGGCCGCCCGCGCACCGGCCTTCGCACAGGCCCCGCACCTCATCGCCCTCGGCAACCTCCCGCCCGGCCGGCAGGCGGAGCTGTTCGCGGCGCGACGGCGGGGGTTCCGGGTGCGGTGAGCGCGGGGCCGTCAGCCCTCGACGCCGGCCCGCGGCTCGACCTCGCAGTGGTCCGGCAGGTCCGGGGAGTAGCCCGCGTCATAGGCGACCTCGGCCCGCACCGTGCCGTTCGCGGGCACGGTGACGTCCTTGTCGTTGAAGTCCAGCTCCGTGCCGTCGCGGTCCTGGAAGGAGACCTCGACACTGAAGGTGGCCCTGCGGCCGTTCGGGTTCGTCAACTGCACCGTCGCGTACGGCTTCTTCGCGCCGGCGCAGCTGATCAACGTCACCCGGCCGTCCTGGAGCCCGCTGCCGCCGCCGGAGGACGCGGAGGGCGTGGTGGTGTGCGTGGGCCGGTGGCGGTACGTGCCACC
>NZ_MUNF01000082.1:0-133 GCF_002154555.1 Streptomyces murinus
GCGGCGGTTCCAGGGTGGCGAAGGCGTGCAGCAGGGGGAGCAGCGAATGCTGCCGCAGGCGGTCGGGCAGGGCGCGCAGGGCGGTCTCGAAGCGGCTGAACCACTCGGTGTGGTCCGGCACGCGGGTCAGCGG
>NZ_MUNF01000082.1:172-6106 GCF_002154555.1 Streptomyces murinus
GTCCGCCGCCGTCGCCGGTGCCGGGGGCGTAGAAGCTGCCGGGCGCGGTCCCGGTGGCCAGCAGGCTCAGCAGGAGGCGGGTGAAGACGTCCGAGACGTTGAGCTGACCGGTGTAGCGCGGGTGCGCGAGGATCAGGTTCGAGCGGAAGACGGCGACCGGCAGTCCGAACGCGTCGTGCGCCTCGCGCAGCAGCACCTCGCCGGCCCATTTGGCGGCCGCGTAACCGTCGGCGTAGTCGCCCTTGAGGTCGCGGGTGGGGCAGGCGGTGCGGATGTCCGCGGACTCGTCGGCCGCCGCCTCGTCGCCGAAGACGACGGCGACCGTCGACAGGTACGTGAACCGCTTGATCCGGGAGGTGACCGCGAGCCTGATCAGTTCGGCCGTGCCCAGCACATTGGGGCCGAACAGCTGGCCGTAGGGCAGGAGGTGGTTGACCTGCGCCGCCGGATGGACGATCAGGTCCACGGTGTCGGCCAGCCGCCGCCAGGTCCCGCCGTCGAGCCCGAGGTCCGGTGCCCCGATGTCGCCGGGGATCACGTGCAGGCGCCGGTCGGCGGCCTCGCGGTAGCGCTTGAGGAGTTCCGGGTCGCCGCTGTCGAACGCCGCGTCGAGCCGTGCCCGGGCCTCGTCGGCGGAGGAGCCGCGGACCAGGCACACCAGCGTGCCGTCGCGCTCGGCCAGGCGCTCCAGCCATTCGAGGCACAGGAAGCGGCCGAGGTAGCCGTTGGCGCCGGTCAGCAGGACGGTCCTGGCCTCGGGCAGCGGACCGGCCGGTCTGCGCGCGGCGGTCCGCACATCGAGGAACGCGTCCAGCCGTAGATCGGCGGCGTCGAGCCGGGTCGCGTCGGGGCCGTGGACGCGGTCGGCGGTGGGCCTGCGGTGGTCCGACGCGAGCGCCCGCTCGATGTGATCCGCCACCTGCCGCAGCGTGTTGACCGGGCTGATGACCACGTCGACGGGGACGTCGACCTGGAAGATCTCCTTCAGGGTCCGGGAGAACGACAGCGCAGTGAGGCTGTCACCGCCGAGTTCGAGGAAGCGTGTGCCGGGCTCCGCGGCGGCGTCCTCCTGTCCGAGATGCGCCCGCACGGCCCGCAGCACGGTGTCCAGGACCGGCTCGTCGGCGCCGACCCGGCGCAGTGCCTCCAGCTCGGTGGCCTCGCGGTCGGACAACTCGGTGTACAGCGCTTCGAGTCGCTCGCCGTACCGTTTCGTCAGGGCCGGTCGCAGCGGCTTGCGCACCCCGGAGAGCAGTCCGTTCTCCTGGCTGAACGGCTCGGTCTCCACGAGGAGATCCCGTGGCACCTCGTAGGAGTTCAGACCCGCCTCGACCGCGAGGCTCCGCAGGGATTCCCGCAGCGCCGTCCTCAGGCGCCGGGTGTCCCCGTCGGCGCGGTCCAGGGCGTCCTGTGTGGGTACGACGACCGCGAGGAGGTAGGCGCGGGCGCTGTTGCCGTACAAGAAGATCTGCCGGACCGCCGGGCTGCCGCCGAAGAGCGCCTCCAGGCGGGAGACCGCCACGAATTCGCCCTGTGACAGCTTGAGGACGTTGGCGCGGCGGTCCACGTACCTCAGCTCGTCGGGTCCGACGCGGGCCATGATGTCGCCGGTGCGGTAGAAGCCGTCCTCGTCGAAGACCTCGGCGGTGGCGTCCGGGCGCCGGAAGTAGCCCGGCACCAGCCGCTCGGACCTGACCAGCAACTCGCCCCTGGGATACGGCGAGTCGGTGCCGAAGTATCCCAGCTCGGGAACGTCGGCCAGCTTGTGGTCGGTCACCGGCGGGCGCAGTACACGGCCGTCGAGCAGGACGATCCCGGCTTCCGTCGATCCGTAGCCGTCGAGCAGTCTGACCTGGAGGCAGCTCTCCACGAACGCCGTCGTCTCCGCGCCGAGCGGGGCCGAGGCGCTGACGGCCCACAGGAGACGGCCGCCCATGACCTCTTCCCGCAGCTCCTCCTTCACCCGCGCCTCGGTCGCGGCGGGGTCCGTGCCCGTCCCGCCCCTGCGTGACAGCTCGTCCCGGTAGTGACGCAGGAGGAGGTCGGCGATGCGGGGCACCATGATGAACTCGGTGGGGCGCACCAGGGAGAGGTCCTCGAAGAGCGTCGACAGGTCGCCGGACGCCGCGAAGCAGGCAAGGCCGCCCTTGGCGAGCGTGCCGAACAGCACGCCCCTGCCCACCATGTGGCTGAGGGGCAGGTAGTTCAGCACGATGGACGGCCGCGCCGCCTGACCGGGTACGAAGTCGACCCAGAACTGCCTGACCACGCGCTCGGTGTACATGGCGCCCTTGGGGGTGCCGGTGCTGCCCGAGGTGTAGATCAGCGTGCTGAGCGCGTCGGCCGCCGATGACCCGGGAACCCGCGGGAGCGGGGGCAGGGTCCGTCCCCGGTCGACGACCGATGCCAAGGTGTCCAGGGTGGTGCCCCGGCCGCGCGCCGCGAGCCGGTCGCGGGCGGCGGCCAAGTCCTCCTGGTGCGCGGTGACTTCGGGGCGGTGGCCGAGGACGATGATCCTGGGCGGCGAGGGTGTGTTCGCCGCGATCCGGAGGGCGAGGTCCAGATGGTCGGCGTCCACCGCGAGCAGCCGCGGTCCGGTCTGCTCGACGATGGGGGCCAGTTGTTCCGCGGAGGCGCCGGCCGGCAGCGGGACGGACACCGCGCCGGAGCGGACGCAGGCCAGCTCCACCATGGTGCACTCGATGCCCGGACGACCGAGGACGGCGACGAAGTCACCTGGCCGCACGGCGTGTTCGGGGTGATGCCGCTGGTGATGCCGCTGGTGCCGCCACTCGGCGGCCACGGCACCGGCCCGTTCCCAGAGTTCGCCGTAGGTGAGCGTGTCGAACCGGTTCAGGAGGCGGAGCGTGGTGCGGCCCGTCTCCGGGTCGGTGAACGGCTCCGTGGCGCGCTCGCCCAGGG
Source organism: Streptomyces murinus (assembly GCF_002154555.1). GTDB lineage: Bacteria > Actinomycetota > Actinomycetes > Streptomycetales > Streptomycetaceae > Streptomyces > Streptomyces murinus. Next base: position 3,095 of record NZ_MUNF01000082.1, read on the forward strand.
CGGGGCGGTCCGCGTACGCCTCCATCACGGTGGCCACCAAGGCGGCGAGGGGTAATCCGGGCTGCCGGACCGCCGCCGTGACGGTGTCCAGGGGCGCGGTGTCGCGGAACTGCGCGTCGGTCGCGTACAGATGGGCGCCTCGGCGAGCGGTGTGTGCGTCGAGTTCGTCGGCGGGGATTCGGGAGGGGGACACGGGAAGTCTCCTTATACGGCTGGGGAACCTGGTCACTCGGTCTCGTGGTCGCGGGTGAGCCGGACGATGGCGGCCGCCGCGTCCCGTGCCTCGTCCGCGCTCTGTGCCTCGATCGCGTCGACGAGCCGCCGGTGCAGCCGGGCGTGGTCCTCCGCGTGGGCGGTTTCCCAGGTCAGACCGCCCAGGGACGAGGTGAGGGCGGTGCCGAGGTAGTCGTAGACCTCGACCAGCAGGTCGTTGCCGCTGGCGCGGACCACGGCTCGGTGGAACAGCGCGTCGACGTTCGTGGCCGCGGACGGATCCGCACCGGCGGCGGCCGCTTCGGCGTCGGCCAGCAGCTCCCGCAACTGGCGCAACTGCGCCTCGTCACGGCGCAGGGCCGCGGCTCCCGAGGCGTACTCCTCCAGCACGGTCCGCAGCTCCAGCACCTTGTCCCGCTCCACGGAACTTGCCCGCCGCACCATGACCGACTGAAGCTCGCTCGACGAGCGGACATAGGTGCCGTCCCCGGCCCGGGGCTCCAGCAGCCCCAGGTGCACGAGCGCGCCGATCGCCTCCCGCAGTGTGCTGCGGCCGACCCCGAGCTCCTCGATGAGGGACTGCTCCGAGGGGATCCGGGTCCCCACGGGCCAGCCCCCCGCCTCGATGTGCGAGCGGAGGCTGTCCACGAGCTGAGCGGACAGACTGGCCGTCCGGCGCGGTGCGTTGATGCGTTTCATGAGAACACCGTATACAAACATCAGACGTTTGGACATAGGACATGTGAATGTCGGTGTTCAAACATCAGACCGGTGAACTCGCGCGCTGCGACACCGCGTTGCCCGGGTCGGATCGGGAGGGCTCGCCCCGGGGGTCCCTAGGGCCTGTCTGACAATTCCCGTCGTCGCCCGGAGGGCGGCCGCGCGGCGTCAGGTGCGTGCTCTCGGGGTGCCGGGCGTAGGCCCTCGTACTGGACGTACTTGGGTCTGCGCCCGGTGCCGCGAGAGTGCGTGCATGGCGTCGCGCGGCAGACGGGAATTGTCAGACAGGCCCTAGGCCGTCGCCTCGGCGAGGATCGCGGCCGCCGCCCGGGGCAGGGAGTCCGGGTGCAGGAAGAGGAAGAGGTTCGGTTCGACCAGTTCGAGTTCCATCAGACGGGGGGTGCCGTCCGGGCCGTCGACGAGGTCCACGCGGGCGTACAGGAGGGGGGCGGCGGAGCCGGGTACGGCCGCCAACGCCTTTTCCGCAACGGCGAGTTCGGCGTCCGTCGGCTGCCAGGGGGTGAGATCGGGGTGGGCGACCTTGTCGGCGTCGTACGGGGTGCCCGGGGAAAGGACGGCGCCCTTGCGGCTCGCGTGCAGCAGCCGGCCGCCGAAGAACTGGAGGGCGCGTTCGCCGGTGACGTCGATGCCCCGGAGGTAGGGCTGCACCATCGCGGTGAAGCCCTCGGCGTGCATCCGCGCGAGGTGTCGTACGGCCGTCTCGTGCTCGGCGGGCGTGTAGCGGGCGGCGAAGCGGGCGCCCGCGCCGGAGGTCGGCTTGATGACGTAGTCGTGGTCCGTGGGCAGCACCGGGGCGCCGTCCTCGCCCGGGGCGAGATAGCTCGTCGGGACGGTGGGGACACCGGCGGCGGCCAGCTCGCCCAGATAGCGCTTGTCGAGGTTCCAGCGGATGACCTCGGCGGGGTTGGCGATCCGGGTCGCGCGGGCCACCCGCTCCAGCCAGGCCGTGAACTCCGCCGCGCGCCAGCTGTAGTCCCAGGTGGAGCGGACGACGACGAGGTCGTACGCCGACCAGTCGATCCCGGGGTCGTCCCAGTAGGGGGCGTCGGCCCGAGCGCCGACGTCGTTCAGCGCCCGCACCAGCACCGGCAGGTCCACGTCCTTGCTCGGGGCGGTGCCGGGGTCGTAGGTGGCGAGGGCTATGCGGGGCACGGCGTGACTCCCTGTCGTACGACGTTCGAACACTCGCGAGGCTAACAAGCGGCCCGGAACCGGGACAGGGGGTTTGACCTTCACCTTCGGTGAAGCCCCAGCATCGGTGGTGGACGACGAGGGACGGGGACGCGATGGAACTGCTGACGATCGGGGCGTTCGCCAGGGTGAGCCGGCTGTCGCCGAAGGCGCTTCGGCTGTACGACGAGCTGGCCCTGCTGCGGCCCGCCCGGGTCGACCCCGAGACCGGCTACCGGTACTACGCCGTCGGGCAGTTGGGGCGGGCGCGGCTCGTGGCCTGGCTGCGGCGGCTCGGGATGCCGCTCGCCGAGATACGCGCCGTGTGCGCGCTGGAACCGGGCGAGGCCGCGCGGGAGATCGGCGCGTACTGGGCGCGGGTCGAGGCGGAGACGGCGGCACGGCGGGATCTCGCGGCGTTTCTCGTCGACCAGCTGACCGGCACGATCGACACATCGGGAAGGGAACCCATGACGATGCTGGAACTGAGGCACTCCGCGCGCACCGACCGCGGGCTCGTCCGCCCCGCCAACCAGGACACCCTCTACGCGGGCCGCAGGCTGCTCGCCGTCGCCGACGGGTTCGGGCCCGCGGGTCTCGCGGCGAGCGGGGCGGCGGTGGCGGCGCTGCGGTACCTGGACGAGGCGGAGACGCTGCCCGTGGACGGGGAACTCGGGGAGCTGGGGGTGCTCGGGGCGCTGGAGGACGCGGTGCGGGCCGCGGGGGCGGCGGTGGCGGAGCTCGCGGGCGGCACGGGAGAGGCCAACACGGGAGAGGCCGGCACCACGCTCACGGCGCTGCTGTGGACCGGGTCCCGGCTGGCGCTCGCGCACATCGGGGACTCGCGGGCGTATCTGCTGCGGGGCGGGGAGCTGTACCGGATCACCC
>NZ_MUNF01000819.1 GCF_002154555.1 Streptomyces murinus
GGGTGTGCTGCGGATCGGCGGCGAGCCCCGCGGCGAACGCGGCGGCCCCCGGGTCGGGTTCGCCCTTGGGGTGCACCAGCAGTGCCCGGCCCTCGGCCCGGCACTGCAACGCCGTCCCGCCCGCCCGGGCGGTGCCCAGTCCTCTGCGCATCCGCTCACCCCACCCGTGCGGCGGAGCCGGTGGGGGACGGATCGGTGGACACCGCGGGGACCGGGGCCTTGCCCGAGGTCCCGCCGACGCCCGAAGCGCCCTGCGGCTGGTGGGAGTCGGCCGAGGGCGAAGCCGTCGCCCCGTCCTGTCCCGCCTTCACCGTCAGCGCCGCCACCGAGCGGTCGAGGACCGGCCCGTGCGGCAGCGCCACCAGCAGGCTCTCCGGCAGCGCGGTCGCGGTGCCGCCGCCGATGCCGAGGGACTGCGCGGCGGATGAGCCCAGCGGGTAGACGATGCCCTGGTCGGTGATCAGGAAGGTGTGCGGACTCGCCACCTGCGCGGCCACCTCCCGCTGGT
>NZ_MUNF01000820.1 GCF_002154555.1 Streptomyces murinus
GACCAACCTCGCCGCCCTCGCCGAACAGCGCGAGGGCGGCGAGGTTGGTCTCGTTCTCCACCGTGACGCGCGCTCCGGGCAGCCGTTCCTGGAGGGCGGCGGACAGGCTGCGGTGCCACGCGGGCAGCCCCGCGGAGTCGCGCAGATCACCCGTGGCCGGGTCGATGAGGCCCGGCGCGCCGATGCCGACCGTGTGCAGCCTCTCGGCGCCGGCCCGTCCTACGGCCCCCGCCACCGCGGCCACCACCCGCTGCACCGCGGGCCCGGTCCCGGTGTCCCCCTCGATCGGCACGGACGCCTCCGCGAGCACCCGCCCCACCAGATCGGCGACCAGCACGGCCACCCCCTCGGTGCGCACATCGAGCGCCGCCAGATGGGCGCGGTCGGCGGCGATGCCGTAGAGCCGGGCGTTCGGCCCCCGGCGGGCCGCGCCGGACTCCCCGACGACGGTGATCAGCCCGGCCGCGCCGAGCCGTTCGACGAGATCGGCGACCGTCGGCCGGGACAACCCCGTCAGCTGCTTCAACTGCCCTGCCGTCAGCGGGCCTCGGTCCTGAAGGAGTCCCAGGGCCGACCGGTCGTTGATGGCCCTGGCGGTGCTCGGAGATGCGGGCATGGCGGGGATCCTTCCACAACGGCGCGCCGGGACCGGTCGGGCCCGGCACGCTCGCCCGGTCCGCATCGCGGCGCGATAAGCGCTATCTATCAGGCAGGGTCCCTGATAGTTTACGGCGCACCGATCGACGGGGAGGAACGCAGACATGGAGGACATGAGCGGGGTGCGCCGCGCGCGGTACGCCGTCGCGGCCGTGTTCGCCGTCCACGGCGCCGTGACCGGCTCCTTCGCGACCCGGGTGCCCTGGATCCAGGACCATGCCTCGCTCGGCGCGGGCCGGCTGGGCTTCGCGCTCGCCTTCACCGCGCTCGGCGCCTCCTGCGCGATGCCGCTCGCGGGCCGGATCAGCCATCGCTTCGGCAGCCGTAACGCCCTGCGCGGGCTGATCGCCCTGTGGACGCTGTCCCTCGTCCTGCCGTCCCTCGCGCCGAATCTGCCCACCCTGTGCCTCGCGATGTTCACCTACGGCGCCTGCGCGGGCATGGCGGACGTGGCGATGAACGCGCTCGGCGTCGAGGTGGAACGGCGGCTCGGCAGATCGGTGATGTCCGGCCTGCACGGGATGTGGAGCGCGGGCGCCCTGGTCGGCTCGGCCGCCGGCACCCTCGCCGCCCATCTCGGCGCCGACGCGCGCACCCACTTCCTGCTGGCCGCGGCCGTCCTGACCGTGCTCGGTGTGCTCTCCTGCACCTGGGTGCTGGACATACAGCCCGCCGAGGACGAGGAGCCCCCGCCCCGGTTCGCGCTGCCGCCCCGCTCCGCGCTGCTGATCGGCATGGTCGGCTTCTGCGCGGTGTTCGCGGAGGGCGCGAGCCTCGACTGGTCGGCGGTGTTCCTGCGGGACCGGCTGGACAGCTCGGCCGGTCTCGCGGCGGCGTCGACCACCGCCTTCATGCTGACGATGGCCGTGGCCCGGATCGCCGGGGACGCGGTGGTGAACCGGTTCGGGGCGGTGCGCACGGTCCGGGCCGGCGGTGTGCTGGCCGTCCTCGGCGGTCTGCTGGTCGTCCTGGCCGGGCAGCCCGTGGTGGCGATGGGCGGCTTCGCCCTGATGGGGCTCGGTATCGCGGTCGTCGTACCGCTGTGCTTCGCCGCCGCCGGGCACGCCGGGCCCAACCCCAGCCAGGCCATCGCGGGCGTGGCGACCATCACCTACACCTCGGGGCTGATCGCGCCCAGTCTGATCGGCGGGGTGGCGCAGGCGACCAGCCTGGTGGTCTCGTTCGGTGTGGTGACGGCGCTCGCGTGCGGGCTCACGGTGTGCGCGGGCGTGCTGCGCTCCGCCGAGCGCGGCGCCGAGCGGGAGGTCAGTCCGCGGGCCGCAGCAGTTTCCGGGCCACGGCCCTGAAGCCGTCGCTCCACGGCGCCGAGACCTACGCCCAAGGCACCCGGGTGCTGGTGCGGCTGGACGCGACCACCCTGCGCCCGGCGCCGTGGAGCGACGGCT
>NZ_MUNF01000821.1 GCF_002154555.1 Streptomyces murinus
CTCCTCGGTGGCGTCCCCGGTCATGTCGTCCTGGTCGTCCAGCGCACGTACTACGCCTCCGGGCGCCCCGTGGAGACCGCGGACGTGGTCATTCCGGCGGACCGGTACCGGGTGGCGTATCACCTGCCGGTGCGGTGAGGGTCGTACACCACCCGTAGGCCACGGAGTGACCTAGCGCACATTGCGGGCTCGCGTGGGAGGCGGATGCGCCGGTGGCGGGGGTCCGCGGGTTGCGTGACCGACGCCACGATCCGGGTGTTTTCGCAGGTGGGCGCCGGTTCCTGTGGAATGCGTCCGGTTGTCTTGCCCAGGGCGCATTCGTTCTTGTGCGCCCCCGCCGGTCTGGCGGGGTGCGTACCTCTTTGTGAAAAGGCGTATTCGCTGAGTGAAGGTTGGGCGTACGCTCGGGCATATGCGTATTGCGGTTTCCTTAGGCGGGGCCCGGCAAGGGCCCGGGACGGGATGGGGGTCCCGTGATGCCGGAAAGGGTGAAGGGCGCGATGGGGGCGGAGCGGACCATGAGTGAGGGCACGGCTTCCTTGCCCTGGATCGTCATACGGCAGGACGACAACGGCAATCAGTACCGCGTCGGCCGGTACGCGACCGAGGCCGAGGCGCAGAAGATCGCCGACAGCTTCGAGGATCCGGGGAACAAGCGGCTCTACGTAGTCGAGCGTCTCGGGCAGAACGGGGACGGCGGCCGCGGCTGACCGGCCGCGTCCGTACGGGGCGGACGACCGGGGCGAACAACCGGCATGGCCGACCGGCGCGGACAGAATCCGTACGGCCGACCGGCGGCGCCGTGCGCCCCGGAGCCTCCCGTAGGCTCCG
>NZ_MUNF01000822.1 GCF_002154555.1 Streptomyces murinus
CCAGCCCGGCGTGCCCTGGTCGGTGTGGCTGTTCTGGGAGCCGGGCTGGCGGTTCAAGAACTGGTACGTCAACCTGGAGGAACCGCTGGTCCGTTGGGCGGGCGGGGTGGATTCCGAGGACCACTTCCTGGACATCGACGTCCGTCCGGACCGCAGCTGGTACTGGCGCGACGAGGACGAGTTCGCACAGGCCCAGCGGGACGGCCTGATGCCCCCCGAGACCGCCGAACGGGTCCGCACGGCCGGCAGGGCGGCCCTGGAGGCGATCGCGGCCTGGGAGCCGCCGTTCTCGGAAGGCTGGCCGGCATGGCGCCCGGACGAGTCCTGGGCGGTACCGTCACTCCCCGAGGGCTGGGACCGTACGCCCGCGCACGTGTCCTCATGAGACTCTTGATGCGCCCCCGGGCAGGAAACGTAGGATCGTCCTCCGCAAGGGCGCTTCGGAGCGACAACTTCCGCGGCTTGCGCCGGGCTTGACCGATCGTCACCGAGGGGCGGCAGGGACGTGAACGAGGGGTATCAGGGGAGCACCGCCGGGCGCGCAGGCCACGCCGGTGGCACGGGAACTTCCTTTGGGCACGCGGAAAATCCGTTCCCGGGACACGTATTGCGGGTATCGGGACTTCTGCGGGACCGACTGCGCGCCCGGCGCGCAGCCCCGGACGGATGGATGCGACACGCGTGACGGAGCAGCCCACCTCCTTCGAGCGCCCCGAGGCGGGCGCCGACCCCGCGGACGGCCGCGGGGCGCTGACGCATGCCCCGGAACCGGTCGGCGCCCCCGTCTTACCCGTGCAGGCACGGGCGGACGGGACGCCGTCGGGGCCCGGGACGGCCACCTCGTGTGGCCAGCCAATGGACGGCAAGGGGAAGGAGCCCCCAGTCAACGGCCCGGAGCACTCCCAGCCCGCCACCGCGGACGCCGGCGCGGCCCATCGCCCGCGTCCCGCGGAGGCCATTCCGCCGCAGCCAGGCGCCGACCAGGAGCGGGCGCCGGGCGGTCCGGAGCGCCGTACCGGACGGGGTCTGCCACCGGGGCGGCCGATGCCCATGCGGCGTGACGGCGACCGGCTCAGGTTCGTCGGCGCGGCCACCCGGCGGATCGCCCGCGGCCTCGACCTGGACGAGATCGTGATGGGTCTGTGCCGGGCCACGGTGCCGACGTTCTCGGACGCGATCCTCGTCTATCTGCGCGACCCGCTGCCGGTCGGCGACGAACGGCCCACCGGCCCCGTCGTACTGCGGCTGCGCCGCACCGACCGCATACCGGAGGAGCGGGACACCGACGGCGTGCTGCTGCCCGGCGCGTTCGAGCCGGAGCCCGAGCCGGTCGCGCTCGCGGAGCTGTCCTCGCTGACCACCGAGCTGTGCGAGGTGCGCCCCGGCGGCGCGCTGAACGAAGTCCTGCGCGGGGTGCGCCCGGTGTTCGCGGACGCGCCGGCCGCCCGGGCCGCGCTGCCCGAACTGCTCGGCGACGGCGCGGAGGCGCTCGTACCCTCCGGGCAGCACGCGATCCTCGCGCCGCTGCGCGGCCGGCGCCGGGTGATCGGCGCGGCCCTGTTCCTGCGCCGCCCCGAGCGCCTCGCGTTCGAGACGGACGATCTGCTGGTGGCCGCCCAGCTGGCCACGCACAGCGCGCTCGGCATCGACAAGGCGGTGCTCTACGGCCGCGAGGCGTACATCGCCGACGAGTTGCAGCGCACCATGCTGCCCGAGACCCTGCCCCGCCCGACCGGGGTGCGGCTCGCCTCCCGGTATCTGCCGGCCGCGGAGACCGCGCGGGTGGGCGGCGACTGGTACGACGCGATCCCGCTGCCCGGCAGCCGGGTGGCGCTGGTGGTCGGCGACGTCATGGGCCACTCCATGACCTCGGCGGCGATCATGGGCCAGCTGCGCACCACCGCGCAGACCCTGGCCGGGCTCGATCTGCCGCCGCAGGAGGTGCTGCACCACCTGGACGAGCAGGCCCAGCGGCTCGGCACCGACCGCATGGCGACCTGTCTGTACGCCGTCTACGACCCGGTCACGCATCGCATCACCATCGCCAACGCCGGTCATCCGCCGCCCGTGCTGCTGCATCTGGGCGGGCGGGCCGAGGTGCTGCGGGTGCCGCCGGGCGCGCCGATCGGTGTCGGCGGGGTGGACTTCGAGGCGGTCGAGCTGGACGCGCCGGCCGGGGCCACGCTGCTGCTGTACACCGACGGTCTGGTGGAGTCCCGGCTGCGGGACGTGTGGACGGGCATAGAGCAGCTGCGCGAGCGGCTCGCCGCCACCGCGCAGCTGACCGGTCCGGACCATCCGCCGCCACTGGAAGCCCTGTGCGACGAGGTCCTCGACATGCTCGGCCCCGGCGACCGGGACGACGACATCGCGCTGCTCGCGGCCCGCTTCGACGGGATCGCGCCGAGCGATGTGGCGTACTGGACGCTGGAGCCGGAGGACTCGGCCCCCGGCCAGGCCCGCCGACTGGCCCGGCGCGCGCTCGCCCGCTGGGACATGGAGGACCTCACCGACTCGGTGGAGCTGCTGGTCAGCGAGGTCGTGACGAACGCCGTACGGTACGCGTCCCGGCCGGTGACGCTGCGGCTGCTGCGCACGCATGTGCTGCGCTGCGAGGTCGGCGACGACGTGCCGCAGCTGCCGCGGCTGCGGCAGGCGCGGGCCACGGACGAGGGCGGGCGGGGCCTGTACCTCGTCAACAAGCTGGCCCGGCGCTGGGGCGCGACCCGGCTGAGCACCGGCAAGGTGGTGTGGTTCGAGCTGCACCGCGGCTGACGCGGTACGCATGAGGGAGGGCGCCCGGTGAAGTACCGGGCGCCCTCCCTCATATCCGTCTACGGCCGTTTCCGCCGCATGTCCGGCTACGGCTGTTTCAGCCGCTGCTGCCCCAGCTGCTCCCGCTGTCCCCCGAACTGGTCGAGCGGGTTGTCCTGGGTGGGATCGTCCGTCGGCGGCTCGCTGGTCGGCGGGGCCGTCGGGGCGCTGCTCGGGCTCGGCGTCGGTGCCGTGCTCTGGCGCCGGCGGGCGAGCCGGGCGGCGGCGGGCGGTGCGGCGGCCGTCGACACCGCCGAGGCCGCGCGCCAACTGCCGCTCGCCGCCGATCTGCTGGCGGCCTGCATCGCGGCCGGCGCCGGGCCCGTGGTCGCCGCGCAGGCGGTGGGGGAGGCCCTGGGCGGACCCGTCGGGCAGGCGCTGGCGCGGGGCGCGGCGGAGGTACGGCTCGGCGGCACCCCGGTGGACGCCTGGCACGGGCTGGCCGCGCTGCCGGGCGCGGGTGCCCTGGCCCGGCTGCTGGAGCGGGCCGACGAGTCGGGACTGCCCGCCGCCGCTCCGGTGGCCCGCATCGCCTCGGACACCCGCGCGGACTGGGGCCGCACCGCGACGGCACGGGCCCGGCGGGCGGCCGTACTGATCTCCGCGCCGGTGGGCCTGTGCTTCCTGCCCGCCTTCGTCGCGATCGGGGTGCTGCCCGTGGTGATCGGGCTGGCGGGCGGGGTGATGGCGGGGAGGTGAGGGACGGCGACGGAAAAAGGGCGGGAAAAGGGCGGAGAAGAGGACGGAAAACGTGCGAACTGATCAAGAAACCATGGGAGTTGAGATGAAGAGGAAGATCGTCGAAGTGCTGGCCGGGGTGCGGCGGGTGTGCCGTCGGGACTCCGGGATGGTGACCTCCGAGTACGCGATGGGAATCATCGCGGCCGTCGGATTCGCCTTGCTGCTCTACGAGGTAGTCACCAGCGGCGCGGTCCGGGCGGAGCTCCAGTCCATCGTGAAGAAGGCCCTCAGTGCGCGGATGTGAACGGGGCTCGGACCGGGGCTTCGTGACGGCGGAGGCGGCCATGGCGCTGTGCGTGCTGGTGGCGTTCACGATGGCGCTGGTGTGGGCGTTGCTCATGGCGGCGGCGCAGATCCGGTGCGTGGACGCGGCCCGGGTGGGCGCCCGGGCCGCCGCCCGCCAGGACCCGCCCGCCGCGGTGCTGTCGGTGACCCGTCAGGCAGCACCGAGCGGGGCCCGGGTGACGGTCGGACGAGAGGGCGATCAGGTCCGGGTCACGGTGGTGGCGAGACCGCCGGTGCTCAGCGGTCTGCCGTTCGAACTCCGTGAGGAGGCGGTGGCGTTGGCGGAGGAGACGGTCGGCGAGAAGGGGGCGGGGCCGTGAGGCGGCAGGGGGCTG
>NZ_MUNF01000823.1 GCF_002154555.1 Streptomyces murinus
CAACGAAGGACTCCCATCGGGACAAAGTGTGACCAGCTGACCGCAGCCGGCCGCACTCAGCGCCTGCTCGGCACCCGATGGGAGTCCTTCGTTGCGCTTGAACAGACTGACCGCGTATGTGACGGCGGTCCTGACCGCGGGCGCGTCCGTACTCTGCCTGGCACCGTCTGCCCAGGCCGCCACCCAGCGCGTCACCGCCGCCGACCTGGGCCCGGCCGGCCCCTGGCTCCGCCTCCAGGACCAGGGCCCCTCGACCAACCCGCCCGGTGTCCAGGAGGTGTCGCCGTTCGCCGATCCCGTCCACTGGAACGGCAGCCTGCACCTGGCCATCGGCCCCGGCCAGCAGTCGCAGGCCGCGCACTACTACACGGCGGGGGTCCAGCTGAGCACCGTCCTCGCCTCGGAGATCTCCTACGACTCCTACGTGGACAGCGCGCACACGACGACGACGGGCACCGGGCCCAACCTCCAGCTGCCCATGTTCTGCAACGGCGCATTCACCACGCTGAGCTTCCAGCCCCAGCTGGCCACGGACGCCGAGGGACGGCACGGGGTCGTCCCGGACATCTGGCAGCACTGGGACTCGGGCCCGTCGGGCATCTGGCGCACCTCCCGCGCGGTCGCGAGCTTCCCCGCCGGGGGCGACGCGCCGCTGAGCGACTTCGCCGCCGCGTGCACCGGTGCCACCAGCGGGGTGATCGGGCTGATCGGCAACGTGGGCAGCCTCGGCGACCCGGCCGCGTCGCTGGACACCTACGTGGACAACCTGACGGTGAACGGCACCACGTACGACTTCGCCGTCGACGGCACGGCCACCGCGCAGGTCGACCTCCACACCACGGCCACCGGGGTCGCCGGTACGGCCGTCTTCCACAGCCCCGCCGACGGGCCGGAGTTCGCCGACCCGGGCACCCGCCTGCTGATCAGCGCGAGCACCACCCCGGCGCCCGGGGACGTCCAGGTGACGATCGACGGCATCCCGGCGACCGTCACCAGCGAGGGCGGCCACCTGGTGGCCCAGCTCCCCGAGCCCCTCGCCGACCGCCTGCTCCCCGGCGGCACCCTCACCGTCCCCTTCACCATCACCCTCCCCGGCGGCACGGGCGGCGGCTACGGCTACGGCTACGGCGGTGGCGGCGGCGACCACGGCACCGTGACCGTCACTGCCCAGCTTCTGGCCCGCGGCTACCAGCCCCTCCAGCCGACGAACGTCAGCGCCGAGGACTCGATCACCTTCTGACCACCCTCGGCACACAGCCGGCCGCCACCGATCCCTGGTGGCGGCCGGCTGTGTGCC
>NZ_MUNF01000824.1:0-214 GCF_002154555.1 Streptomyces murinus
CGGCGGCCACGGTGACCGCGACCGACGATGGCTCCTACCACCTGGTCTGGAAGGCGCCCGGCGTACGCTCCGTAACCATCTGGGCGAACGGCCATATGGTCGCCCGCGGTGGCGCCCGGGGCGACGTGACCGTGAAGGGGCTGCGCGCCGTCGACCGGCAGTGGTTCGACTTCGTGCCCGAGCGCGGCGACTCGCTGCGCCTCGCCGACCGGCT
>NZ_MUNF01000824.1:246-665 GCF_002154555.1 Streptomyces murinus
TCGCCTACGACCTGCGCACCGAGTCCGAGCGCTCCTCGGCACCGGACGTCGTACCGTCCGGCGTGACGTACCGCGTCGCCGATGTCCTTGCGGGCTCCGACTTCCTCAGCACACCTCCGACGAGCGAGGAAGCGGCCACCCAGGCCATGGTGGACGCCGAGAAATTCATGGTCAGCGGGGACACCGCCCGCACCGCGTACACCTCCGTCTTCGACGGCATCACCGACGACGACCGGCACGGACTCCTCTACCACTGCACCGCCGGCAAGGACCGCACCGGCTGGTCGAGCGCCGCTCTCCTCACCGCACTCGGCGTGCCGCGCAAGACCGTGACGGACGACTACCTGGCCAGCAACACCTACCGCGCGAAGGCCAACGCGGACGCGCTCGCGGCACTGCCCCCGGAGCAGGCGAAGATC
>NZ_MUNF01000825.1 GCF_002154555.1 Streptomyces murinus
GTACGGAACTGGGAGGACGCCCGGATCCGCAAGGTGGTCCGGCGGGCCCGGGGCGCGGAGTGGCGGCGCGCCGGGACGCTGCCCGGGATCACGGTGACCGGCAGAACCGCGGAGGTACGGGTCTTCCCGCCGATCCCCCTGGACGGCTGGCCCAAGGACCTGGCCAAGCTCCAGGTCTCCGGCACCGAACTCGACGACCCCGAACCCCCGTCCGACCCCGACCGCACCGCCCCCGTCCTGTGGCTCAACCCGGACCTCGTGATGTCCGCCGGCAAGACCATGGCCCAGACCGGCCACGCCGCCCAACTCGCCTGGTGGGCCCTGCCCGACACAGCCCGCACCGCCTGGCGCACCGCCGGCTACCCCCTCTCCGTCCGCACCGCCACCCCCGCCGAATGGACCCGCCTCACCCACAGCGGACTGCCATTGGTCCGCGATGCCGGTTTCACAGAGATTGCTCCAGGTTCGTGCACGGTGGTGGCAGATCATCCGGCGTTGCGCTGACATGGGGGCCTCGACCGGGCCATCGAAGGCCGAGGCACCGCAGGCCGAGGCGTCCAAGACCGTCGGCACTCCCCTGGGACTCCCCGCGTTCCGGCGGTTCGTGGTGGCGAATCTGATTTCGGTGAGCGGTTCCGCGATGGCGCCGCTGGCGCTCGCGTACGCGGTGATCGAGGGGGGTGGCGGGGCCGGGTCACTGGGGGTGGTGCTCGCGGTGAACACCGTGCCCACGATCCTGTTCCTGCTCATGGGGGGCCTGTTCGCGGATCGGTGGTCGCGGAGCCGGATCCTGTTCGTGGGGAATCTGGTGGCGGCGGGCGCGCAGGGGGTACTGGCCGGCACCGTGGCCACGGGGCATGCGACGACGGCGTCGATCGCGGCGTGCGGCTTCGTGTCGGGGACGGCGGCGTCGTTCACCGTGCCGGCCACCCAGGGTGCCGTCGCGCAGATCGTCCCCGCGGAACACCTCCAGCAGGCCAACGCGCTGCTCAGGCTGCCGAGCAACGCGGTGAAGGTGCTGGGCCCGGTCGTCGGCGGCTTCGTCGTCGCGCTGAGCGGCGCGGCCTGGGCGCTGGCCTGGGACGCGTGCACGTTCGCCGTCGCGGCCGTCCTGCTGCTGGGCCTGCGCCTGGCCGCGCCGCCCGGCTCGGCCGGCGGTGTCCTGGCCGACCTGCGGGCCGGCTGGACGGGGTTCCGGTCGCGTACCTGGCTGTGGACCTACACCGCCGCCGGGACCGTCCTCGTCGCCGCGTGGCTGGCCGGCTTCCAGCTGCTCGGCCCGCTCGTCGCCGCCCACCGGTACGCCGGGGCACGCGACTGGGGCCTGGTCCAGGCGGCCTTCTCCTGCGGGCTGCTGGCGGGGACCCTGGTGTGTCTGCGCTGGAAGCCGTACCGGCTGCTCGCGGTCGCGGTCGTCGCGGGCGGCGGGCTCGCGCTGCCACTGGCGGCCATGGCCTGGGGCCTGCCGCTGCCGCTCGTCCTCGTGGCCGTCCTCCTGGCGGGGGTCGGGCTCGATGTCGCGATCGTCGCCTGGACCACCGCGTTCCAGCAGCATGTGCCCTCGGCGGAACAGGGCCGTATGAGCGCGTTCAACGGTGTCGGCGAACGGCTCGCCATCCCCCTCGGCTATCTCATCACCGCCCTCGCGGTGCACGCGTGGAGCAGCCAGGGCGTGCTCCTGGCCTGCGCAGCGCTGATCGTCGCGGCGACCGTGCTCAACCTCTGCGTCCCGGATCTGCACCGCGTCCATCGGGAGGCCGCCCCGGCCTGAGGCCCGTCGAGGAGCTTCGCGTGCGGCCCGGCCGGAAACCCGGTTCGAAGCCCGGCCTGAAACCCGGCGCGAACCTCAAATGTTGCTCTGAAGGCGGCCGGGAGGGGGTTCGGGGCGGCCTCCCGATGGACGCGGTGCAGATCCGGGACGCAGAGGT
>NZ_MUNF01000826.1 GCF_002154555.1 Streptomyces murinus
CGGCGGGCCCGCCGTGATGCTGTGGGGCTGGGCGGGCGTCGGACTGTTCGTGCTGTGCGTCGGGCTCGCGCTCGCCGAGGTCACCAGCGCGTATCCGACCTCGGGCGCCTTGTACTACATGGCCGACCGGCTCGGTGGCCGCCGCTGGGGCTGGTACACGGGCTGGCTGAATCTGCTCGGGCTGCTCGGCGCGATCGCCGGGATCGACTACGGCGCCGCCCTGTTCACCGGCGCGTTCGCCAATCTCCAGTGGGGCTTCGTGCCGACGCCGGGCAGGACGATGCTGATCTTCTGCGCCATCCTCCTGCTGCACGCGGTGCTGAACCTGTTCGGGGTCCGCGTCGTCAGCGTGCTCAACTCGGTCAGTGTCTGGTGGCACCTGGCGGGCGTCGCGCTGATCGTCGGCGCGCTCGCGATCGTGCCCGACCACCACCGGTCGCCGTCCTTCGTGTTCACCACGTTCGTCAATGGGACCGGCTGGTCGAACCCGGTCTACGTCGCGGCGATCGGCCTGCTGCTCGCCCAGTACACCTTCTCCGGCTACGACGCCTCCGCCCATCTGTCCGAGGAGACCTCGCGCGCCTCGGTGTCCGCGGCCAAGGGCATCGTCCGGGCCATCTGGGTGTCCTGGCTCGCGGGCTTCGTCCTGCTGGCCGGGCTCACCTTCGCCATCCAGGACTACGACGCCACGCGCACCACGGCCACCGGGGTGCCGCCCGCGCAGATCCTGCTCGACGGCCTCGGCACCGGCGGCGCGAAGGCGCTGCTGCTGGTGGTGATCGTGGCCCAGCTGTTCTGCGGGAACGCCGAGGTCGCGGCGGCCAGCCGGATGGTGTTCGCGTTCAGCCGGGACGGCGCGCTGCCCGGCTCCCGGCTGTGGCGCACGGTCAGCGGCCGCACCCAGACCCCGGTGGCCGCCGTATGGCTGTCGGTCGGCGTCGCCGGGGTCCTCGCGCTGCCTTCGCTGTACTCGGCGACGGCGTACAACGCGGTGACCGCCATCAACGTCATCGGCATCACCCCGGCGTACGCCATCCCGGTACTGCTGCGGCTGCGGGCGGGCGACCGGTTCCGGCGCGGACCCTGGCATCTGGGCCGGTGGAGCAGGCCGGTCGGCTGGGTCGCGGTGGTCTGGGTGGCATGTGTCACGGTCCTGTTCTGCCTGCCGCAGTCCTCGCCGGTCACCGTCGGCTCGATGAACTACGCGGCCGTGGCGCTGGCCGTCGTCCTCCTCCTCGCCAGCGTCTGGTGGTATGTCGCCCGCCGCTCGTACGGCACCCCGACGGCGGCGTACGGCAGCGACCGCGACCAGGCCGAACTCGCCGAGGGCATCATCTGATCGGGGGCCCCGGGGTTCCAGCGGACCGGGTGGTAGGGCGTGTTCCGGATACGGCAGGATGAACGCTCGTGCCGGTCACCGGAGTTCCGGGGCCGGCACGTTCGTACTTCCCGCACATCGAGCAGGTGACAACGTGACGAGACCTCCTGTACGGCCCTCCGCGCAGACTCCGGGTTCCGGGGGTGACCGGTGAACCGTGCGCTGACCCTGGACGACGCGGTGGTGGCCGGTATCGCGGTCGCGGCGGGCCTGGTGGCCGCCTTCCTCTCCCGTTCGCTGCTGCGCTGGCTGGCCAAGCACGCCAAGCGGACCCGCTGGAGCGGTGACGACATCATCGTGGACGCGCTGCGTTCGATCGTGCCGTGGGCGCTTATCGCGGCGGGTGTGGCGGCCGCGGCGATCGTGCTGCCGCTCACCAGGTCCGTGCAGCATCACACCGATCAGGTGCTGGAGGTGTGGCTGATCCTCGTGGCCACGCTGTCCGCGGCGCGGGTCATCACCGGTCTGGTGCACACGTTCACGCAGTCGCGCTCGGGGGTGGCGGGCTCGGCGACCATCTTCGTCAACATCACCCGGGTGCTGGTCCTGGCGATCGGCTTCCTGGTGGTACTCCAGACGCTCGGGATCTCCATAGCGCCGCTGCTCACCGCGCTGGGCGTCGGCGGTCTTGCGGTGGCGCTCGCGCTTCAGGACACCCTCGCGAACCTCTTCGCGGGCGTCCACATCCTGGCGTCCAAGACGGTCCAGCCGGGCGACTACATCCAGCTGAGCAGCGGTGAGGAGGGGTACGTCGTCGACATCAACTGGCGTCAGACGACGGTCCGCCAGCTGTCCAACAACCTGGTGGTGATCCCGAACGGCCAGCTCGCCAAGGCCAATATGACCAACTACACCAGGCCCGAGCAGCGGCTCACGGTGCCGGTGCAGGTGGGGGTGAGCTACGACGCCGACCTGGAGCAGGTGGAGCGGGTGACCGCCGAGGTGGTCGTGGAGGTCATGCACAAGGTGCCGGGCGCGCTGCCGGACCATGAGCCCGCGATCCGCTTCCACACCTTCGGCGACTCCCGCATCGGCTTCACGGTGATCCTCGGCATCGGCGAGTTCAGCGACCAGTACCGGATCAAACACGAGTTCATCAAGCGCCTGCACCGCCGCTACCAGGAGGAGAACATCCGCATCCCCTCCCCGGTCCGCACGGTCGCCATCCAGCAGGGCTCCTTCACGATCCCGCAGCAGCGAACCGCGGGGGAACCGGCACGGGAGACCGCCGAGTAGGGGTTCCGGCCGCCGACGGAAGCGGGGCGCGCCGTCATCACGGACGGGGACGGGGGCCCGTCGCTCACAGACTTCGAGGGTCGCGAACCGTCGCCACAGCGGGCCGGAGACGAAGACCGACCGCCGAGGCCGGGCGGGGCACGCACCGACGACCGAGGCGGAAGCCGGGAGCGAAGGCCGAGGGCGAAACCGGGAACGGGGAACGGGGACCTCTGGCTCGCGGAGATCGGGGCAAGGCGGCGCCGCCCGGCCCGGTCGAAAGGCGGAGCCCGTCCCCGAAGCCGGAGTCGATCACGCGGGCAACGGCCCCACACCGCGGCGCGCCGAAGACGACGACGGACCACCGGCGCCGGACGAGCCGCGCACCGGCAGCCGCCGCGAAAGCCGTCCCCGGGGCGAGAAGCCGCGCGCCGACGCGAAGGCCGTTCCCGGGCGCGAAACCGCTCGCCGAAGCGAAGGCCGGGCCCGCAGCACAAATTCCGCCACACATGCCGGATCCCCCCCTGGAGCGGCGGCCGGGTACAGAAGCCGAGGCGGCCCGGGCGCGAGGGTCGACGCGCAGGCGGGCCCGGGCGGGGGCCGCGACCGCAAGCCGGGCGGAGGAGGTG